>VMTK01000005.1 GCA_013791585.1 Candidatus Falkowiibacteriota bacterium
ATCGCCTTGTCTTCTGGGAATAATATGAAAATGAATATGCGGAACTTCCTGCCCGGCTTCAGGGTCATTATTAAGCTGGACATTATAGCCCGCGGCGCCTAAGCCGTTTTTTAGCGCGTAAGCGACTTTTTTCACAGCTTTAATAAGCTTGCTTAGCTCTTCTTCCGTGATATCTTCCATATTAGTAAAATGTTTTTTGGGCACAACCAATGTATGGCCATGGCTTACAGGATTAATATCCAAAAAAGCCATGACATCATCGTCTTCAAATGTTTTATAACAAGGAATTTTTCCTATTATAATATTGCAAAAAATACACATAAAATTATAATGCTAATTTTGCGAATAGTTTTATCGGCGTATTAGCAATTCGCGGATTAGTCCCGCCTCGGCGGGATTAATTAGCATTATGCCTTATTGCAATTTTTCAATAATTTTAGCCAATGCCTCTTCCGCCTCTCCGTCAGAATAGCCGGTTTGCGGCCATCTTGCCAAATTGTCGCCTTCTTTCCTGGGCACTAAATGAAAATGGACATGGGGAACATGCTGGTTGGCCGCGTCTTTGTTGTCCAGAAAAACGCTATAGCCCTTGACGCCCAATCCTTCCATAACCGCTTTGCCGATTTTTTTAATGGCGATTGCCATGGCGCAAAGCTCGTCGTCATTTAAGTTCTCCACATCGGCGACATGATTTTTGGGAACAATGATAGTGTGTCCCGGGCTGATAGGCAGGATGTCAAGGAAGGCCATTGCCTTGTCATTCTCATAAACTTTGTGGCCGGGCAATTCGCCGGCTATGAGTTTGCAAAAAATGCAGTCCATGATTTTAGAAATTAGAAATTAGAAATTAGAAATTTGGAAAATATTTTTATCCAGCCGCTAATTAACTAATCCTAATAAATTATTTAATAACATATAATGATTTTTTTTCATCTTCCCATCTTATTTCGTCAACTTCCTGCTTTTTGTTTTTTCCTTTATACAATTTGTCGGGCAAATTTATGCAGTATGCCGGACATTTACTTACGCACTTGTAGCCATGAACGACTCCCGGAGGCACTATAACCATAGACAGATTTTTTTCACCCACTTTTATTTTCACATGTTCTCCGTTAGTTTCGCTTCCGCCTCGCCTATCCCATAAGTATAGCTCAAAATCGCCGGGTCCGACAAATACAAAACAATCAGACTGCTTAACATGCTCATGCGGGCCGCGGACTACTCCCGGATTCGTCACGCTAACATAACTCATGGCCGGTTTAAACCCACCTTCGTCTTCACGAAAAATTTCAGCCAGCCAGCCCCGCTCGTCCTTGTATTTATTAAGTTTTTTTATAATAACGCCATTGATCATAAATATATAATCCAAATCTACGAATTAATCCAAATGCTTCAAATAGCTGCAAATCAAATTAAATTATTTGGATAATTCGTATTCGGGGTCCCGAAAGCTTTCGGGAGATATTAATTTGTAGTATTCGGATTATATTTATCTTCCAAGCTCTTTAAACACAGGCATTCCTGTTGTCGGGCTGGTCGGGACATAAATAGTGCCTTCTCTGTCTTTCAGCTGGTTGATGTAAAGATAATACAAATAATTAGTGGTCAAACTTTGGTTGATGATTCTCTGCGATTCCTGCTGGCCTTCGGCTTCAATGATTTTTCTTTCTTTTTCTTTCTTTTCCTTGGCTAAAATAAAATCGTATTTCTCGGCTTCCTGCTCTGCCTGCAATTTTTCTTGGATAGCGTTAGCCAGATTGGCCGGCAAAGCCACATTGCGCAACAGCACGCTTTCTATGATTATGCCCCTTGGATCCATGACCGCTTTTAAATTATCAGTTATTTGAAACGCCGCTTCTTCTCTTTTCGCTGAATAAATATCCTTGGCTTCATATTGGGCGATAACATCTCTGATTGATGTCCTAATGGTCGGCCGAATAATTTTTTCATCAAAATTCAGGCCTAATTCCCGATAAACATCAGATGCCTTATCTTCCTGCAAGCGATAAAGCACTGTCATGTCCAGATCAACGCTCAAACCCTCTTTGGTTAAAGAGGTTATGGCATCCGCGCTATATTTCTTGCCCTCGCCCTGCGCGATGCTCATTGTGTACTCCTCTGTCCTAATGCTCATTTTTGTCACTTTCGCCAAAGGAATAACAAGATGAAATCCAGAAGATAATTCTTGATCTTTGACTTTGCCAAATAGAGAATAAACGCCTGTCTCGCCCGCATCAACGATAATTATTGACGCAAAAAACAGCCAAAGCGCGAAGATTATTACCACAATGCTTAAAATCGCCTTTTTCGCTTTTGGCCCGGCTTTTAAATTGTCCAAATCAATTGTTTGATTCATATTTTTATTTGCTGCCTTGTATTTTTCAATCCGAGGCAGGATTAGTTTTTTAAATATAAAAAATAAAATAAGCGCGGCTATCAAAACAGGCATTATCTTTGAATTAAATATAAAAGAAAATAAAAATAATAAAAACAGTATAAACGGTATGTTGTTTTTTGAAAATTTTTTATTCATGAATTATATTTGTTTATTTATCTTCCAAATCTTTTAAAATATGCTCCATTAAAAGTTTAATATTGGGAATGTCTTCCTTGATTGTATCCCATACAACTTGAAGGGCTACCTGAAAATACTCATGAGAAAGTATATTGCGCATTGTTACCATATCCCTCCAATTAATATCTGGATATTTTAATTTTATCTCTTTTGGAATATTGTTTGCCGCTTCTCCTATGATTTCAAAATTACGAACAATAGCATCAATTTTTTCTTCATTGTTCTTAAAATCATCAAAGTCTTCTATGGACTCTACATAGTTCTCAATTTTATTTGCAGCATCCAATATATCAGAAATAAAAAATTTAAGTATTCGTTTCGCCATAACTTAATTATTATAAATAAATTGTTTCTTTTAAAATAGAATCTTTTATAAGCGGCTTAAGGCCGGACTTTTGCACTAAATCTACTTTAATGTTTAATTGATCCTCTAAAAAATTTTTTAAATTCGCATACTTTAAAAGAGTAATAGATCTGTTAAATTCAACCAGCACATCCACATCGCTTCCTTTCTTCTGCTCGCCGGTCGCGAACGAACCAAAAATACCCACCTCTTTTACTCCGTATTTTTCTTTAATAAAAGCAAGGTTATTTTTGATTATTTTTTTAATTTCTTTTAAGTCCATAAGTTTAATTGATAACTAAAACTGCTATTTATCTGCCGTCTGTTTTTTACTATCTACCGCTACTACCACTATACCAACTATCAGCCAAAATATCAACACCCAGTTTATATTTATGTAAGCCAAAACTATACCTGGCCAAGCCAGCTCAAGCGCGCAAAAAATAACCAGCGCGGCGGTTAGAGTGTAGAATAATTCTTTTGTGATTGGATGAAACATATAAAAAATATAATAACCAAGATACAAGAAATAAGGATACAAACAAGATACAAGATACAAATTCCAATAACCAAACGGTTTGGAATTTAATTATTGAAATTTGTAATTTGTTTGTATCTTGTATCTTGTGTCCTTGTATCTTTAATGATTTATTTATAATTATTAAAAAACTGCTTTAATTTTTCCCACAAACTTCTTCCTTCTAATTCCACCGCAATTTCCCCGACCTCAACCCAATCCTCAACCTCGTCATCCGCCCTAAGCCCCGGAATGGAAATTATAAAACCGTATTTGCCGGATGTTCCAATCTGAAAATCATTATCCTCGCGATACGCTTTTGACAAGTCAAATTCAGCGCTTGCTGTTTTCCAGCCATCTGATTCTTTTGGCGCGCTATAATTCGCCAAAACATAATTTATGCTTTCTTTATTAATATCCGTATCAACGTTAATCTTTTTAAAGCCCGGACTTATTAAAGCGTTTTGGCTAAAACTGAATACGCCGTCGCCCGCTAAAATAACATCATCTTGCGCTAATCTTATTTCGCTTATATTTTCATCAGCCGTAATATTAAACTGTTTGTAGGTTTCATTGATCTCTAATTCTTTGCCCTGAATTAAAACTGTTTGCAATTTAACAGGATTAGTTGTCTGGGCGCTGATTTTCCTGCTGTCTGTATATAAAATAATATTCTCGCCGCATCCGTCCGCCAGCCAAATTTTATTTATAAAAGACAGCTTGCTTTGCGCGGTTGATATCTTTTTGGTAATAATATCGTTATTAACCCTCAATTCAACTTTATAAGCGCCTTCCGGCAAATTAGCTGTTTTAAATTTTAATTCTCTGTAACCGCGCAATTCAACTTTATGAGCGCCTTCCGGCAAATTAGATGGCTGGGGCGAGGTTATGCCGTCATCATCCAAATGACGGCTGTCAATTAATTGATTATCATAATATAAATTAATATCAATCGGATCAGCGTCATTGTTCTTATTTAAATCCTGAAAAACAAAATCTAAATCCAAATCCTCGCCTGCCCCGCTCGAGGCGGGGTCTTTTATGTAAACATAAAATTGATAAGCTCCGCGCAGCGCGCAATCCAAAATTAAATTTTCATTGCTTTTTTCATAATCAGGCAATAAATATTTTTGCGCTAAATTATAATTATATAAAGCAATTTCTTTATTATCCGGCATATTATTCAAAAATTCATCAATGCTGTTGTATTTTTTTTCTCTTTGCAATAATATCGCTTCGCCTTCACTGATAACATCCCAAGCCAAAGACAGCTGATCTATGGTTTTATTTTCAATAGGCCGCAAATCATAGCGCCAAACAACACTGTCTGCTAAAATTCCTGCTTCAATCAGCGGCAAATCGCCTTCATTTTTATATTTCAATGTTAATTTAGCTTTATCAAATCTTCTATGCGTGCGCAAAGAAAAATAAACAGGATCACCTGTTATTTTCCAAGAAGCTAAGCTTCCCGCGGGAAGCTTAGCTTCTGATGTAAGCGCAACCCTATCCTCTGGCGTTAATTTGCTGATAAAATAATTATAATTTGGAGGCGAGATTCCGAAATCTCGCCTAACATAACTGATTTTGCCGCTTGGGACTATTGCCATATATAACAGCCAAAATACAACGCAAAGCAAAATACTCCAAAACAATATTCTTATTTTAACAATTTGATTTTTCATTTTTAGGAAATTATGGTAAAATAAGCGTAGTACAAACAATATTTTAATTTTAACTAATTTTTTGTTAAATGACAATGAGTTTGTGTGTGTCTTTGTTAAGTGAAATCTCTTCGGAGCGCTTAAATTGATTTAAATAGAAATTATTAAATAATAAAATGTCATTGGTGAAAATATGAGACAAGAAACTTTATTAAAAAGGTTGCAAGAAAAATCAAAAGAAATTATGGGGGAAGGAAAACATTTTCATGACTTTGCTCATGTGATAGGTGTTTATAGAAATGTTGAAAAATTACTTGAGCATGAGCAGGGGAATAGACTAATTTTATTAACAGCCGCTCTGTTTCATGATGTAAAAAGAAATTATCAAAGTCATGGAACTGAAGGAGCAAAATATGTAAAAGAACTTCTTAAATTGATTCCCGAATTTCCTCAGGATTTGATAGATTCTGTTGTAAAAATTATTGACTCACATGATAAAGAGCAAAAAACACAAAATGAAAAATTGTTTTATGATGCTGACAAAATGGATGCGTTCAATGAATTGGCAACAGCAAGATCATTCATGATGTATTCTAAAGAAGGATTATCGTTAGAAGAAGCTTGTTTTAAGTATTTGGATTTAATTGACCATTTTTTCAATAAGTTACATACTGATACAGCCAAAAAAATAATTAAAAAAGAGTACGAGAAAACTAAACAGTTTGCTTTAAAACTAGTTAAAAGATATGAACGATGACATGCCCCGAAAGTATACTCGCCCAAAACATCGTATATGATTATGCTTAGAGTAAACAAGAAACTATTTTTAAACATTTTAAGCGCAAATAAAAACGCATTTACTCGGCTGATTTGCACCAAATCAGCCGAGTAATATCAGCTTTTTAGCCATAAAAATTAATAAAAATAACAGACTAAACCATGAAAAAGAAAAAAATTGCTATATGCCACTATCGGGTTGGAGGGACTGACGGTGTGTCATTGGAAATAGAAAAAAGAAAACAAATATTGGAAAAGCATGGCTGTGAGGTTAAGCTGATAGCCGGCTCAAGGAGCAAAGGCGCCGACTATGCCATAGATGAATTGGAATGGGACCAAGGGGTTGTTCCAATCATAAAAGAAAATGGATTTGTTTATTTTAACAGGAAAGATTTGGAAGACGATGAACTAAAAAGAAAAATGAACAAAATTTCCGACAGGATATTAAACAAGCTTGACGAAATACAAAGAATAGAAAAATTTGACGCTGTTCTTATACACAATATTTTTTCTTTCGGCAGCCATCTGGCGGCCGCCAAGCCGTTTGCCAAGTGGGTGGAAAAACACAAACTGCCCTGCATTGCCACGCACCATGATTTTTATTGGGAGCGCAATGAATTTGACATAGTCAGGAATGAATATGTGAGAAACTACATGAAAAAATTCATGCCCCCTAAAAGCAAATACATAGAACACATTACCATTAATTCTCTGGCAAGAAGGGAGCTGAAAAAAAGATTTAACATTGACAGCTATATCTTGCCTGATATTTTTAATTTTAACCAGAAGCCATGGAAAAAAGATTCATTCAACAAAGATCCGCTTAAAGAATTAAAAATAAAATCCACTGATATTATAGTGCTCCAAGCCACGCGCGTTCTGCCAAGAAAAGGTGTAGAGCTGGCAATGGATTTTACAAAAACCCTTCAAAAAAAAATAGATGAGCTAAAAAGCAAAAAACTTTACAACGGCAAAAAAATTAACGCGGATCCAAATGTTATTCTTTTAATCGCCGGCTACACCGAAGACATGGACCATGACTATCTTTTGAAAATAAAAGCAAAAGCTTTTGACGATAAAATACACATCAAATTTATCTCAAATGTGATAAAAGCCAACCGCGCCTATAGGCAGAGGATAAAAATATATTCGCTTTGGGATATATATGTGCACGCTGATATTGTGACATTCCCCAGTATTTGGGAGGGCTGGGGCAACCAATTCATAGAGGCGATATTCGCCAAAAAGCCGATTGTTGTTTTTGAATATCCGGTATTTAAAGAAGATATTAAAAGAGAAGGGTACAATATAATATCGCTGGGCGATGAATTGGAAACATTGGAAAACGGACTGCATAAAGCGCCCCAAGAGAATATACAAAAAGCCGTCCAAAAATCAATCAGATGGCTTATTGATAAAAATTTAAATAAAAAACTAGAAGAGAATTTTGCTATCGGCAAAAAATATCACGGCTACAAAATACTTGAAGATTTTTTAGTGAAGAAGTTGGGGTTATGAAATTAAACTATTATTGTCATTCCTGCGAAAGCAGGAATCCAGGGTTAAAATATGCAGATGTTATTAGTAGAATATCCACTTTTAGCGCTCCTAATATGGATTCCGCATCATTTAATAATAAAAAATAATGAGTGTGCGGAATGACAAAGCAGTATTTTTAATCCTTTTATAATTTAAAGAAAAATTAACAAAACTTCAAAAACATTATACATCTAAAACTTTAAACAAATCCAAATGCTCCCCGGCTGTTTTTTCCCAGCTGAAACGCTTGGCTTGCGCCAGGCCTTTTTTTATTAAATCATTTTTAAATTCATTATCAGTTAAAATCTGCTCCATCGCGCTTGCGATGTTGTTAGTGTCATAAGGATCAACCATAACGGCCGCGCCACCGGCTACTTCAGGAAGCGAGGAAGTAAAACTGCACGTCACAGGAGTCCCACAAGCCATTGCCTCAAGCAATTGCAAGCCAAATCCCTCATAAAAAGACGGATAAACGAATAAACTTGCTAAATTATAAAGATAAACTTTGTCCGCTCCCTCAATATAGCCCAAAAAAATAATACTATCTTTATATTTTGATTCACTCCAAATTTTAAAAATATTTTTATACTTCCATCCCCTGCCTCCTGCTATTACTAATTTAAAATTTTCCAGATTTTTACCCCGCACAAAAAATTCCTCCGACAAATTCGGATGGTTAAATAATTTGTCGCAGTCGGTGGTATAATGCCGCCGACAAGAGATATCTTTTGTGCGGGGTTTATTTTTTTCTCTTAGCTCGCCGTATGCTTGAATAATTCCTTCTACATTTTTGCGCGGCTCCAAAGTGCCCAAATATAAAATAAAATCATCAGGTAAGGCGTATTTTTTCTTTACTTCATTCAACTTTTGATTATTCGGTTCAATCACTTTATACTCGCCGCCAACTCCATGATAAATTACTTTTATTTTTTCTGCTTTAATATTGCACAAATCAATTAAATCATTTTTAGTATTTTCGCTTACGGCGATTATTTTATCAAATTGATTAAGTATTTTTTTGATATTAATAATGCCGTGCCATATTCTCCTTTTTAAAGAAAAAAATTCGGGAAATCTTAAAAACGACAAATCATGGATAGTAATTATTTTTTTGCATCGGTTTGACAGCGATACAAAGCCGATATTAGGCATAAAAAAAATGTCAGCTTTAATAAGCTGATCAATTTTTGGCGCGCCCAACACTCTTTGCATTAGATTGTTAAATAATTTATTTGGATAATTCGTTTTAATTATTTCCGCATTATCAAATTTTGGAATTTTATCGCTAATATCTTTGCCTGAATTATAAAACAACTTATATTCATTTTTTTTATCCAGCTTTAAAATCTCCTTGATTAAGTTTAAAGTATATTCCGGGATGCCGCTATACTGAATATCCATTAATGTTCTGATGTCAATTCCTATTTTCATATTCTAATAACTTATAACCCATAACTTATAACTCGTGTTAACAGCACTTACCAAAAGTTATAAGTTATGGGTTATAAGTTATAACGAACTTTTGAATGCCTTGTATTCCTCATTAATAAACTTTTCTATTTCTCTTTTAAAATTTTCAGTTGAAAACTGCTCGGCATGCTGACGAATTTCATGCGGATTAAATTTAGAGCTGTCAAAATTATTTACAGCTTCAGCCAGGCAATCCGCTGTTTGCTCATTGAATAAAATTCCTGTTTTATTATCTATCACGGTTTCAGCCGCTCCGCCTTTGTTATAAGCGATTACCGGCCGGCCTGATGCCATTGCCTCAATTATGGTAATGCCGAAATCTTCTTCCTGCGGATTTATAAACGCTTGGCAGCCGCTGTACAATTCAGCTTTTTCTTTGTCGTCAACTCTGCCTAAAAATTCAATATTGCCGTTATTGCCTGCCATGTTTTTTAACCGCGCCAAGTCAACTCCGTTGCCGAAAATTTTTAATTTCTTGCCTGTTTTAATAAAAGCTTCTATCGCCAAATCAACGCGCTTGTATGGCGCCAGCCGGCCTCCAATCAAAAAATATTTATCTTCTATATTATCTGAAATATAAAATTTATCTATTTCTACGGGAGGATATATCACTCGCGCCTCGCGCCGATAATATTTTTTTATTCTACTCTGAACAGTCTTAGAGTTGGCTATATACGCATCAACCCGGTCAGCCGCCTGCCTGTCCCAAAGCCGGATATAGTTTAAAACCAAAGAAATAATTTTTTTGAAATATTTATTATACTTCAGTTCGTTAATATATTGATGGGTATAATCCCATAAATATCTGGTTGGCGTATGGCAATAGCAAATATGCAAAGTGCCGGGAGAAGTAATAACTCCCTTGGCGAAAGCGCTGGCGTCGGAAATAACCAAATCAAATTCGCGCAAATCAAAAAACTCCACCGCCATGGGCATAAACGGCATATACCATTGGTAATGGCTTACTCCGCCGGGAAGTTTCTGGATAATGGAAGTTTCAATATGCTTATCCTTGAAATATTTATCAACGTTTTTCTTTTCGTAAAGCAAAGTAAAAATAGGAGCGTTCGGAAAAATATCAGCCAGCGCCTTGAGCACTTTTTCCGCGCCTCCGTCCTGGGCAAGATGATCGTGTATTAATGCTACTTTCATTTACTATGAATTAGGAATTAGGAATTAGGAATTAGGAATATTAATTCTTACTTCTTAATTCTTACTTCTCAATTCTACTCCGCCTTTCTCTCTTTTATCACCGCCAGCGGCGTTCTAAGGAGAATAGATAAGTCAAAAAACAAAGACCAATTTTCAATGTAATAAGTATCCAGCTTTACTTCATCTTCAAAGCTTAAATCGCTGCGTCCTGATATTTGCGCCAATCCGGTAATCCCCGGCTTTATGCTCATGACTTTTTTATGGTGATGCTCATATCTGGCCACTTCGCGCGGCTGGTGCGGCCTGGGCCCGACCAAGCTCATATTCCCGGCCAGGACATTGAAAAATTGCGGCAGTTCATCTATGCTCCAGCGCCTGATAAATTTTCCCATTCTGGTCAGCCGCGGATCATTGGCGATTTTATAAATCGGCTCGCCTTGTTTAATATTTTGCTTTTCAATCAATTCTCTTTCATATTTTAGCGCCGAATCATCGCCATATTCTTTTCCAACGCAATGCTGCGCCTGCATTGACCTGAATTTAAAAAGTTTGAATATTCCATTTTTGCTGACTCTTTCATTTTTATAAAATACCGGTCCGCGGGAATCAAGTTTTATTAATAAAGCGAAAATAATCATTAACGGGCTGAAAAAAATTATCAAAAATACAGCTAAAATAATATCAAAAATTCTCTTGATAATCCTGCCCCAGCCGTCAAGCGGGGTTTTCTTGACTTCCACTATGGGAATTCCGGCCATCTCTCTTACTTCTGTTTTTAAAACTTTTGCTCCCAGCAGATCAGCCGCGTATTTAAAGGTAAGGTGGTGTTCATCCGCGAAGTCATACAAGCGCAAAATTTCCGGCTTGCTTAAATTGGGATCGCTTTGCATTATCTCGTCCACTTCTTTTGTTTTTAAAAACTCCGCCAGCTCATTGGCTGTTTCAATGCTAAAATCCCTAAAGCGCTTTACGACTTCATAGCCGGAACTTTTTTTGCTGGAAAAATAATAAATTAAATTATCCGTTGTCTTGCTATTGCCCACTAAAACAACTTGATGAACCCCTATGCCATATTTAAATAAAGCTCTTTGGATTAATCTTATCAAGCTTCGCGAAAAACTGATATATATTATTGACAATATCCAGCCGGCTAAAACAATAAAGCGGGAATCAAAAAGTTCCCGTCTGACAAAAATCAATATGACTATCAGCATTAATCCGGTAGAGCAAGCCAAGATTACCCTGAAAATTTCTTGCGCCAATCTGCGCGATCCTTTTATATTATAAAGCCCTGAAAAAGCAAATATAATAAGCCAAAGCGCGGCTATGAGCAAAACAATTTTTATATATCCTCCAAATTGCAAATTAAATATCACCGGCCTTAATTCTTGAAAAAATTGGGCATAGCGAATATAATAAGCTGAAACGCCGGCCAGAGTTATCATGGCAAAATCCAGCGGGACCAATAAGAATGAGAAAAATAATTCTGATCGCTTCATATCGCGTAACGCATAACACATAACGCGTAACACGAATATAAAACAATCGTTATGTGTTACGCGTTATGCGTTATGCGAGGTTAAATTCCAATAATATCAAGGCAAGCTATAAGCCGGATTCTGTTCCCCGATTTGCATCGGGAAGATGATCATCTATCTAGCCCCGCGATTGCTCGCGGGATCATGCGAGCCACTTTTCATCTCCCCGATATACATCGGGGAGGTTTGCTCTTGCTCCAGGCAGGGTTTACCATCTTCAACTGTCGCCAGTTGAGAAAAATTGTAGCCTTTTATCTCGAGGGTAAAAGACATCAATTAACTTTTCACCTTTAACCAATGCGAAGCATTGATTAGTATAGTCTCTGCGGCACTTTCCCTAAAATTACTCTTGGTCGCTGTTAGCGACTGCCTTTATCCCCGCTCCTCGCGAGGAGCGGGAGGAGTCCGGACTTTCCTCCATATCAGATGTCAGAAGTCGGATTTCGGATATCAGATGTTAGATTCCAGATGTCGGATATCAGATGTCAGATTATATTTAAATAATCCGAAATCCGAAGTCTGAAATCTGAAGTCCGAAATCTGATATCAGAAATCCGAAATCTGAAATCTGAAAATGGTAATCATCCGCTTACCTTGATATTATTGAAATTTTAAAAAACTTTAATATAAATATAATATCATCCAAGCAATGCGATGTCAAGCTGATTTTACTGTGTTTTTGCTAATATTAACAAAAACCAGCAAGGATTCATTAAATAATTTAATTCTCTATAAACCTTTGCCGGCTTAGCATTATTTTATTATACCGTAATTTTTGACAAAAAATTTAGATATGCTATATTTAAAGTAATATTATGCATAATCAAATTTCTACAATTCAAATAAATCTTACGCTTGAACAGATAGCGGCAACTCTGCGAAAACTTTCGCCTAAAAAGAAAGAAGAGCTTGATTTGTTGCTGGACAAAGAATTGCAAAAAAATGTTTTAAATAGAGGCGCGACAGCGTGGCAAGAATATAAAAAAGGCGAAACATTAAGCATTAATCAGCTAAAACAAGAATTTTCAAAATAATGTATCAAGTTCATACTTTAAAAGCGGTTCGCAAAGATTTGAAAAAACTTTCAAAAGATGTGGCTGTAAAAATAGTTAATTGTCGCCTGCCAAAATTATCTGGCAATCCTTATTCAGGCGCTTTGCTTTCCGGCAAATTTAGCAAATACTGGAAATATTCTTTTAGTTATAAGGGAACAAGTTATAGGATTATTTATCAAATTTCAAAGCAAGAAAAAGTAGTTTTAATCATTGCCATCGGCTCTCGCGAAAAGTTTTACGAAAAACTGTTTAATAGATTAAAATAATCAATAATTTTACGCGCATAAAACCGAACATATCTGTTCGGTTTTTTTGTTTTATAGCAAC
Source organism: Candidatus Falkowiibacteriota bacterium (assembly GCA_013791585.1). Lineage (GTDB taxonomy): Bacteria > Patescibacteriota > Patescibacteriia > Patescibacteriales > VMTK01 > VMTK01. The sequence goes on from VMTK01000005.1 coordinate 12,955, forward strand.
CTCTCTTAACACGCCAATCGCATTGGCGAATTCGGAGAGATGGGCGAAGTAATTTTTTTAAATTAGCTTCGCCCGTTGAATTTTTTGAATAATACAGATTTTTCCTTTACTCAGCCGGGACTTCATCTATGTCAAGGATTCCAGTCTTACCTTGGATGGAGGGAGTTGTTTTTTAAAAAACTTCTACTACATTACACAATAATATATATTCATTAACTGCAACGAGCATAGTTTGTTTTTTCTCTAAATTTTCTTTTATTTTAAAAATTTCTTTTTTTAAATCATCAGCCTCAATTTTTAGGATAATTTCTATCCTCTCTTTCTCTTTCTTGCTCATTTTTCTTTTTAAAATAATTTCTTTCCCTTCAATAATAATCATCTTCTCCTCCTTTTTTATATTATTTTTAAAAATTTCATCGCCAATCAAGCCCCCAACTTTTTAGAAACTTAATAGGCAATAAAATTTAAAACAATAAAGCGAGAAAATAGAATTCTCTGTTAATCTGTATTATTTAGTTTAAAAGAACTGCTTCACTTGATTTTTCATAATAGCATACTATCAAAATACTGTCAAGCGGTTTTGGCGGTTTTTAGCTTATTTTAGCTGAAATGTGTATTTAAAATTTTATAGTTTTTGTTATATTTTAATAAAAATTCAATTTGACTTAAATTTATTATTTGATATACTGAAAATATAACTCACTAAATCTAATTACAACTTTATGTCCAAAACATTAATAAAAATTTCTTCCGCGAAGCCGGCTAAAGCCAAGCTTGTTTCTTGGCATAAAGCTATCCATGGATCGCCGATAAAATTAGCTAAAGATTCCCACGCAGGCGTTATAATTGACAAACAAGGAACGCCGCAAATGTTTGTTTTTGACACTTTTGCTTTTCTTGATATCCTGTCAGAAATTGACGACCGTTTGGCTGATAAACTATCGCACAAAGAATACCATTCAAAAACAGACAATCCTGCCGGCTGGCTAATTGATGAAATTGAAGCCAAACTTCCTGTCAATCCCGGTTTTGTCCAATCCTTAAAAAACTCTATTAAAGAAGCTGATAAAAAAGGATGGGTGCCATTTTCTAAAATACAAGCGGATTTAGGATTAACATAATTTATGTTCAATATTAATTTTGCAAAACAAGCGCAAAAAGACTTTAATAAACTGCCCCGCGACATTCAATGCTTTATTAACGGCAAGCTAACATTCTACGCGAATCAATCCAATCCTTTAAAATGGGCTAAGCCGCTTGTTAACATCCCGCCCTCTACGCACCGTTTTCATATTAGAAAATATCGCGCTTATTTTTACATTTCAAAAAATACTATTTTTATTGAAAGAATTAAATTGCGCGGACAGGCCTACAAAAGAAATTAATTTGCCGTATTTTAAAAGACAAAAAAACAACCCTGCTATTCATAGCATGGTTGTAGAAATTGCGGCTATTTATTTTTTATTTACGGCTATTTGTTTTAGCGTCAATAGCCAGATTAACCAATCTGTCCGCTTCTTTATTCATTTCACGCCTGATATGGCTGAACGAAACTTTTTTAAAACTTAAAACAGCGTTATAAACTTGCACAAACAATGGGGCTAATCCATTGTTTTTTACTTTGTATTCCCGGTTTAACTGCCTTACCACCAATTCGCTGTCCAAATAAAAATCCAATTCCTGAGCGCCCAATTTCTTGGCTTTCTCAATGGCCGCGATTACCGCCTTGTATTCCGCCTGATTGTTTGTTGTTTCTCCGATATATTCCGATATTTCCGCCACTATGTTTTTTTGCTCATCATAAATAACCGCGCCAATTCCCGCCGGACCGGGATTGCCTCTTGCGCCGCCATCTGTATATATTATCAATTTATTATAACTCATAACTTATTAATTAAAATATTGTTTAATTAGCGGGTTAACGGGTTAACGAGTTATTGTTTAAAATTTAATTAACTCGTTAACTCTTGAACTCGTTAACTAAATAATAAAAAATTATTTATTATGTAATTTTATGTCAATAATTTTTAACTGAACATCTACCCGTCCGTTAAATTCATTTAATTCAATATAATACACAATATCAATTTTATCGCCAATCCGCAAATCCTGCCATTGTTCCGCCTGGCTGAAGCCAATCGCGCTTATGATTCCTGATTTTTCATTTTTAACTTTGAATTTAATATGCTTGCCGCCAATGCCCATGGTTGCAATATCAACAATTAACACTCCCCCGCTCATGAATTTTGGCTTTTCATTGCGCTGTCCGAAAGGAGCGAACAACTCAACATCCTTGATTATTTTTTCATCTATTTCATCCAAATCAATTTCCATTTCAATTTTTATTTTAGGCATTAAATCAATGCTGGCTAATTTTTCCGCTGCTATTTGCTTGATTTTTTTCGCAAAACCATTCATGTTCTTTTCAGCCAAGCTGAATCCGCAAGCGGCAGGATGGCCTCCGTATTTATCCAAAAATTCTTCGCAGTCTTTAACCGCCTCAATCAGATCAAGCTCGTCTATGCTTCTGCCTGAACCTTTGTAGCCGTCTTTTGTTTTTGTAATCACTAAAGCCGGTAAATAATATTTTTCGCAAATCCTGCCCGCCACCAATCCGACTATGCCTTCATTCCAAATTTCATCTTCAATATTATCCAATGGACAAACTCCGATAATTATTTTATCATCGTTTTTGATATTAATCTGCTTCTCAACTTCATTAAAAATCTCCTCGGTATTTTTCTGCCTTTCTATATTCCTGTCGTTTAGCCGCCGCGCCAATGTTATTGCTTCGTCTTTATTTTTTGTCGTTAACAACTCAAAAGCCGTATTGGCGTGGCCCATTCTTCCGGCGGCGTTTAGCCGCGGCGCTATTTGGAACCCGATATTCCACGCCTCAAGTTTTTTATTTTCATTGATTTGCGCAGCCTTTATTAATTCCAGCAATCCGATTCTTTTTGTTTTATTTAAGCTTTCCAGCCCTTGTTTTGTTATAATCCTGTTTTCTCCGGTTAACCTGACGCAGTCAGCCACTGTGCCCATGGCAGCCAAATCCAAAACTTGCTCTTCTAATTTTTGCTTAATATCTTTATTTAATTTTGACTTGCTTATTATGGCTTTGGCTAATTTAAAAGCAACGCCCACGCCTGCCAAATATTTAAACGGGTATTTTTCATGTTTTAAAACAGGATTAATAATCAAACAGTCCGGCAAGTCTTCTTTGCCGCCCAAAGCGGGATGGTGATCAGTAATTATTATATCAACACCTTTGCTCTTGGCGTAATCAACTTCCTGCTTGTTTCTAATACCCCCGTCTACTGTAATTATCAATTTAGCGCCATCGCCTATCAGCTGATCAATCGCTCCATTGTTCAGCCCATACCCCTCGCTTACCCTGTCCGGTATATAGACTTCCGGCTTTGCTTTAAGTATTGTTAAAATTTCAAACAGCAAAGCGGAAGCCGTCACTCCGTCCGCGTCATAATCGCCGTAAATAATTATTTTATTCCCGTCTTTAATATGCTTGATAATCAAATCAACCGCCTCGTTCATTCGCGCAAACAAAAAAGGATCATGAGAATATTTTCCATAATCAGAGCTTAAAAACTCGTTAATATCATCTGCCTCGCCGCCTTTTACCCCATCTTCTCCGCCTCGTCGCAGTCTCTCCGCAGAGGACTGCGACGACTGGCTGTCCGCCGCTATAATCCCGCGATTAAAAAGCAATTGTAAAACAACCTGGCTATAATCAGGATATTGTTTAATTAAATTATCTTCAGCTTTAGGCAATGTTAGCCAATTTTTTTGTTGCTTTATGTACATTTTTTTGACAAAAATATCTAATATGCTATATTAATAATATAACTAATAAGAAATATAATCAACAAAATTTATTTACCCCGTTAGACATTCCATAAATCAAAAATGGATTTAATGGGGAAATAATTTAAGTTTATTTAAAATGTTAAAAAAACATAAAATGTCTAATGGGGTGGACAAAACAATTAAAACAACTGCGCCTGCCGGCATTGTTATTAAACAAAAAGTCAGATTTGGCAAACCCTGCATAAAAGGCACTAGAATTGCTATTACTGATATTTTAAACCTTCTTCAGAGCGGATACAACATAGCGGATGTGCCAAAACAATATCCAGGCATTACTGTCGCTAACGCCAAAATGGCTTTAAGGTATGCCGCGCGCGTTTTAGGCAAAGAAGAAATTTTGGAAATTAATCCTAATTAAACTATTATGCTTAAATTATTTGCCGATGAATGCGTGAATTGGGATGTTGTTTTTGCTTTGCGCCAAAACGGTTTTAATGTTTTAACGGTTCAAGAAGCAGGGCTTACCGGATCTGACGATGAAGCTATTTTAAAATTTGCTTGTGATAATAAAAGAATCTTATTGACTTACGACAGGGGCTTTGGCGACATTTTTCGCTTTAACATTTTTCAAAGCAATGGGATTGTAGTTGTATTGGTTGGGAAAATTAAAAAGAACGAAATTATTAATATTATTTTAAGCTTTATGTCTAATATAAACAGACAAAATGATTTGCGCGGCAAATTAGTTATTATTGGCAAAACCAAAATTAGAATTAAGGGCCGATAATTTCTTTTTAGCTCAAAAATCAATTTTCAAATCTCGGCAGTCCGTTTTTAATGGACTGCCGTTTTTCTTTCACCTCACCTATCCGACATCCGACATCAGAAATCCGACATCCGAAACTACATAAACGCCAATCCAATAGTCCAAAGCACCATAGTAAAAATAATCATAATGCTTAAGAAAATCCAAATTATTTTTGTTATTTTTTTGCTTTTCATAAAATTATTATCTTTTAAATTCAATGCCTAAATCTCGGCAAATCTTTTTAAATAAAAAATCATCAACTTTATTATGTCTTGGCAAAGTTGATGTTTTGTTGTTCGCTTGATTAACGAATATGCTATGCCTTGCGCCTTCCCTAATCAAAATACAGCCATTCTTTCTTAAAAAAGAAATTGCATCGCGTATTTTCATAAATTTAACGCGCAACCATTAAAATCGGCTCTCTTATAACTTTGACTTTATTCAACTCCTTGTTTAACAGCTCACGATTTGTTTTAAGAATTAATTTTAACGCCTCTTGCAAATTTTCTTTTGTTTCTTCCAAGGTTTTGCCCTGCGTATTAACTCCGGGGATTTCTTCAACCCATCCCAAAATCCAATCTTTGCGCTTTAAATATACGGCGGTAAATTGTTGTTTAACTTGTTTCATATATTTTAACAATAACAAAGATAATAAAATTAGTCAAAATTTTACCTCTTTAATATCTTAATAAAAATATCGCTGGGAATTTCCACGCTGCCTTTGCCTGACGCCATCATTTTTTTCTTGCCTTTCTTTTGCTTGTCCAATAGCTTGCGCTTGCGCGACACATCTCCGCCGTATAATTTTGCCGTCACATCCTTGCGCATGGCCGACAGTCTTTCTCCGGCAATAATCTTGCCGCCCACGGCGGCCTGCAGTTTTAAAACAAACATCTGTTTCGGCAAATTTTCTTTCAGAGTATGGACAATCTCTTTCCCCTGCTTAAAGGCGTCGTCTTCGTAAACTATCATCGCCAAGGACTCAATCGGCTCTTCGGCAACCAGAATATCCATTTTCACGACTTTTACTTCGCGATATCCCAAAAATTCATAATTGATTGAAGCGTAGCCGGAACTGACGCTTTTTATTTTGTCGTAAAAATCAGTTAAAATAGAACTCATGGGAATTTCATAATGCAAAATAACTCTGCTTTCATTGATATATTCAGTATTTTTATACGCGCCTCTTTTGTCCTGCGCCAAAGCCATAACAGCTCCCACATAATCCTTGGGCGTAATAACATCAAGAGAAACCCATGGCTCTTCGGTTTTTTCAATCAATTCCCTGTCCGGAAATTGCTGGGGCGTTCTGACAACAACTTGCTCGCCGTTATTTTTATACACTTTGTAGGCAACACTGGGCACGGTTACTATTAAATCCAAATTATACTCGCGCCTCAAACGCTCTTGGAATATTTCCAAATGCAGTATGCCTAAAAATCCGCATCTGAAGCCGAAACCCAAAGCATGGGAATGTTCATTTTCATAAATCAAAGCGGAATCGTTAAGCTTTAACTTTTTCATGGCATCGCGCAATTCCTGAAATTCATTGCCCTCCCGCGGAAAAATTCCGGCAAAGACCATCGGCTTAACTTCTTTATATCCTTGTAATGGTTTAATTTCTATTCGCGATTGATTCGTTTTAAATTCGCGATTATTCGCGATTGTTACAGTATCGCCTACGCGGCACTCGCCCACTTCCTTGAAGCCGGTTATAATATAGCCGATTTCTCCTGTTTTTAATTCTCCCGTAGCCTGATAATCCGGCTTGAAAATGCCGACATCCAAGGCCTCGCTGACTGCTTTCGCGGCCAATAATTTAATTTTATCGCCTTTTTTAATTCCTCCGTCAAATACGCGGACGTATGCCACGACCCCCTTGTATTCATCGTAATTTGAATCAAAAATCAGCGCCCGCAATATTCCTCCCTCTCCTTGCGAAGGAGAGGGCTGGAGCGAGGTCTTTGGCGCGGGCACGCGTTCAATAACCGCCTGCAATATCTCCGCCACGCCCTTGCCTGTTTTTCCTGAAGCGTAAATTATTTCATTTTCAGAGCATCCTAATAATTTAATTATTTCATTTTTTACTTTTTCCGGCTCAGCCGCGGCTAAATCTATTTTATTAACCACCGGAATAATCGTTAAATCCTGCTCAATGGCCAAATACAAATTGGCCAGTGTTTGCGCCTGGATTCCTTGCGCCGCGTCCACTAATAAAACAGCGCCTTCAACAGCCGCCAATGACCGTGAAACTTCATAGCTAAAATCAACATGGCCGGGAGTATCAATCAAATTCAAAATATAATTTTCATAATTCATTGTTACAGGCTGCAGTTTTATTGTAATCCCGCGTTCACGCTCAATATCCATCCTATCCAATATTTGCTCTTTCATTTTTCTTTTTTCAATCGTCCCTGTAATTTCCAGCATCCGATCAGCCAAAGTTGACTTGCCATGGTCTATGTGCGCGATAATGCAAAAATTTCTGATGTTTTTCATAAAATATAAAAAATAAGAACAAGATGATAAATAAGAAAAATAAGTTTGCTAATATTAGGATGGGTTTAAAAACCCATCCTAATTTTAATCTTATTTTTCTTCTTGTTCTTATTTATCTTATTTCTTTTTTTATCTTACTATCTTTTTTATCTTTGGTCAAACTTAAAATTAATAAACAAAAATCGAAAATCCTAAATCTTAAATCGAAAATTATTAGATTCCTCTCGCTTCCCCTTGGTCCCCTGCTTCAACTTTGGCCCAAGGCAAGCGGCGCTTGATTGAATTCCAAAAATTAAACAGCTCCTCGCTGCGCAATAAAGAGCAGATTATAACATAAATAATAATGCCGGACAAGCCGGCAACCAGCCCCTGCGTTAGCACGCCCCAAAATTTAGCCATATCAACAAAAGGCCAAATTACCAATTTCATGCCCTGCGCGGCAACGCCGCAAGCAACGGCCGCGGCGGAAAATTTTATGGTGGAAGTTAAAATGCGCAGCTCGTCCATATTGCCTATTTTTACGCGCAAAACAATCCATAGGGCTATAAAATTTATTATGCTTGCTATTGAAAACGCCAATGCCAATCCGGCAACGCCTAATTTTTCCGCCAGCCATAATGATAAAAATACATTAATTGCCGCTGAAAATAATCCAATATAAAATGGCGTTTTGGAATTATGGCGCGCGTAAAACATGCGGACAAGCAAAGGTATCGTGGCTTGCGCGAAAAGGGAAAGAGCAAAAAATCCAAGGGTATCTATCGTAAGCATTGTATCGTTCCAGCTGAAATTCCCTGTTCCGAAAATAACGCGGATAATCTGCGCCCGCAAAGTCAGCAGAAGCACGGTAGATGGAATTATAAAAAATAAAATTTGCCGGAAAGTATTGGAAAAATTTTTTATCAATTTTTTCTTATCAAAAGACAGGGCTGACAAAGTCGGGAACGCGGCAATGGCAAAAGATATTCCGAAAATTCCAACAGGAAAAGATTGCAGATTATTGGCAAAATTAAAAACAGCCAAAGAGCCGGCCGACAATGTAGACGCGACTGCCGTTATTACCAATAAATTAATCTGTGAAATAGCCAAGCTCATTGTCCGCGGAATCATCATTATTCCGATTTTTTTGGTTTCTTTATTTTTAAAATCAACGCGCAAAATATATTTAAAGCCCAGAGACACTGCGGCAGGAACCTGAACCATCATATGCATTAAAGCGCCAAGCGCGACGCCCCATGCCAAGCCGTAAACTCCCCACAAAGGAGCAAAATACAAAGCCCCGATAATAATTCCTATGTTATACATTATCGGCGCCAATGAATAAATAAAAAATCTTTTAAAAGACTGCAAAATTCCGCCCAACACGCTGGAAATCCCCAAAAAAATAGGCGACAAAAACATAATTCTGGTTAAGCCGGCGGTCAACGCCTGTTTCTCGGGAGAAAAGCCGGGCGCCACTAATTTCATTAAATAAGGAGCAAACACAGCGCCTATGGCGGACAAAATAATCAAGCCGATTCCCAGAACATTTAAAATATTGCTTGCCAATTTCCACGCTTCTTTGTTCTGGCCGCGCTCTTTAATGAGTGAAGTGAAAATAGGTATAAATCCGGCTGATAAAGCGCCTAAAACCAATAAATTAAAAATTAAATCAGGTATGCGAAAGGCGGCGTAATAAATATCCAGTGTATCCCCAAGCCCAAACTCTCCGCCAAGAATACGATCGCGAAAAATTCCTAAAAGCCGGCTGATTAAAGAAGAAAGCGCTATTAAGAGCGCCGCAACATTAATGCTGTTAATTTGTCCGTTTAGCAATTTTTTAATCATTATTTTTGAAACTTGAAATTAAAAATTTGAAATTAGGAATATTGCCAAATTTCAAATTTCAAGTTTCAAATTTCTTATAGCTGTCGCGCCCGCCTTATTGCTAAAGCAGTTGTAATGGTCAGCCTGCAAGCTGTCTAGTTTCTCTTGCTATCATCAGCTCTTCATTTGTTTTAATCGCCAAAACAGGAACATTGCCTAAAAATTTTAATTTGCTCATAACATTGTTGCGCGTTATCGGATCGCCTGATCCGATAGATCCCGTAAAAACAACAGCGTCAATATTTCCTTCCAATACCGCCCAGTAAGCGCCGATATATTTTCGCAATCTATAAACAGCCAGGTCAAAAGCCAGCTTGGCCTTCTCGTCGCCAAAGTTAATCTCTTTAAGTAAATCCTTAAAATTATCCACGCCGCCGGAAACTCCCTTGATGCCTGATTCATAATTTAACAGTTTATAAACATTTTCCAGCGCGTTTTCGCCATAATTTTCTGCTTGATCTTTTATCAGTTTAATAATAACCCCCGGGTCCAAATCTCCTGCTCTGGTCATCATTACCAGCCCCTCTAACGGAGTCCAGCCCATTGAAATGTCAATCGGTTTCCCGTTTTTTACGGCCGCTATTGACCAGCCGCCGCCCAAATGGCACGATATTAAATTAATTTTATTTATATCTTTATTAAATTTATGAGCGGCCTCTTGCGCTACAAATTCATGGGAAATTCCATGAAAGCCGTAGCGCTTGATATTTAATCTTTCTGCCAAATCAGTGGGTAAAGCATAAGTTCTGGCAACATCCGGCAAAGCGGCAAAAAAAGCCGTATCAAAGACAGCAACCTGCGGAACATCGGGAAAATAATCCATCATTTCTTTAATGCCTGCTGAATTATACGGATTATGCAAAGGCGCCAGCTCATTGTATTTTTCCAGTTTAGCTAATTTTTCATCATCAATTATTTCCGGCTTAATAAATTCATCGCCTCCATGCACTACGCGATGGCCGATCGCGCTTATATCGCGCAAATCATTTATTTCTTTTAAAGCGCTTTTTACGGCTTGGCTTAAATCCGTGAACTCTGAAAATGTATTGCCCTTAATTTCTTTATCGCCATCATCAAACAGCTTATATTTAAAAGAAGTTGAGCCGGAATTTATTACCAAGATAGACATAAAAAAAAATTAAGATTGTAGATTTATAATTTTAGAGTGTAGAACAATGTTTTTAGATGCAATATTTTCTAAAAATGAAGCTATAGAATGCTTTATTTAAGGCTTAAAATTTCTGAAAGTCATAAAATACCGAGTTAATTTTTATTCTTCTACAGTCTAAATTTAAGATTTAGATATAACAAGAACAACCCATAAATAGCGCGCCAAAGACAGCAATCTTAAATCTGCAATCTTAAATCTTAAATTAAATAAGGCTTCTTCCCGTCATTTCTTTCGGCTTCGGCAATCCCATGATTTTTAATATGGTCGGCGCTATGTCAGACAATATGCCTTGCGGCTGTATCAAGCTTAAATCCCCTCCCGGAACATCTTGGCTGCCCAATCTGCGGCCTTCAAATTGCTTGCCCGCCACAATAAACGGCACCGGACTGGCTGTGTGCTCCTTGTCAATCATGCCTGTCTGCATATTAAACATTACTTCAGCATTTCCGTGATCGGCAGTGACGATAATTACTCCGTCTTTTGCCAAAACGCTCTTTACTGTCTTGCCAAGGCATTTATCCACTGTTTCAATTGCCTTAACCGCTGCCGGAATATTGCCTGTATGCCCTACCATGTCCGCATTGGCGAAATTAATAAGAATAAAATCGTATAATTCTTCTTCTATCGCTTTAACAACTTTATCCGTAACTTCTATGGCGGACATCTCCGGCTTTAAATCATATCTGTCAACATGCGGAGAAGGAACCAGCGCGTGATCCTCGCCCTTGCTTTTTTCCTCGCGGCCCCCGTTAAAAAAATAAGTTACATGGGCGTATTTTTCAGTTTCCGCTATGCGCATCTGCTTTAAATTTTTGGAAGCCAATATTTCTCCCAAAGTATTGTTTAAAATTTCAGGCGGGAAAGCTATTGCCGCGGGCAAATTTTTTTCATATTCAGTAAAACAAACAAAACGCAGATCTTTCAAATACTTTTTTCTGCTGAATTTGTCAAAACCGGGCAAAATAAAAGATTTTGTAATCTCCCTGGCCCTATCCGCCCGGTAATTAAAAAATATCACGCTGTCCGTTGATTCTATCAAAGAAACCGGCTGGCCGTTTTCCGTAATTACGGTTGGCGCGAATTCTTCGTCGTAAATTTTGTTTTGATAGCTTTTTGTAATTGCGCTTGCAACGTCATCGCTTTTATTTCCAATGCCCTCTGTCATTGCCAAGTATGCTTTTTCCACCCTATCCCAGCGATTATCTCTGTCCATCGCGTAAAACCTGCCGCAGACAGTGGCTATCCTGCCAGTACCATATTCCGCCATGCTTCGCTCAAGATCCTTGACAAAATTAATCCCGCTATTATAAGGAGTATCTCTGCCGTCTAAAATAACATGGACAAAAACTTTGCTTACTTTCTGCTCCTTGGCTAAAACCATCAGCGCCTGAAGATGCTCAAAAGACGCATGCACGCATCCGTTTGATGTTAATCCTATCAAATGCAGCTTGGATTTATTATTCTTGGCATGTTCGCAGGCATCTACCAGCGCTTTATTTTTATAAAAACCGCTATCGCTGATAGCTTTGTTGATGCGGGGCAATTCTTGGTAGAGTATTCTGCCCAAACCCATATTTAAATGGCCTACTTCGCTATTGCCGGCTTCGCCCCATGGCAGCCCGACTGCTTCGCCTGAAGCGCGCAATGTCATGGATGGGTATCTGGAAACCAATTCATTAAAAATCGGCGTCTTCGCCAATGTCACGGCATTGCCGCTGTAAGGCGGGGTAATCCCCCATCCGTCCAAAACAACCATAACTACCGGTTTAGGACGATTAGATTGTAATTGGCTGTCTATCATATCAATTTTTATATTTTATTTTATAAGACTTTTCCCCGTCATCTCCCGCGGCTTTTCCCGGCCTATTAATGCTAATATAGTCGGCGCTATATCGGCTAAAACGCCGCTTTTTTTTAATTTAATTTTATTTTTTAATTTTTTATTAACTATAATAAACGGCACCGGGCTGGATGAATGCTCCGTGTCTATCTCGCCTGTTTCCAAATTTATCATCTCCTCAATATTGCCATGATCGGCGGTGATCAGAACTGTGCCTTCAAGCTCTAAATAAGCATTGACAATTCTGCTTAAATGCTTGTCAATATGCCGGCAGCACTCTATCCCCGCCTCAAGATTCCCGGTATGCGCGACCATGTCGGGAGCGGCAAAATTTAAAACAGTAAAATCATATTTCCAACCTCTCCCCTGTCGCTTCGCTCCCCCCCCTCTCCTGATTAGGATAGGGGGCTGAGGGGTGAAGTTTTTAATTACCGCGCCAGTCAAGCCGGCTGAATTCATTGCCGGAGTTTCATCGTACGATCTTACATTAGGCGACTCAAGTATTATTCTGGACTCTCCGGCCACGGGACGCGCGTATCCGCCATTAAAAAAATAAGTGACATGAGAATGCTTTTCCTTTTCCGCTATATACAGCTGCTTTAAATCGCGCAATGCCATGGGCAAAGTTGCTTTTAGGTCAGCGCTGGGATACGCGGATAAAATACTGTCTAAATCCGGCCCAAAATCAGTCATAGCAGCGAATTTTAAATCCTTTAGGACTTTCTGGCGCTTAAAAGCTCCCGGATTAATTTTATTAAAGTCATGCTGGACAAAAGCTTTGGCAAGCTGCCTGGCTCTGTCCGACCTTAGGTTGAAAAAAATCACGCTGTCGCCGTCATTTATTCTGGGCAATTGCCTGCCATTGCTTTCTATCACATATGGCTGGATAAACTCATCGTTTTCGCCGCTGTTATAAGCTTTGGTTATCGCGTCCTGCGGGCTTTTGGCTTTTTTCCCCTTACCCAGTACCAAAGCATTATAAGCCTTTTCCGTGCGCCCCCATTTTTTCTTCCTGTCCATGGCGTAAAATCTTCCCATAATCGTCGCTACGCGCTCATTTATTAAATAATCTCTTTGAACCGACTCTATTAATTTAAGAGCGGCGTATTGCGGGGAATCGCGTCCGTCGGTAAATAAATGCAGATAAACCTTTTTTACGTTATATCCTCTGGCTAATGTTACAAGCGCCAGCAGATGATCAGGATCGCTATGCGCGCTCATGCCGTTGGAAAGCATGCCCATTAAATGCAGGGCTGATTTATTTTTCTCCACATGCTTGATGGCTTCAAGAAAAGCCGAGTTTTTAAAAAATGTTCCGTCATTTATTGTTTTGCAAATTTTAACCGCGTCTTGCTCAACCACCCGCCCCGCCCCTATGTTAATATGCCCCGCCTCGCTATTCCCATCCTGCGCCGGAGGCAAGCCAACGCATTTCCCGTAAGCGCAAAGTTTTGCGCTTGGGTAATCCTTTATTATCTTATCTAAATAAGGAGTTTTTGACAATGCAATGGCATTGCCACTGCTCGGCTTGGCGATCCCCCAGCCGTCCAAGATGATTAGTATCATTGGGAGATTATTGTTTTGATTTTTTTGTTTTATTGACATAATAAAATCATAAACAGAAACACTAAAACACTTTTGAATTTTAATTTGTTTTTGTGTTTTCCGTGTTTTTGTGTTTTTGTGTTTCAACATCTTCAATCTCCATCAACCGATTATACTTAGCCAATCTCTCACCGCGCGACAATGATCCCGCCTTGATATAATCAGCGCCGATCGCTACCGCCAAATCAGCTATGAAATCATCGCAAGTCTCGCCGCTCCTGTGAGACGCCATTACTTTATAATTATGCTTTTGGGCCAATTTAACGCATTCAATTGTTTCAGTCAATGTGCCTATTTGGTTCGGCTTTATTAAAATAGCGTTAGCCGCCCTGTCTTTCAGCCCGGCGCGCAAACGGGCAGTATTTGTCGTGAATAAATCATCTCCTATAATCATCATTTCATCCCCCAGCTCCCGCGTCAGCTCGCTCCATCCCTCCCAATCATCTTCCGCCAATCCGTCTTCAATGGAAATTATGGGATATTTCCTAAACCATTCATAATATAAATTTATTAAAGTAGCGGAAGTAAAATTCGCGCGGTCTAATTTAAAAATATATTTCTTGGTTTCTTTATTGTAAAGCCCTGAAGAGCCGACATCAATTCCAATGCCGAAATCTTTTCCCGGACTATAGCCGGCGTTAACTCCCGCCGCCATAATAAGCTCAATCGCCTGAATGCTGGAAACAATATCCGGCGCGTAGCCGCCTTCGCTGCCAACATCAGTATCAAAGCCGGCTTTCCTTAAAACCCGCCCCAATTCATGAAATATTTCCGCGCCCATCCTAACCATTTCCGCAAAACTTTTAATTTGAGCTCCCCTCTCCCGTGAGGCGCGAGCGGGAGAGGGGTTGGGGGTGAGGGGAATTATCATGAATTCTTGAAAATCCAAATTAGTATCCGCATGTTTGCCGCCGTTAAAAATATTAAAAGATGGAGTTGGCATCGCATAACGCGTAACGCGTAACGCATAACACTTATTTATATATTCATATAATTCTTGGTTTTTAGACATGGCCGCGGCGCGGGCGCAGGCAAAGGATACGCTTAAAATAGCGTTGGCGCCTAATCTTTTTTTGTTTTTCGTCCCGTCCAGTTTTATCATTGTTTCATCTATCTTTTCTTGTTCGCTTGCATCAACTCCTTTTAATTCAGGCCCTATTTTTTCTTGAACATTTTTTACCGCTTTCAGCGCTCCCAAGCCGCCGTAGCGCTTATTGCCATCGCGCAATTCCAACGCTTCATGAATTCCCGTGGAAGCGCCGGAAGGCGCGCTGGCTTTGGCGATTATGCCATTATCCAGAATAACTTTTGTTTCAATTGTCGGATTGCCGCGCGAATCCAAAATTTCGCGGGCGGTTATTTGTTTGATTTTCATATAAAATAAATAAGAACGAGAAGAAAAATAAGGTAAATAAGAAGCAAGCTGCGTCTTATTTTTATTTTTCTCATTTATCTTTTTATTTCCCGATGTGCGAATCAGGATCCCGAATTCTGCGTTAGCAGAACATCGGGGCTTATTTTTCTTAAAATATTAATAATTTTCCTTCCCCGGCCGGGTTGTAGCCATTCTTAACTTCATCACCGTCTGAATATCCGTCATTGTCCGTGTCGCTTAATTCCGAATTTGTAAAATAAATAT
This sequence comes from Candidatus Falkowiibacteriota bacterium, assembly GCA_013791585.1. Classification (GTDB taxonomy): domain Bacteria; phylum Patescibacteriota; class Patescibacteriia; order Patescibacteriales; family VMTK01; genus VMTK01. The sequence goes on from VMTK01000005.1 coordinate 28,208, forward strand.
TATTCTCATCATAGTCAGAAAGACCGTCATCATCAGAATCTATTAAATTTGAACATTGTTCATCTAAGCAGCTACTTTTTAACTGCTCATCGCGATTTTTACCCATATCAAATTCTTCATCGCAATCTTCAGGGCAATTGCATTTATTTTCCCATTCTTCACAGATTGAATTTCCACACTCAGAACATACTGTTCCAACATCAAATAAATTGTAACATTCTCCATCTTTGTAATCCTTGACAGGAATTTTTAACAACCCCTCACAACAACTGTTAGATCCAATATAGATTCCATGACTATATTTATCCGCGCTTTCTCCTGCAGAAATACAAGATTTTTCATTATCATGCTCAGCAAACTCGCATTTATTATCCTCGCAAACCGCTTTTCCTTCTTGGCAAGCATACAGAGTAATGCAAGCTCTATTGCCGCAATTTTCATTTAAATTTTTCTCCCACTCATCAAGATAAAGCAGGTTAATCGCGGTCTGCGTTCCGCCGGAATTGCAGCTGCAGCAGTCTTCCCGCGTTTCAGCGCAGTCTGAATTATTCAAACATTTTTTCCATTCATCAAACAAAGCTATTTTTTTCTGACTATTTCTTTTTTCAGGAATGCCGGCGATATTCTCCTGTAACTTTCCCGTGATGCTGATTATGTCCTCTAAAATATATTGGCTCGCGTACATTGCGATCATAGCCGCTAAAAAACTGGCGGAAATTCCAACAACTAAATATATTCTGCCTCGCCGCCTGCCGTCTTTTTCCAGCTTATTTACTCTTTCGTTTAAGACATTGCCTTCATTGCTCGGCTGCTCAATAATTTGTTGATTATGATTTTTTTTAAAGATGTTGAACATATTGTTATAAAAAAAATAAAATTTTTGCCTATAATTTCTTATTTTTATTATTTTATTATTTTATTATTTTTATTATTTTATTATTTTTATTATTTTATTATTTTTATTATTTTATTATTTTATTTCACAATCCCTTTCAGCCCGGGCATTTTTTCTCCGCTTAAAAAGGCCAGCATGGCTCCTCCGCCGGTTGATACCCAGTCAACATAATCAATCATTTTTGTCTGCCTTAAAGCTTCCACTGTTTCCCCTCCTCCAACTATTCCAAACGCGCGGCCCCGCGAACGGGACGCCACTGCGCGGGCGATTGACAAAGTGCCATGCTTGAAATTGTCTTGTTCAAACATTCCCATCGGCCCGTTCCAAACTATAGTATTGGCTTTTTTTATAAAACCGGAATACAATCCTATGGTTTTGGGGCCGATATCTAAAATCTTCTCGCTCTTTTTTACATCGTACGCGTTTTTAACTTCCGGCTCTTTATTTCCTTTGCCTTTGCCGACCACAACATCTATCGGCAAAATAATATTTGCGCCGCCGCCGCGATTTTTATTTTTCAATGCTTTCGCGAGCGTAACATTTTTTTCATCCGCTGCCGACTTGCCGATTTCCATGCCGTGAGCCGCGAAAAAATTATTAGCCAAGGCCCCGCCGATTAAAATATGGCTCGCTTTCCTGCGCAGTTTTTTTATTAATTTTATTTTAGTGTTAATTTTAGCTCCGCCGATTACCACAATCAGCGGCTTTTTAGGAAACAGGACTTTGCTTAAATTTTCCAGCTCTTCTTGCAGAAGCAGGCCGGCATACGAAGGTAAATATCTTTTTATCGCGCTTAATGAAGCATGCTTCCTATGGCTTGCGGCAAAAGCGTTATTAACATAAACCCCGCGCCTTTTAGGCAGAATATTTTTAATATTGTTAGACAGCTGTCCAAAAGGCGCGGGGTGAATATCAGCCAAACGAGATAATCGCTTGGCGAATTTTTTATCATTTTGCTCTTCCTCTTTATGAAATCTAAGATTTTCAAGAAGCATTATTTCCCCTTCTTTTAATTTACCTGCTTCTTCCTCTGTCTTTTTCCCTATGCAATCAGGAACAAATTTTATTCTCTTGCCCAAAATCTTGCCCAGCCGAACAGCAATCGGCTTAACAGAATGTGTTTTTGTGTTTTTGTGTTTTTGTGTTTTTGTGTTTGCGCGCGGCCGCCCCAAATGCGTTGCGATAATTATCTTGCATTTATGCCTCAAAAGAAAACGGATAGTCGGCAAGCAAGAAATTATCTTATAATCATCCAATATATCCGACATCCGACATCCGACATCCGACATCCGAAATGGAACATTAAAATCAGCCCGTAAAAAAACTCTTTTGCCTTTTATGTTTTTGGCGTTTCTAATTGATTTAATCTTCATATATTTAGGAATTACGCGCTTGAATATAATTTATACGCATTTTACATATACAGCTATCGCTTATATTAATATCTAAATTGTTACATTGCTAAATTGCTAAATTGTTTCAATGTCAGCAATTTAACAATGTAACAATTTAACAATATTTGCGGGGACTTTTCAAACAGGCAAAATAATGGTTTTAAAAATTTAGTATTCAAACGCGTTAGTCGTAAATTATTTCAACTCTCCCAGCTCAACTTCAACTTCATATTTTTTACCTTCCCGAAAATAAGTCAATTTTATTTTTTCTCTTGCCGCAAACCCATGCATCGCTTCAGCCAAGCTGTTATCTTTGTTGATATTTATATTGCCGGCCGCTGTTATGATATCGCCTTCTTTCAAGCCGGCTGATTCAGCCGCGCTGTTTTTGATGATTGATACGCCATTGCTGTCTTTGTGTATAATAGCGCCCGCGCTAATCATATCGCTATTATCAAGATCAGGAGCGGCTTTGATTAAATCAGACAGCTCAACATAATTAACTCCCATGCTCGCGCGCTTAATTTCTTTGTTTTTAAGCAAACTGTTGATAGCTGATGTAAAATGATTTATGGGAATCACTTCGTTCTTATTGTCAATCAAGCCAACAATGTCTCCGGCCAAATTAAACAAGGCCGAGCCCTTGAACTTTTCTTCCGGCAAGCCGGCTAATTCAATCCTGTCTGAAAAAGAATCGCTAAAATTTATAACACCTTCCGCTCTGCTTTTCTTGTCCGCAATCACGGTTGTCCAGACTTGATCATCCCAATTGACCGTTGCCGCCAACTGCCCGTTTTTTATTTCGCTTAAATCGGCAAATTTTTTTACAGGCATATCTTTTGATGAAATATGAATAAAGCTGAATCCGGTTAAGCTGTCAAAAACTATATTGCCAATCTCGTAAATATTTTCATTTTGATCAATAGCCGCGTAATTCGCCGTGATTTCTTGCTTTATTTCTTCAGTAAGCGGCAATTTATAATCCTTGAATAAGACAGCTGCAATCCAGCCGTCGCTAGTGATCGCCAGTCCTTGGCCGGCCAGCTGATTTGGCTGATAATAATCATCTAAATTAAATTTATTATCATTTTTAGCCGGCGATAAGCTTTGCGGCGATTTTTTAAATATTCCTACCATACTGGCTTTAGCTGAATTTATAGCTTCAATTGTTTTTGTATCCTGCTCAACAATAACTTTTTTCGCGTCTCTGATTATTAAATTTGATCCCTTGTAATCCATATCTGAAAAATTAATCTCGCCGAAAAAAGGCAAATAATAAAAATCAAAAAACGATCTTCCCGCAAGCCCTCCTGCCATGCCGCTTAAAAGCCCGAAGATTACGGCTAAAACTATAATTAACATAGCGCTGTTTTTTTTATTTTCTTGTTTTATTTTATTTTGCATAATTTTTGAATTATGAATTAGGAATTACGGGCTTGCTTTAGTTTTCGCATTATTCATAATTCTTAATTCATGTTTAAAGCCATCTGGCGGTAATCAAAATAATAAATAACCCTGACAGCCCAAACCCCAAATATAATTTAGCTTTCTTAACATCCAGCTTTTCAATCAGAAAATGCCTCACTAATCCTATTAATATATAATAACATATTGCCAAAGATAAGCCAGCCACATGATGGTTTATCGGCAGAAAAAAAGCGGCCCAAGACAATTCCGTCAAAATTAACGAATTTATAAAAATAAAAATCGCCCCTTTTTTAATATCTACGGCGTTTGCCCAAATCATTTGGTAAGTAATTAGCCCTGAAACAGCCAAAAGCGCGGCAATAAGAATCCAAACAGGAGCATTTAAAAAAGACTTTAATCCAAAAATCGCGGCTGAAATTAAGAAAAAAATCAAAAAATTTCCGTATGAAGAAATATTTTCTATGCTAAACGCCGCGTAAGAAGCCGGCCGCGCCAAGTAGTAATAAGCATATCTTAAATATATATACAATAAAACCGCGTAAAGGCCGAATAATATTTGAATCAACGCCCCGCTGCTTAATAACACGGAATAAGATATTGCCGCCAATGACATTAAGCACGGCAAAATTATAAAATCATGCCAATTTCCGCCTTTATCGCTGGCTTTGCAAAACTGCCAAACCGCCAAAAAAACGCACAAATTAATTAAAACAAAAACAACATAGATTATCTTGGGGTTAAAAAAAAATAGCTCCAAAAGACCCCATGCAATAGCAGGGACTAACAAAACCAGCAAAGATAAAAAACGTTTGTGTTTCATTTTTTTTATTCATCCAGCCAATTTTGGCTGTTTCTCGCCTGATCCATAAGATTTAAGCCGTTTATTCTCTCTTCATCCATCTGGCTGGCGATAAAGCTTTCTATTTTTGCAAAAGCTAACACTAAATTAAGGTGCAGGGCTTTAAAATGCGTTGGCGCTTTTAATTCAAGCAGACGATCTTTTAAATTTAAAACTTCATTTAACAGGTCCAATCTTTCTTGGTGGCTTAATTCTGAACTGGTCGCGATATCTTCAATGTCTGAATCAGCAATGACGCGTTCGCTAATGGCATTTTTTATTTTTTTATCATACTCGGATAAAATTTCTTTTACTTCTTCCGTGTAGTTGTTTTCCATCTCAACTAAATCAACCTTTACTTCTTGTTGAACGGGCAAATTTTCTTCTGTTTTTTTAGAAGTTCCATCAGTTTTTATTATTTTAAAATAAACTATCAAAACAATGCTTAAAGCCAAAATTAAAAATATTAAAATTGTTTTTCTTGTGTTCATAAATTCGTATAAAAAAATTAAGAAGAAAACGACTTGCTGTCAATTTCAACCCATGCCTCTTGATCTTCATTCCATTTATAAGCGATAAATTTGCTGCTTTTTTCAGTATCGCTATAAATATAATCAACCTTTGTTTCAGAGCCGATGCGGCGCGAATAAGTGGTTTTTTTGTCTAAAATTGCCGGCTTAGTGATAAATTCCAGCTTCATCATTCCCAGAGGACCTTTGAAAATAATAAAATCAATATCAATTCCTCCCATGCCGTCTTCATGCCTTGAGCCATGTTCTTCAACCTCAAAGTTATCTTTTATATTATTTATTATATTTTCCCATCTTTCAATAGTCATAAATTAGGCATAAATTAGATGTGATGCTAATCTGCGAATTGCTAATAATAATGAAAATATGAAAATACCAGAATACAAGAATATTTGAAGCAATTCTTTAAATTTATTTTCATATTTTCATATTCTTGTATTTTTAATTTAAAAATTTGCGATTAGTTGATTGGCATTTATTCGTAGATTAGCATTATATTTGCTAATAATACGCCGCCATGGTGGCCAAGTCCCTTTTCCGGCTTTTGGCGGTTTCTTCGCTGATGGCGCCTTGCTTGACCAAATTATCTATCGCTTTATTCATGTCAATCATACCTTCGCTGGAACTCGTCTGGATAACGGAATAAATTTGTCCAATCTGATTTTGCCTTATTAAATTGGCGATTGCCCTGTTATTAATCATAATCTCGCGCGCCGCCACCCGTCCGCCGCCCAATCTGGGCAGCAGCTGCTGGGTGACAACGGCGCGCAAAACCAGCGCTATCTGGTAAAAAATCTGTTTCTGCTGATGCGCCGGAAACATATCAACAATTCTTTCAATCACATCCGCCGCGGTTATCGCGTGTAATGTTGATAAAACCAAATGCCCTGTTTCCGCCGCTATCAGCGCGGATAAAATAGTTTCTTGGTCGCGCATCTCTCCCACCATGATTACATTTGGATCCTGGCGCAAAGCGTATTTCAGCGCGGAAGAAAAACTGCTGGTGTCAAAGCCAAGCTCGCGCTGCTCAATAATGCTCTGCTCTTCTTTAAAAACAAACTCAATAGGGTCTTCAATCGTTATGATATGATCCCGCCTTTCTTTATTAATAATATTTATCATAGCGGCCAATGTTGTTGATTTGCCGCATCCGCACGGCCCGGTTACCAAAATCAATCCATCCCGCAAATGAGTTAAGCCGTAAATAGTTTCATTAAAGCCAATGCTTTCAGGAGTTGGTATGGAGTTTGGAATTAATCTGGCGGATAAGCCGATTTTGCTTTCCTGGAAGTGGAGATTAATCCTAAAGCGCGCGCCAAAAAATTCTTTCGCGAAATCCATCTCTCGCTTGCGCTCAAACCTTTCCTGCGTTTTTTTGTCAATTAATAAATAAACCGCTTCTTTAAGCTCGCTATTTTTAATTGTTTCTTTGCTTAATCTGATTAATTCTCCGTTTACGCGCAAAACAGGCGCGCTGCCCGCCGCCAAATGCAAATCAGAAGCGTTTTGCTCAAAAGCTTGTTTAAAATAATTAGAAATATCCATAGTAATATTATAGCACTAATTCAGATAAATTTAAATTGATTTCTTGGCAAAAGCGCGGTACATGCTGATAATATCTTCCCTTTTAAATCCGCCGATAAAAAATAAAACAACCAGATAAGCAATTCCGGCGGCAACAACGGTAAAAAAGATATTCAAATCATGTTTCAACAATAGCGCTGTTAAAATCATAACAAAAACCGAAACCGCTGATTTGAAAAATATTAAAATTATTTTTGATTTATTATACTTAATTATGGCCGAGACCCGGAACATCCCTAAAATAAACATAAAAAAATTTGACGCTGCCACGGTAATGCTCGCGCCCGCGGTCCCGTACAAAGGAATTAAAAAAATATTCATAATAACGCTAAGCAATAGCGCCGCGCCCATGTTGGCTGTATTGATTTTTTGCTTATCGCAGGCGTTGAGGAGGGATCCGACCGGAAAATTAAGAAAAATAAAAACAAGAGAGCACATAATTATCCGCAAAGGCAATATTGCTTCGCCGTATTCCGGCTTGAACAATAATATTATTTTATCAGCCAGCGCGATAATGCCCGCGCTTATCGGCAGTGAAATGATAATTAAATAGCTCATTGCCCGCTCAAAGGTTATGGCTAATTGCTCCCTGTTCTTGGCCCAGTAAGACGCAAACGCCGGATAGAGCGAGGCGGTAAAAGCCATTGGCAGAAACTGCAAGGCAAAAATTATTTTAAAGGCGATTTGATAAAGCCCCACTTCTTTGTCCCCGGCTAAAATTGACAATAAAACAGAGTCAAGATACATGTACAATCTTTGAAAAATCGCGAACAGGCCGAAAGGAACAGTAATTTTTATGATCAGCTTGATCAATTTAAAATCAATTTTACGCTTTATCTTTATCTTCCATTTATATTTAATCAAGCAAGCGGAATAAACAAAATTGAACAAACTGGCCGCTGCCAGCGCCAGCATTAAAAAGCGCAGATCAAGCTTAAGGTAAAGCGCCGCAAGGCCAAGCGCCATCACTATAATTTGAAAAACCACCGCCGCGATGCTTTCAAAAAATAAATTATGAAGCCCTCTGGAGCAGGCGAAGAAAGTAAGGGTAAATGAATCCAAGATCATGCAAACAGACGAAAGATAGACCAGCTGGCGGGTAAGCGCGGGATAGCCCATTAAGTTTATTAATACAACCAGAGCGGATAAAGACAAAATCGCCAGCGGAAGCTTGATGGCCAAAGCGCTGCTTAAAAAATCGCTGGCTTTTTCTTTGTATTTGGCGATCTCCCTTGTCAAAACATTGGCAAGCCCCAAATCAATGAATATGGCGAATATGGTCGTGAAAGAAATCGCGAAATAATACTTGCCCAAATCTTCAGGCAAAAGCGATCTGGCGATTAAAATAAAGTAAGTAAAAGAAATCACTTTCTGCAAGACAAGCGCGAAAGTGAAATAAGAAGTGTTTTTTGCTATATTGGTTATTTTTTCAGGCATAAATCGCGCAACGGATAACGCACCTGCCGGCAGGCAGGCAGATAACGCGTAACAAAAATAAAATTAACTGACATTATTATACCACAAAACAGACAGAAAGATAAAATAAAAAATCCCGCTTATAAAACGGGGAATTATCAACTGTATCTATTAAAAAGAGTGGCAAAAATTTATTTTTTTATGCCACTCAAGTTTGTGTATGTTTATATTTCTTCGTATTTCATACCGGATAATTCCTCTAATCGAGCTTTACGGCCATCCTGACTCCGCAAATCTTTTGTTAACTCAACAATTCTTTTCGCGCTAATCCAATCTTCTGCTTTATAATAAGATTGAAAAAGCTCTCTCTGCCTGTGATCAAGCCATCGCTCATCGTACTGTGGAAATTCATCCGGATTAGAAGAAACTTCATTCAAAAAATTTTCTGCTTCTTCCATTTTTCCACTATCTAACGCACTTCTAAATTCTGCAGTATTTTTCATCGCTTTTTCTCCTCTTTCTTGATTGTTAGTTGAAAAATTTTCTTTAAACATATACAAAACTTACCGCTTGCTCCATTGCGGAGCGCGGCGCGCTTTCTTAAGCCCCGGCTTTTTTCTTTCTTTTTTGCGCGAATCCCTGGTAAGCCAGCCCTTGGCTTTCAGTACGGGCCTTAATTTTTCGTCAAATTTTTCCAAAGCGCGAGTGATTCCATGGCGCACCGCGTCTGCCTGGCTTTTTGTTCCGCCGCCCTTGGCTAAAATAGAAAAATCAAAATCCTTCAGATGGCCCGTGAGCTTCAGCGGCTGCGCGGCAACTGTTCTTAAGGCAGCTTCGTTAAAATAATCATTCATTGCTTTTCCGTTAACCGCGATGATTCCCTTGCCGTTTTTATACAGCCGAACTCTGGCGGTTGAAGTTTTTCTCTTGCCTAAAGCGCTGATATATTTTCCCGTGAATTTCAATTCCTCCGTATTTTTCGCTTTTTGAATTTTTTTATTATCGTCTGCCATAAAAATAACTGAAATTTGTAATTTGAAATTTGTAATTTGAGGATTATTTTAAAATATTTTATTTTATTTCCAAATTTCCAATTTCTAGTTTCTAATTTCTATTTTCTAATTATCAATCTTTTCATTATAACTTGCCTTAGCTTGTTGGCCGGAAGCATTTCCCTGACCGCCCTGCGCAATATTTCTCCGGGATTGCTTTTGGCTAAATCGCTCATTTTTTTTTCTTTTAATCCGCCCGGGTATCCGCTATATCTGTGGTATTTTTTTTGCTCTATTTTTTTTCCGGTAAACTTTAATTCATCAGCATTGCTAATCTCAACAATATCGCCCGCGTCAATATGCGGTTCAAATTCCGGCTTGTTTTTGCCGCGCAAAATAATGGCAATTTGCGTTGCCAATCTTCCCGGCGCTTTGCCGGACGCGTCAATTTTATGCAGTTTTCTTTCAATCATAAACTAATAAATAGCGAAGCGATAATAAAATTAAACCAGCTCCAGCTGCACAATATCAGCTCCATCGCCCTGCCTTTTGCCAAGCTTAATTATCCGGGCATATCCGCCTTTTCTATCCTTATAACGTTCTCCTAAAACTTCCATTGCTTTCTTTACGGCCATTTTTTGAGGCAAAGTTTCAATCAGCCGCCGCATAGCCGTTAAATCGCCTGTTTTTGAAACAGTTATAAGCTTTTCAATAATTGGCTTTACGGCCTTGGCTTTTGCTTCAGTGGTTTTTATTTTTTCATATATTAAAATACTGGACGCTAAATTCCTCAGCATCAGTTCCCTTGGCTGTTTTTTTCTATCCAATGTTATTTTCTTGCTTCTGTGCCTCATATAACGAAAATTATTTCATTTTTTAATTAACTCGTTAACTCTTTAATTCGTTAACTAAATAATATTTTAATTATTTATTAAATATAAATCAATTTTTTTTAGTTTGGCTGGCTTTCTTTTTCAATTTTTTTTTCTTATCTTCTTTTGTTTTTTTATCCTTTTTATCCTCTGCCGCTTCTTCCCCTTCAACTGCTTTTTTCTCTTTAGCAACCGCGGGCTTCTTTCCGATTAAAGCGCTAAACTGCTCAATTAAAATTTCAACCGCTTTTTTGAACGCGTCTTCCGGCGTTATGGTTCCGTCCGTTTTAATATCAAGAATCAGCTTGTCCCAATTAGTCATTTTGCCTACGCGGACATTTTCCACATTCACGCTCACCGCCACTATCGGAGTAAAAACAGAATCTATTTCAATATATCCGATTTCATGTTTTTCGTCTTCGCGGCTTTCTATTGTTTCATATCCCATGCCGCGCGAAACAAAAATTTCCATATTCAAGCTTCCGGCTATGTCGGTAAGATTCGCTAAAACCAAATCAGGATTAATAATCTCAACTTGGCTGTTTTTTTTAATATCGCTTGCCTTAACTTCCTTTTCGCCGCGCGCTTCCAATTCTAATTTTATCACTTCTTCGCTATGCGCTTTTAATCTTAATTTTTTAAAATTCAAAACAATTTCCAAAATATCTTCTTTCAAGTTATGGATGCCGGTAAATTCATGCCCGGCGCCTTTTATTTTTACGCCGACAACAGCGGCTCCCGGCAATGAAGAAAGCAGCACTCGCCTTAAGGCATTGCCCAAGGTTATGCCATGGCCCCTAAAGCATGGCTCTATCACAACCAGCGTTTGATTTGCTTCTTCGCCTTTTTTAAATTCAATTTTTTTTGGTAAAGCTATAATGCTCATAAAATATGACGGAAATTAGTAATTTGAAATTTGAAATTTGGGATTTATTTTAAAATAAATCCTATTTACAAATTTCAAATTTCAAATTTCTAATTACCGCGCTGATTATCTTGAATAAAATTCCACTATCATTTGCGTATTAATCTTCATGTCAAAATCTTTCTTGCTTGGCTGATGCAGAACTTTGCCTGACAAATCTTCCGCGCTGGCATTGAGCCATCCGGGCGCTTCATGCTTTTTAAATTTTTCTTTTAAATTCTCAAAAGCTTTAATCTTTTTGTTGATTTTTTTTATTTTTATAACATCGCCCGCTTTCACTTGATATGAAGGTATGTTTATTTTTTTGCCGCCAACGGTAAAGTGCCCATGGCTGACAAGCTGCCTCGCGTGGCTCCTTGATTTGGAAAACCCTAAGCGAAAAACAGTATTATCCAATCGTGTTTCCAGCATTTTTAATAAATTTTCTCCGGCATCTCCTTTTTGCTTTTTGGCTTTTTCAAAAGTTATTCTAAACTGTTTTTCCAATATATTATAAATCTTTTTGGCTTTCTGCTTTTCGCGCAGCTGTATGCTATAGTCGCTTTGCCGCGGCCTTCTATTGCCCCCATGAGCTCCCGGAGGATAATTTTTTTTAACCATGGCGCACTTGGCGGAATCGCATCTGTCGCCTTTCAGCATCAGCTTTTCCCCCTCTCTTCTGCATTGCTTGCATTTTGGATCTAAATTTTTTGCCATATATTTTAGTCGCTTAATTACTTCTGCCTCGCCGCAGTCTCTCCGCAGAGGACTGCGGCGGTCATGCTCGCTTGTTCGTCGCAGTCCCTTTCAGGAGACTGCGACGCGGCGGAAATTCTAATTTTCAAATTACCAAAATCGTTTTGAAAATTTGAATATTAAGATTTGGGATTTGTTTAGAATTTAGAGTTTAGGATTTAGGATTTTTTACTAAACTTTCCTCGGCTTCCTTTTTCTGCAGCCGTTATGAGGAATCGGCGTAATGTCTTTTATCAAAGTCACATTCAACCCATTGGCATTTAACGCTCTGATGGCGGACTCTCTTCCCGTGCCAACGCCTTTCGCGTAAACGCTAACCTCTGACAGCCCGACCCCTTTCGCTTTTTCAACCGCTATTCTGGTAATAATTTGAGCGGCGTAAGGCGTTGATTTCCTCGGCCCTTTGAATCCGGCCATGCCGGCGCTTGCCCATGATATTACATTTCCGTCCAAATCAGTCAAAGTAACTATTGTATTGTTATAAGTTGATTTAATAAACGCCTTGCCGACACTGACATTTTTCTTTTCTTTTCTTTTCTTTTTTTTGATCATTTTACTTTTCTTTTTGCCGATAGCGCTCTTTTTGGATTTTTCAGCTTTTCTTTTTTCCAATTTTTTCCTTACTTCCTCGGGCAATTCTTCCATTATCTCGGATGTCTGATTTCGGATGTCTGATTTCGGACTTCTGACTTCGGATTCCAAATCTTTTCCAATACTAATATCGCCTAATTCGTTTTCCGGTTTCTTGTCATTTTTCTCCGTATTATTTTTTATATTTTCTTTTTTATTTTCTTTCTTGTCCTCCGTAGTTTTCTTGACTTCCGTAGTTTTAACAGAGGGAGTAACAAAGGAGGATTTTTCAATTGCAACACTACCGGATTTTTTTTCCGGTTTTTTATCTTCTTTCTCTTCTTTATTTTTTATATTCTTATTATCTTCTGACATAATTTTGTCTTAAGTTTGTCTTAAGAGTGTAAAAAAAATCAAAAAATTAACTGGTTAATTAAATTTTAAACAATAACTCGTTAACTCGCTAACTCGCTAACTAAATAATATTTTAATTATTTATAAATTACGCGTTACGCGCGCCTTAAGTCTTCTGGTCCGACATCTTTTTGCCTGACATTGCCGTGTGCCTTACATTGCCCCTTACAGTCCTGTTGTTGGTCTTTGTTCTTTGTCCTCTAACAGGCAAATTTTTACTGTGCCGGCTTCCGCGATAACTGCTTATTTCTTTTAAGCGCTTTATATTTCCCATTATTTCTCTTTTTAAATCTCCCTCCACTTTATGTTTTTTTTCAATAATTACTCTTAATTTATTCGCTTCTTCATCAGATAAATCTTTAACTCTTTTTTCAGGATTAACGTTGGCGCTTTTTAATATTTCCTTTGATTTCTTCGCGCCAATTCCAAAAATATAGGTTAATGCTATTTCAACCTGCTTGTCGTTTGGTATTAATATTCCCGCGATTCTTACGGCCATAGTTTTAGAAATTAGAAATTAGAAATTAGAAATTTGTAAATACCGAATTCTAAAACCAAATTACCAATTTCAAATTTCAAATTTCGGGCTTTAGCCCTGACGTTGCTTATGTTTTGGGTTGCTGCACAAAACACGCACCCGGCCTTTGCGCCGGATCGTCTTGCAGTCTTTGCACATTTTTTTAACGCTTGCTCTTACTTTCATAAAAATACATAATTCAAATCTACGAATTATATTCAAATACTTCAAATGGCTACAAATCGAATTAAATTATTTGAATAATTCATATTTGAGGCATTTGAATATAATTTGCGGGTTAGAATTATACTTACATCCTATATGTAATTCTGCCTTTGCTTAAATCATAAGGGCTTATTTCCACTCTAACTTTGTCGCCGGGCAATAATCTTATTCTATTCATTCTCATCCTGCCTGATAAATGCGCCAATATTTCATGGCCATTTTCCAAAAGCACTTTAAAAGTAACTGCCGGCAATAATTCCAGCACTTCCCCTTTTACTTCAATAAAATCTTTCGCGTCTGCGGGCTTGTTCTCTTTTTCGCTATTTGCCATTTATAACACAATAAAACTTTGGCAAAATTTAAAAATTTTACCAAAATTCTGGTAAATTATATTAAACTTATAATAATTTTTTATTAATAAATCCGTATAAATAATTATATATGTTAATTGATATTGTGTCAAGAGAAAAATACGCCATTATGCTAAAATAATATTGTATATATTCATTTTATCTAAAATTAGGTAAAATTAGACCTTAGAAACAACAAGAAATAAGAATATAATAATCAACACTCAACATTTATTATCAGCACCGAGTGCTGCGGCAGCACTCGGTGCTGATAATAAAATAATGTTAAGATGATAATATTGCTTTTATTCTCCTAACTCCCGCCGATGAACTTTGCTCTTTTTTTATCTTAAAATTTCCCAAGCTGCCGGTATTTTCCGCGTGCGGACCTCCGCAAATTTCATAAGAAAAAACATTGCCGCCTTCGCCTATTTTATAAACTTTAACTTTTTCTCCGTATTTTGAATCAAACACGCCCATGGCGCCAAGTCTTTTTGCCTCGCCTATATTCATCTCCTCGCGGCTTACGGGCAGATTATCTTGGATTGCTTTATTGACTAATTTTTCAACTTCTTGCTGTTGTTCGTCTGTTATTTTTTCTCCATGGGAAAAATCAAAACGCAGGCGCTCCGCCGTAATATTACTGCCTTTCTGAACAACATGATCGCCTAAAACTTGTCTTAAAGCGGCTAAAAGCAAGTGCGCGGCTGTATGCAATTTGGTTGTTTCTTCGCTGGAATCAGCCAAACCGCCTTTAAATTTGCCTGCGCTGGCAGTCCGCGAAAGCTGTTGATGCTTTTTAAGCTCTTTATTAAATCCATCTTCATCTATAGTCAAGCCATTTTCTTCAGCTAATTCCTTGGTCATCTCAATCGGAAAGCCATAAGTCTGGTATAAATCAAAAGCATCTTCGCCTAATATCCTGTCGTCTGTCGTCTGTCGTCTGTCGTCTAATTTTTTAAATTCCATTAATCCCCTCTCTAATGTCTTACTGAACTTTTCTTCTTCTTTCTTTAACTCCTCTATAACAAAATTAATATTCTTCTTTAATTCAGGATAAGCTTCCTGATAATCATGGGCGACAATTTTAGCTATTTCCTTGGTCCATGTCTCATCCGGCTTGCTTTCAATATTGATTTGTTTGCCATAGCGGATTGCGCGCCTGATTAATCTCCGCGCAATATACCCCTGATCCGTATTGGAAGGAACAATCCCCTTGCCGCCGCCCATGATAAAAGTTGCGGCTTTCAGGTGATCGGCTATTACTTCAAAGGCGCGCGCATTGCCTTTATATTTTTTGCCTGACAAGCTTTCAATTTTATTAATAATATTCGCGAACAAATCTGTTTCAAAAATATTGCTCTTGCCTTGAACCGCCATAGTGATCCTTTCAAGCCCTCCGCCGAAATCAACATTTTTTTGCGGCAGCTGATCAAAGCCATTGTCAGTTTTTATAAATTCCATGAATACATTATTTCCTATTTCAATAAAGCGACCGCAATCGCAATTAACATGGCAGGGCCGGTTTTTCCAGATTGAATTTTCATGCTTTTTCAAATCCGCGCCCAAATCATAAAATATCTCGCTGTCAGGGCCGCCCGGCTCGCCTGTTGGCATATTTTGCGGCAGGCCGGAGCGCGACCACCAATTCTTGGCTTCATCATAATAAAAAATGCGGCCGCCTTGCATACCATCTTTTTCAGCCATGTCAACGGCTTTTGCTTCTATGCCCGCGCTCTTATATAATTTTTGCCAAATTTCAACTGATTCCGAGTCTTTGTCTATGCCCATCTCTTTGTTGCCGCGGAAAACAGTCGCGTAAAGCCGGCTGGGGTCTATTTTTAATTCTTTGGTTAAAAATTCCCAAATCCATGCCAGCTGCTCTTCTTTAAAATAACCTGCCCCGATACCAT
Source organism: Candidatus Falkowiibacteriota bacterium (assembly GCA_013791585.1). GTDB lineage: Bacteria > Patescibacteriota > Patescibacteriia > Patescibacteriales > VMTK01 > VMTK01. Next base: position 43,806 of record VMTK01000005.1, read on the forward strand.
CAGGTACATCTGGGTCTCCCAAGGACCAGTTGCCCAGCATCTCAAAAAAGGTAATATGCCGATTATCGCCCACTTCATCAATATCTTCAGCGCGAAAACATTTTTGGCTGTTAACCAAGCGCCGTCCTGCCGGATGCTTCTCGCCCAGCAAGTACGGAATCAGCGGCTGCATGCCGGATCCGATGAACAGCGATGTCGGATCATTTTCCGGAACCAAAGAGGCGCTGGATATAACAACGTGCTTTTTTGCCTGAAAAAAATCAAGGTATTTTTGGCGTATTTCTTTTGAAGTCATAGATTTTGGTTAATTGGTTGCTTGGTTTTTAAAAAATATTAAATACTGCTTAACTAATTACTTTAAATTACGAAGTTGTCTTTTTTTGTCATCCCGAAGCCCGCAGGCGAGGGATCTAATACCATTGCAAGATCAACAAGCCATGTTCCGCAGATCCCTCACCTCGCTGCGGCGGGGTTCGGGATGACAAAAAAAGTGTTTCACAATTCACAGTAATTAACCAAGCAACTGATTAACTATACCTAATCATATAAAATAATATTGAATTTGGCAAGAAAAAACCCTACCGGCGAAGTTTCGCTGACAGGGGTTTGAAAAATTAAAATTAAATTTTCGCTAAAACAAAATTGACTTTTTGCGCATAAACATACGCGCTTGGGTCAAAATTGTGTTTTAGGAGTTCATCTACTTTTGTGGGGCCTAAATTGTAAGCCGCTAATGCTGTATCAAGATTACCGAATCTTTTTTCAAGACGCTTTAAATAGCGCGTTCCGGCCCATACATTTTCGTATGGATGAAACGAATCTTTTATGCCCATTATTTTGGCGGTCGGGGGCATTAATTGCATTAATCCCCGAGCACCAACTCTTGAAACAGCCAGACAATCCCCTGAAGATTCCACGGCAATTATAGCCGTGATAATCTTTGGATTAATACCGTGCCTCTTGGCGGCAAGTTTAATTCTGCCGCCATAAACTCTTTTAATCTCTCGCACGGATTTTTCTTTTGTTTTATACCATTCTTTCATATCATCTTTTGAATTTTTAACCATGCTAACAACCCCGCCCTCTTGGATTTTTATTACCTTTAATGGATCAAGTTCTTTAACAGAAAAATTATTTATTTTACCTTTTATAGAGGGTGTTAACTTTTCCTCTTTTTCTATTTCTCTTTCTATTTCTTTTCTGATTATCTCTTCTGCTATACTCTTCCATTTCTGAATTTCTATCCTCAATTCTGCTATTTCAGATTCCATCTTTTGCATTTTTTGCCTTTTGATTTTTGCTGATTCGTTTAAAACATAAACGGAAAAAGCAAAAAGCAATATTACAACAATAGCAAAAATTAAAAAATTTACGGCCTTTACTTCAATCCTTGTCTCTGCATCCTCTCCTGTATTCTCTGAATCATTTTTATTCTCTATATTCTCTTTATTCTCTTTCATTTCCACCTCCTGTTTTGGGAGTTAAAAGTTATTTTTCAAATTGTCAAAAAGCATTATATTAAGCTAACATAATTTTACTTTTGTGTCAAGAAAGACAACCTTAGATTCTATTCCGAAGCGCAACAAGGGGTTGCGCGCGATACGCGTTACGCGTTACGCGTTATGCGGCAATAATCCCCCCTCCCAGCACTTCATCCTCATTATTATAATTCGCATGCGCGTTATTTGTAGCAGCGCGTCTAATCCCATAAAATACAACGCTTTGGCCCGGCGTTACAGCCCTTTGCGGCTGAGAAAACGCTACAGCCACCGAGTGGCTCTTAAAGCCACTCGGTGGCTTCGTAACTTTACACTTAACCGGCTTGTGCCTGTATCTGATAACTGCTTGGCAGGACAACGGCAGTCTCGGCTCTTTGCCTGAAATCCAGTTCACATCGCCGGCAATCAATTCTCTGCTGTACAAAACAGAATCATCCCTATCACTAACCACATATAGCGTATTGGTTTTATAATCGCATTTGGCAGCATAAAAAGGCCCGATGCCGCCAATTTCCACTCCCTTTCTTTGCCCGATAGTGTAAAGCGGCAGGCCCTGATGCTCGCCGATAACCTCCCCTAACCCCTCCTTGGCAAGGAGGGGAACGCGGAGCGACTCCGCCATTTTTCTCCCCTTACCAAGGGGAGATGCCCGAAGGGCAGAGGGGTAAGGGGTGAGGGCAACAATCGGCCCTGGTTTTAACTTGATATGCTCGCGCAAAAAATCATTATGATCGCCTTTTAAAAAACAAACATCCTGGCTTTCTTTTTTTACATAAGGCAATTTTGCTTTGTCCGCGATTTTTCTAACTTCCTCTTTCGTGTACTCGCCCAAAGGAAATAAAACCCGCGCCAGCTGTTTCTGCGTCAAATTATAAAGAAAATAGCTCTGATCCTTGCCCTCATCTTTCCCGCGATATAACTTATAAATCAATTCTGTTTTTGTGTTTTTGTGTTTTTGTGTTTTTGTGTAGTGTCCCGTTGCCAAAAAATCCGCGCCGATCTCGCGAGCGCCCTTGAGTAGCGCGCCAAATTTAATAAGCCGATTACACCTTGCGCAAGGATTCGGCGTTAAGCCGCGAGCATAACTTTCTAAAAAATAATCAATCACTTCTTTTTTAAATTGGTCGGCGTAATTTACCGGATAAAATTTAACGCCTAATTTGGCGCAAACGCGGCGCGCGGCCTGCTCGTCATCGCTATTATTTGCCAACCGCATAAACATGCCGATAACTTCATATCCTTGTTTCTGCAATAAAAAAACCGCCGCCGAAGAATCAACTCCGCCGGACATGGCGATCACAACTTTTAAACATTTAGGCATACTTACAATAAATATTCTTTTTCTTTATAAAAAATGGGCCCTTATAAAAGCAGAGCCCATTAAAATTCATAATCAATAAAAATGCATCAAATTTCCGTCCAGCTATCCCCTCTCTCCATACAGATCCCCAAAAGCATGCCTTGAAGCTTGGGAATTTGAGCGGCATTTGAATGTTTTAGATTGAAATCATGCAATCTTGCAAGACTTAAAATTTCAGGGTCTTTTGAACCGCCGTTATGCATCTGTCTGAGCTTTTGAATGATCTCCTGCTCCCCCAGTTTCTCTATTTCCCCCATTTTTTTCCTCCTTTCTTTTTGTGGTTTTAGTTAAATACAATATTAAACAATTTTATAAATACAGTCAAGTAAAAAATGAAAAGCTTTGAATATTAATAATATTAAAATACTTGAACATCTATACGACAAATACTTTCTCCAAAACATATTCCAAGAAATTAGTCTTTACGTAAGCCAGGCCGATTATAAAAATTATAACCAAAACGCTTTGCAGAATTAACGGCTTGTGCTGAATGCTGAATTTAACGAATATGTTTATCAGCAAAGAAACAGCCACTATTGCCAAAACAATAAAGAAAATATAATGCGATATTTTTATGGCATTGGCCGCTATGCTTATTTTTTGATCTTGTTCAACGCCAAAAGATTTAACTTCTACCGCTAATTCATCCCTCATGCCGCTAAAATCAATGTAAGGGCTTGCCGGCTTAGTATTTAAAGAAGAGCTTGGTTTTATTTCGGCTATTATGCTTTTATCTAAATCTTGAACAGCCGGCTTTTCAATATTTTCTGTTTTTTCTTCAGTCGATTTTACCTCTGTCTGTTTTACCTGCTCAGCTTTAACTTGCGGGCTTGCCTCTGTTGTTTCCTGCTTGATGGCATTAACCGGCAAAGTCGCTGTTTGCTTTGGAGCCGCTGGCTCATTAACAGCCGGAGCCATTGCCAATTTCGTACTGCTTGTACTTCCGAAAATCTGCACCAGAACATTGGTTTTCTGGCCTTCAATCTCGCCTGACAGGACTGCCAAGCCGACATCAGTATATCTTTGGTTTAATATATTTTTCTTGTGAGTTTCCGACAGCATCAAGGCGCTATGCGCCGCTTGGGCGGAAGTAAAATTCATAGCCAGATTCTCGCCGGCGAACAGATAAGCGTATTCGCTTCTGTTTATAAAATTCCATGGCATGCGGCCGTCCGGGCTTTCATGCGCGAAATATCCTTTTTCAACCATGTCTTGGGCTTTGCTTAAAGCCGATTCGTTTAAAGCAAAATTATTCGCCAGCTCATCTATCCCTTCGCTCTTTCTGTCAATATTGATTAATTCCATAATTTGCTTGGTAATCAGCTCGGACATTTTCGCCTGATTCGGATAAATGAAAAATAAATAACCGGCTACTGACATTTTAACCAACAGCATAGCCAAAACAATAATAGCCAAAGATTTAGTCCTTAAAATTTTCGGCTTATGCTCATTGTCTTCGCTTGGTATGAAATACTCTTTAAAAATAGATCCGGAATCATGAAAAAACCTTTTAAAACCCTCTTTCCCGTTCACTAATTCTTCAACCTCTTCTTTCTCCTCATCAAGGAAATCCTTAAAATTAACTTCAATTTTCTTTCTATTTTTTTTATTCAGCTTAAAAGCAAGCAATCTAGCGATAAATCCCCAGATAATTAAAAATAGAATCCATTTTTTCCCGTTGTTTTTCTTATTTTTTAAAAATTTCATGTTTATAATATAGCAAAAATTAAAAGGATTGTCAAAAGAATTAATTCTTGAATTGTTCTAAATAATTGTGAATTACGGTTTAATACAAAAAAATCTCTTGCTTAATTCCAAGCAAGAGATTTTTTATGTATAAAATCATTGACGCGGCGCCGCAAACTAAAATCCGGGGAACTGGCTTTTTACTGTTGCTTTGTCGTTTTCATCAGTTAAAATATTAAGCAAAGAACTTACGGCTGTTTTCATTTTGTCTTTTTCTCCAAGCTTTTGATAAAGCACCGCCAAGCTGTACAGCGAATTCGCGTGATTGGGTATTGCTTGCGTAATGCTTAAAAACGCCTGCTCGGCTAAATTTAAATCTTCGTTGCGGCTGATCGCGCTAGTTGCCGGCTGGCTGGCTTCTACGCTTAATTCATCTTCTTCGTTTTCGCCGATTGTGATTTCTTCGGCCGCTGTCTGAGATAAATTCGGCTGGACCACTCCTCTGTTAAAATAAAGCCGGCCAAGCTCAAATCTGTAATTTATATTATTTCTGTCAATTATAACCGCTTTTTTTAACTGTTCAATTGATTCGTCATTATCGGCTATGCTCTCATAAGCGACTGACTTGCCGTAATATGCCGCGGCTAAATCGGATTTTTTCGCGATTGCTTCATCATATTTTTTAATCGCTTCTTGAATGAAATATTCCTTTTCCGCTTGATCAGACTCAAGCCTTGCCCGAGCCATGCTGACTAAAGCTAAACGAACATAAGGCGTGGGATTATTAGGGTCAAGCTCGGCTGTTTTATTATAATAAGTTTCCGCCCACTCCAGCGCGCCTCTGATATAAAATGACGAGTTCTCGTAAATCAGCGCCAGCGCCTCATTGCAGCTCGCCTTATTAGGCGCTATTTCAACGGCTTTTTTGCCGTTTTCAATAGACATGCTTAAATAATTCTGAAAATCTTGATTGTTATTCTGCGCCTGTCGGTTGGCCAATGACATGTAGCTATTGGCTAAATTTATGTAATAAATATCCCTGTAAGGCGCGAGCGCGGCGGCTTTTTCCAATTTTGCTATTTTTTCTTCCAAGGTTGGCGCGCGCAGGCTTTCGTTAACATAAGCATCGGCCAAGTACATCTTGATGCCCAAAGTGAACAAAACAACCACGCCGGCGCTTACGCACAGGAAAATGGCGGCCAATGCCAGCGCGTATTTCGGGGAAGTCCTGAAAGATAAATTTATTGAATTGAACTTTTCCGGATAAACTATAATGGCGGACGACACGGCAAAAGTGGAAATTAAAACAGCGAATAATATTATACCGCTATTCAATGAAAAAAGAAGCGAAAGTATAAAAACCGCGGCAAAACCGGCAAAAAGAGACAAGACGATTGAATGCGTTTCTTTGTCGCCAGACTTAATTAAAGCTATAAAGCAAAGCGAAATCGCTATTAATGCTATGATCACGAATGATAAAGCGCCCAATACTCCGACATTGGCTAAAAGCTCAAACAAAGATCCGCTGGCGCTGTCAAATCGCGCGTTCCAAAGAGGAGAATTGTTGAATGCCAAGTCTTTGTATTTCGTAAAACTGTAATAAAAAGTGGAAGGCCCTGACCCAAAAATAGGATCCTTTATTATGCTGGCTTTCGCGATATCCCATGAAGCGCCGCGCGACAAGCTTACTTCAGCCGGCAAATCCAAACTTTTAAAATTAAAATTACCCAAGACTAAAAGCGTGATTAACAATAAAAAAGCGGCCAGCGGAATAATTAAATTATTCTGAGAAATCTTAATCACTTTTGACAGAAAAAACATTAAGACAATAACAATTCCGACTATGGCGGCCGGCAAAAAAGCAAATCCCTTTAACAAAGCCAGCACTGCCAAAGAAATTAAACTGACAATTAATAATAAAATCTTAACAAAAATTTTAATAAACTTGCTTTTGAGATTCGGGTGTATTTCATTGATTTGCGCGGCGGCTACGATAAACAGGGGCAAAACGCTTGCTATAAACACGGTAAGCGCCGACGCTGATCCAAGAGCATTAAAGCTGATCGCTTTGGTAATCGCGAAAGGAAGAATGAAAATGCCCAAAAGCTGCAGCAGCGAATAAACAGCTATCAAACTGCTTGAAAAAATCAAAGACCAAAATATCAGCTTGATTCTTTTAATGTTGATATTATTAACCATTAAATAATAAAACAAGGCGAAAATAACAACAGCGGCCAAACTTTTCGCTGAATTCCCATAAGCTCCTATCAAACTGTCTTTGTAATTGACGGACAGAATAGTTGAAACAGCAACCGAAGCGATCAGCGCTATTATCGGCCAATCCAGAGGAGTCCTCTTGAGCTTGAGCTCTCCTTCCGTAATGCCCTTTGTTACCCATGCCACAATTCCGATTAAGACTAAAAAATAAAATAGCATCATTTTTTCAAAACCCATTCCTTGGGCCGCGAAACCGGTAAAAAACAGCGGGCAAAGGAAAAAAATAAGCGAAATAGCGCTTACAATAATAAAATCCAATGCCTTAACGCCGGCTTTTGTTTTTGTTAAGGATGATTTCAAGATGGTTGACATAGTAAAATAGCGCGAATAATAACGTTAGCTTCTTAAAGCTAAAGCGCTACATATCCACATAAATAATATTTATAATTTGAGTATATCACAAACATAATTGCCGCGCAATAATATGTCGCAATTACTGAACGAAGCTCGAACCTTTTTTGAACAAAACTCCGACTGATTGCTCCCGCCGTTGGCGGGACGGCAGAAACTAAACGCTCGGGCGGGCAAAAAGCGAAGTCCCATACCGAACTTGTTCTGGTGCGGGGGAAGGGGGTTGGGGGGAAGGAATTTTTGCCCGCCCTTGCTTTCCGATTCCAATTTTTCCGCCGCCGCCGCATTTCGTGCCAGTGAAACTGGCGCGCCGCCTTATTTCAAGTTTACTGATTTTGCTCTTTAGCGGCAAATTCTTTTTAAAACTACATAATATTTCTATAGCTTGCTCGTATTACTGTTTTATTAGAGAACCAGAAAATGCTATTCCACCCATAAATTCTTGTCCGGAATATATATGTTCTCCTCCTATAATCATCTTGGAAAAGGTTAATGTATTTCCCGCAAGTTGAAACTCTAAACTCGTGTTTTCACCAAACAGAATCACCATAGACCCCTCTTTTTTCCAATTCAGTAATCCAATCTTTTCGTCGGGTGAACTTATTGTCCCATCTTGATTAAATGTAATCATCCAATCATGTGTAAATACTTCCTGACTTCCTCCTGCTGTATTTTGCAAGACACCCGCCCATGTGGTTCCGCCAACCGAATTATTATTTTCGGTATGTGATTGCTCCTTTTGTGTTTCCACCTTGATTTTGCTCACTTCCGTTTGCGCGGAGTTTTCTGAAGCATTTGCCGACTCTGCTGGCTGATTAACCCCTAATATATTCTCAATCTCCTCCACTGTCACTGCGTCATTAGTAACACCTTGTTCTTTCATCCATTCATTTACCTCTTCTTTTTCCAAAACCGAAACTTCTGTTGCTGGCTCTGGCTTTTCTTTTGTGGGGGTAGGTAATTTAATGCCGATTACCGACCCTGACTGAATTGTAGAATTAAGTTGTTCGGCTCCAAATGTTACAGCATTCAGTTTATCAATACCTAGGACTAGATTAGTAGGCAAAGTAGCGACCATTAAAATAGCCGCAGCCGGTTCCGTTATTTTGCGGACATCTCCCACGATAGAAGATATTTTGTTTTTATCGCCTAGCGCCATTTTAGCAGTATCATCAGTAATTTCCAGCGTTAAATCTGCGCCACTGACAATTACAGCGACCTGACCAAAAGTTCCACCACTAGCAATAGCAGCTGTTCCTCCCGTAAGCGCGATTGTTCCTACAAATACGGTCACCTTGCTAGCGTTTTTAACCACAGTCGCTCGATTCTCACAGGTTTGAAAAACATCTCCTTCTTCTCCGTAAGCCTCTCTGCTTATTTCATCTTGGGATTGATTAAGAACAAGCTGAGCCATTTTTGCGTCTACTCCCAAAAACTGAGCAAGTGTTCTAATTTTTCTTCCCATTGGAGCTTTATCAACAATATTTGTAATTTCTTCTTTAGTGTAAGCCTGTACTGTTTCGACAAATTTAAGACTTACTTTTTCCTCTGCCATTTTATTGGCTAAATTTTCTAGAACAATAGCTTCTTTTCCCAATGCTTCCCAATTTTTAATTATATCTGTCATTTCACTACTCCAAGCGTCATAATCGGCATAGTTCTTGGCATTTATCAACACATTGTCAGTTCGGTATCTCAAGGCGGCATATTCCCGAGAGATATTAAGCGTGCTTTCCAAAATTGCCTGCTCTTGTGTCTGAGGCGCTTGGCGATTGTTGAGAAAATAAAAAATTCCGCCGACAAAAATGATAATTACTATTGCTACGATGATTATTTTTTTCATAATGGTTCTTTAATATTTTAAATATTTAATTATCCTCAGTATAGTTCCTTATTGTTAATAGATAAATCGTTTTCGCAGCCCCGTTATTCAACGGGATAAACTCCGCGGAGAAAACACCATATATCCCTCTTGTATTTAAAGAAAAAGAAATTTGAAATTTTTTTAAAACAATTGGGCGATAACCCAAAAGGAAAAGGAATATTTCAGCTAACTCGTTTTTATACGAATTGTTTCCGCTATTTTATTGAAAATTTACTAAATTTGATTATTCTCCTAAGCCACTAAGCGCAGTCGTCTCAATTTTTTTATTGAGATTAGCAATGTTAAAGCCAAATAATATCACTTCTTGCACATTTAAAGGAAAAATTGTTTTAATGTCTTTTGGATAAAGCGAGCCGTCTCTTGGCGACTCATGAGACATTTTGTTTATATCGCGATATGACAATTCGTTCGGATAATTTATTTTAGCTGGCACGGACTTCCCGCTTAATTCCTTTAATTTGCCATTTTGCATAATAAACTCTCCACAGCGAACCCAAACATACAATGGAAACAAACCATCTTCCGTCGGATTTAAATTCCCTATAACGCAAAAATTACGGCTATCAGCTGTTGTTTTCCAACTAAAATATTTTTGCGTTAAAAGATAGTCCGTAATAAATTTTTCCAATTGATCATCGCCAAAACTTGAGGTTGGTTTTTTACAGCAAATACACGGGCATTTTAAACCAACAATATCACCCAAATAGTCCGCCTTGTTTTTGCAAAAGTCAGCTTTATGGTTCCAGTAAAACTCTAAGTCTTCTGCTCTTTTATCATCAAGAATGTTTATTATTTCACCACCTTTTTCTTTTGCCAAACACTCGTCCGCGGTAATTCTAACTTGCTTAACAACCTCGGGCTGAACCTTTTTGTTATAAAGAAAAAATCCCACACCGGCAAAAACTGCCAATATTATTACTGATAAAACAATTAAAACATATTTATTCATTTTCATTTGTGTTTTTTTATTTTAATAAATCCTCAATTGAAACGCCAAATGCCTTGGCTATTTTAGACATAATCATAACGGACGGTTTTCTAATTACATTACTTTCAATTTTTGTCAGGGTAGTATATTTAACACCGGATTTTTTGGCAAAATCCTCTTGCGACAAACCAATCCTTGCCCGTTGTTTTTTTATATTTTCCCCTATATTAATTTCTGTTGCCATATTTTCAATTATTTGATAGTATGATAATGATGTGTTATACTTTCAATATAATGATACCAAATTTTATAAAAACAATCAAACAAAATTCTTGGCGGCGCATTTCGCAAAGCGAAATACGAAATTCGGCGGCGGCGGAAAAATCGGAATCGGAAAGCAAGGGCGGGCAAAAATTCCTTCCCCCCAACCCCCTTCCCCCGCACCAGAACAAGTTCGGTATGGGACTTCGCTTTTTGCCCGCCCGAGCGTTCAGTTTCTGCCGTCCCGCCAACGGCGGGAGCAATCAGTCGGAGTTTTGTTCAAAAAAGGTTCAAAATTAAAAAAGCAATTCCGCCCCTAAATTCAAAGGCAAAGGCGGGCAAAAAAGGAAGGGGTTTTTTTTTGGGGGGGGAGGGAAATTTTTGCCCGCCGTGCCTTCCTCCCGCCGGAGCATGTCCCGCACACCGATGCGGGAACGGGCTAATCCGCCTCTTTTTTAAGCCAAGATTATTTTTCGTGCCAATATCATTGGCGCGCCGCCTTAATTTATTAAAAATTCTTTTGCTTTATCTAAATTTTGCCGAAAATTACTTCTATTTGTAAAAATTAAGTTTGATGATTTTAAATAAAAAATAAATTTAGAAAAATTTTCAATATTCGTCGAAAACATTTTTACATATTCCTTAAATAAATCTTTCGCGCCATTTGGAAGTTCTCTCTTAAGTTTATTTAAAAAAAATTATATAATTGTGTATCAATTTTATTCTTTTCTTTTAATTTCAAATATGTTGTTGCCATAAAAGCATAGTTAAACGGTTCTCCTTCGCAACCTCCATTAAAAATTTTTTTATCTATTTTATTATTAATTATCGGATTAAAAAAGGCATGATGAGTTTCATGAAATAGACATCCCCACAAATTTTCCGGATATTTTTTTTGAATATTCCTATTGTATATTCCCATTTTAACGATATGGGGATTGCATGTAGAGTCGTATGCTGCTCCACCTGTTGAATTGTTCAATTCTATTTTTATTTGATCATCATTCCATGCTTGACCAAAAACTTCTTCAATGGTTGGGAAAACAACCTCGATATCATCAAGGTATTTTTTTAGTTTTTCAACAGCTTCCGTATCTTCAGAAAATTTTTGTAAATTTGTAATTAAATAGTGTGTAGTTTCCATTAAAATAAAATGTTAAATTATTTTTTCCAATCTTTTATAATTATACTCTTTCCTTTCATTTTAACAACGACTTTTTGTTTTTCTCTCCATTTCAATTTATTAATCATTTCAATCGGGATCGTCACGGCATAACTATCCCCGCTCTTCAAAATTTTCCTTATATTTTCGTCTTCATTTTTTCTTCTCATAAAATACTGATTTTAATCATTATTTTAATAAAACCATGTTATATCTGGATTCTTAATTTCTTCAACGTTGCTTTGCTTCAGCTTGTATAATCCATCCTCTAAAATTGTTTTCCAGGTACCTTGATAATAATAGTATTCCACTTCACCGAGAAGCCAATTCTTTGTGCCAAATTTTATATACACAGTATCTTTGGATTTGTTATAGGGTTCAACTGAGATAACGTCTACATCTATTATATCATTGAAGCGGTTGGTCCACTCTTCAAGGGTAGTATATTTTTTATATGTACTACTTAATAAATTAAATCCATTGCTCATGCTTCTGGCTTTTAAATAAGTATAAAAGGCTTTGACTCCTTCTACGGGCGAAAGACTGGGATTAACCTCTATTTTAGCTATGGACTGGTCGGTGAAAAGATCTATAAGATGGTTTGCAATATCTGCGGCAATGAAAAGCGATTGGCCGGACATGCTCATTGTATTAATACCTACTACGTTTCCACAAATATCAGTCAATGGTCCTCCGCTCATACCTTCGACTAAACCAAAATCGGTCTGGAGATAACCCACTGATTCTTTTTTTGATTTACGATAATCCAAATAGTTACCTTTTATAACAGTAGGATCGCCGGTTAAATCTGTTCCGAGCGGATAGCCTGCTGCTATTAATTGTTCTTCGGGCTTGAAACTAAGAGAATTAGGTAGAGAAAAAACAAAATCAAAGTAATTTTTATCAGTATATAAGATCGCCAGGTCGGCTTTTTGATCGCCGGTTATTTTTATAGGCGTGATAAAGGTGCCATCAGGAAAAATAATTTTTGGGCTTGGCTCGCCATCAATAACATGAAAGTTAGTAAGTATCTGATCAGGCGCAATAAAAAAACCACTGCCCTCGGAATATCCGCCAACAATTCGTACAACAGATTTTTTCAGTTTTTCCTGCGCGTCAAACTTGCAATATAATTTTTGGTACCAACTATGGTGCGTCATCAAATAGTCATTCATGACCAAACCGGTAACCGCCAGATAAGCCAATAAAATAATCGCGAGTAAAAATTTGAAGAAACTTTTAAAGCTACGGAAAGGATATGAAAATATATAAGTCAAGGCGGCCTTAAAAGCAGTATCAACGGACTTATAGATGGCGGATATTGATTTTAATAATTTTATATCAGAATAATAATATAATTTTTCTGAGTTTTTATCTTTTTCTTTTTCGTCCTTAAATTTTTTTATGGTATAGATTAACTTCATTGCCGGATAATTATTTGATTAGTTTTATTTAATCTCTTCGGCATTTTTAATAAAACTTCTAATTGCCGGATTTCTTCTTTTATTAGCTTCGGCGAGTTGACAAAGCGTTTTATAATTCATTTTCCACCCCTCTAAAAATTTATATTTTTTATTTAATAAAACTAAAATAGCAAAATCGAATTCGTGTTTAGAAAAAATTCCCACCCTACCCTTTATTTTATCTCCAATAATACGTCTAGTTTTTATCTGATATTTGTTCTCTTTTCTATCTACGGCATCATAGCCAGCATTTATTTGATCTGCAATTAAAAAAAGATTTAATTTATGACAAATTAATATTTCCCCAACTTCGGCGGTAATTCCCGATTTTCTTTCTGTTAAATTTTCATATTCCAAAGACGCAGAAATAACTTTTTCAATTGCGCTTAAAACAGAGGGGGTAATTTTAATAAAAGTATTTTTTTTCATAAAATTACTTTCTATTTTTATATCTCATTCGAAAATTTTCTTTTCTTTCTATTGTATGAACTAAGCAATTTTCATCTTTACAGTTTACCAATAAACATTTAGCGCAATTTTCATCATTGCATTTGCAGTTTACGCCAAATTCTTTTTTAAACCCTTTAATCATTTTTATTTTTGTCAAATTATTGTTCATTGTATTAACATTAATCAATTTTGATAAACGAGCGTTTAAAATAAAATTATTCTTTTAACCCCTTGTCGGCTAAACAGAATTTATAGCTATTCCAAAAAAGGTCTTGGTTTGCCGCATCCGGCATAGAAGAGTTAATACAGACTTTTTTTATCAAGCTTGGCCTATATTCATACCAGTAAAAAGCGCCGCCTAAAATTAGTAGGATTAAGATACTGACGATATAAAATTGTTTTTTCATAAAAAAATATTTAAAGAATAATTTTATTTAGCTCGCAAACCACCACCCCATCCCGACATTCTCACCCATCCCCCAAACGGCGTGACGGTGGTAGGCTTCGCCTCGGCTCGAGCGAACGAATTTTTTGACATCGATATTTATTTAAATTTTGCCGGATCGGTATAAACCTCTAAAAAAAGCGGCGAGCCGGTAAACGACAACGGAGAAACTGGACCAAAAAACATAAATGGAAATTTATTATTACTGCTGGGATCAATAAATGATTTATAAAGTTGTTTGGCAGAATCATTATTTACTAGTTCGCTCACTTTTCTTAATTCTGAGCTAGATGTTAAACCATAACCAAACGCAAAAATTCGCATCTGTCTAAGTATTTCCTCGTCTAGCGATTCAAGAGTTTGTGTAATAAACATATACCCTATGCCATATTTTCTCGTTGTTCTCACGGAGCCAATAATCTCGGTGGTTAGCTCTTTTACTCTTGGGTCAGAAGAGTCAGAAGCAATAAAACGGTGCGCTTCATCCATTACTATCAAACAATTTGCTTTCTTACCTTGAGTGTATAGTTTTGCCCCTGCTTCAACAATATTTTCTTCAATAATTTTTATAAATAATGCTTGTATGTTTTCATTTTCGATCTCGCCGCTACGACCACTTATATCTAAAACTATAAAATTGCCATTTTGGGTAACTGTCTTATCAACTATTTCTTCGACAGATATCTTTTTCCCGCCATGATCTTTTTGTTGATGAAAAAGTTTCAAAGCCGCATCCCATTTTGCCAAAATAGTGCGCTGGCTATCTAAGTTTTCTGAAATAAATTTGACTCTACTATTTAGTCTTGAACGAGTATCCTTTGTTCCAAAAACACCATAAACATATTTTGAAAAACCCATTCTTTTTTCCTCTTCATCTTTCAGTTCTAAAAACCTTGATAACATTTCTGAAAGTAATTTTTTACCATCACTTAGCGAACTTAAATTAAATATGGGGTTATTTGATCTTCCTTGCAAATAATCCACAACCGAATCTTTCATCATCTCAATCTTTTCTTCTGTATACAGAGGTTTAAACGCTTCTCCTATAAAACCGTTATTTGATAATAAATCTCCAAAAAGTTCATATTTATCTCCTGGTAAATATATGTCGTTCAAAATTTCGTATTTCTCATAATTCATCCCGATTTTTTTTATTCTCGGTTCTAGTTTTTCATTTTCCACCCCCAATAGCTCTCGATCCGTATAGAATTGCTTTTGTGGATCTAAAACTAGAATACTAATGTTATTTTTATTTTTTGCATAACCCAGGAGCATATACGCCGCGGTAACGGTTTTACCCGAACCAGTTTTACCAAAGACTCCTATATGGTAAGCGTCTCCGGCGCCGGCCTCATGATTTTTTTTATCAGTTCTATCGAAGTGCTTAAACCAAAGGGGTAAATCTACGTCTGTGCCATAAACTTTCCCCAAAAAAGTTATATCTTTTTCATAATTTTTCATTAAGGCCGTCATAACTTCATTATTCATTTTTTTAATTCTTTCGCCCGTAGACGGTGAAGTTCCGAGAATATAACTCTCGGGAGCGCTTTCACCTAGGTTATAACACGCCTGGACACTAATTGTTGCGATTCTATTATCGGCAGTGCCGCTTAAATGGGGTAATCTCCCATGTCTCTTAATCACGCCCTTAAACGATGGATCTTCGTGCCATCTATTTTTTGTTTGTATATCAATTATTTGTCCTATTACCAAAATATTCTTACCATCTTCTTCTAAAACGGCATAGGCCATTTATCCCAATGTTCTTTCTGTTTTACATTCCTCCGTAATGTCTATGGTTATATCAAGAGTATTGCTGGGAGAGCTTGTTATTCCAACGGCATTTTTACCCTGACTTTTAATTACATCCAACAAATGTTCAGAAATTGTTTTTTGTGATTTATCCATAATTATTTGATTATAATTTAGTTCGATAATTAAACAAAAGATTAAATTTCCCCTTATCTATTTTAAGTGCTGGTGAAAGTTTAATTGCTTCTTCTATTGCGAACATTCCGGTAGAAATACTCTTCGCCATTAAATCTACGAGGTATTGCGGATACGGCTCTCTTATTTCAGGGAAAACTATTTGTCTTTTAATGCTCAAAAGATATTTTTCGAGCCTTGCCGTGTCTTGCGCTAATGATTTTTTAAGTTCGATTCTATATGCGGGGCCATCTTGATATGGTTTATAGTATGTAAAATAAAGTTCTGATTCTTTTCCTTTAGTAGTTAGGGGCTTAATAGCCTCTGCGAGCGCTTGATTTAATTTGTCCCTCTCCGCAATTTCTAAATTACACTTAATGTGCAAATCATCCCAAATTTTCCTTTTTTCTTCGGTACTTTGACCCACAGATAAAGGTTTTAAATATTCGTCTTCATTTAATCCTAAAGAAAAAAACGTTTTGTCATCAATTTTTATTTTATATTTTGATAAAAAGGCGTCAATAATATCCCTAGAAGAACTATATTTAGCTAATGCAATAATCCGGTCATCGTTGAAAGCCGCTTTAATAATATCCGGTATATCGGGGATAATTTTTTTGTAAGTTTCTTGAAGAAAATCTCGTAGGGCTTGTGCATATTCTTCTCCAACGCTATCGTCTTTTGCTGACAACATGCTATTGATTTTTAGGATAGAGGTAAAATGTGCCCCGTCCATAATTCTTATGTCATGCTCCGCATTTGCTAAAACACTTAACTCCATTAAAAACATAACCCCCTGCCCTAAACGTGCGTTTGCCTCGTCGTGTGATAAAGCTGTTTGCCATTGGTAATATTGATTTTTATCACCACCCCAGTCTTTAGTAGTGTCTTCGGTTAGTCCTTCAACGCCAACTGCTACGGCTAATAACAGATCCGATCCGGTCATTTTTTCTAAAATAAAACTCCCATCTACGGCAATAAGAGAGGTTGAATATTCTAATGTAGACAGTTTTGATAATTTACCAGAGCTTCTTAGATGATCTATCCCTTGCTTAATTGGCTCATCCTGAATATCAAACATACTGTTCATTTTTTCTACCGTTGTTGGCACGCGGTCTAAAATTTTTGCTAATAACTCGTCTGGCAAATGTGCGTAGTTTCGATTTTCTGATTGGTTCTCCATATTTATTTCAGATATTTTTGCAAAGTTGTTTATACTTTTTCAAATCCTTGCGAGTCTGCTTAATAAACTCATCTCCTGAAAAATCACAGTATGTTTTATCTTTTTCAGCGTGTGGTATTGCCCAACGGTCTTTCCAAAATTGTGTCATCTCCGAAACATTACGATGACGCCAAACTGGTTTTTTGTTTGACTGTATTACCTCTTTCAAATTTTTTACCATTGGGAAAAGATAAACAGCTCGTTGAATTCCATGAGTAATACCATTAGCAAAACCCAATAACTGCAGAGCTTGATCTATAAGGCGCATTTTTCGTGAAGGTCCGTTGCCACATCCACGTTCCGTTTTAAAACCTCTCTTTTTAAGGTACGCAACCAAATCTTCATAAAGCACATTTGGTATGTGAAATGTCCCACTTCCCTTCGTGTAACCAATAAATTCGGAAACTAACTCTCCTTGAAACTTCAATCGATTATAAACACTACTTTTGCCGTATGCGCCCGTAGTAGTAATAAATAGCAAATTGGATGGTAGTTTTCTATCAAGCAGAACCGTTTTTTGATCTTTGTACTTTTTATGAAACTTTTTTTTAATAGTTTCTGCGGTCATTAGGAGAGCAATGAGTTTTCCGCCACGAATATCGTTATAAGGTGGCAAAGCGCCAATTCTTTGAGCGCTGAGGGATTGATTTACCCAAAAATCCCGCTTATCCGGTTTTATCCCCAAATGTTTATCTCTTGCACTCCAACTAAGTATTGGGCTTTGAAGTCCGATCAGCCCGATAGGTGCATTATGGTATTTGTCCCAGATTATAAAACGCATCTGCCATCCGTAGGCATGCTCATAAGGCAAACTCCACCAAACAATGTTCCACCAGCGAAAAAAATCTTCTTCCCGACTTCCACTTTCAATCTCTATAATTTCTGGTTCAATTTTCGCAACATCTAAGTCTTTACCGTCAATGAGATGTTCCTGTATCATAGGAATTTTATCCAAAAGAAATTGCTCACTCGTGCTGGCCCTTTCTGCTTTAGCTAACTCGTGTACCTTGCGTTTTTCTTCTAGACCGTCATTTTTGAGCACAAAAACACCATCCGGTTTTAATTCAAACCCCTGCCTTCGCAAAATTTTATTTACTTCTATTTTTAAATTTGTAACCGAAATGGTTTGCATAAAATTACTTTACTATTATCAAAACCTCTTTTGAATTTCCGTTACTCAAAACATATTTATAATCAAGTTTTTTTATTTCAATTGATTTTTTATATTTTTTTAACATTTCTACTAATTCGTCTACCGTCGGAGTGCCGTCGTCTCGGTAAGAAACAACTAAAATTGAATCCTTAAATTTTTTAAATAATTTTTCAAACGCTTGATGAATTTCACCTTTATTGCACCACTCATTTTTGCCATTTTTTATTTTTTTATGTTTTGATTTTTCATCAATCAAATTAGGCCATTGTTCATAAAAAACAATCCCCTCAAGAAAATGATAAAAATCAAAATAATTAACACCTACGCCTTTTGCAGAAATGTAGGGCGTATCAATATAGATTAAATCCGCCTTAATATCTAAATCAAAAATATCGGAATGAAATATTTTATTTTTCCTTTTGTTATCAAAAACGGCACTATTTCCTTCTTCCACAAATTTTCTAAAATGGACATCAAAAGAAGTATCCCAAGTTTTTTTATTTCCGAAACTTCTTTCTACTTCAGCTGTTCTAATATATAAATTTTTTCTGTGAAATAAATTATAAGGTCGTTTTATTATACAAGCCTGAAATAAAGCGTAATAAGCCAACGCTTGCTTATATTTATCTTGTATTTGACCAATGTTTGTTATAACGATATCAAGCCATTTATTTTCTTCATCAGTAAAATAAATATCATGGAAAGTATCATAAATAAAAGTAGGATATTTAATTATTGAATGTTTTTTTAGAATAAAATCAACGTCGTCATCGTTTAAGATAATTTTAGAATTTTCAATTATAGCGAGCCCAACATAATAGTTAAATTTTAAAGAATCATTATAAAAAACTTGCTTGCCATTTTTCTTAAACATATAGCCAACACAACCAGTACCGCCAAAAGCATCAAGAACAGAATTAAATTTTAAATCTTTTGTATAGTAATCAATCCATTTAATTATTTTGTATTTACTCCCCTGATAACGCGTTGACGGCAAAACACCAGTCTTGGTGGCCAGCAAGTCGCTAAAAAGTTGCGATTGTCGTTGTTTTGTTTTCGTTATAACACTATACATTTTTTGTATTTCTATATTTTAAATAATTTCTTAAATTTGTATATGGCGGTTTTCTTAATTTTGCACTCCGTGACATTTCCGCCGTCATATAGTTCATCCAAAAATCATCAAATATTTTTACGCCCAATTTCGAAAATGGTCCTACACCTTCTTTGAGCTCAGAAATTTTAACGCAAGAGCCAATATTTTTTGTATTTCCACTTCCGGGGCGATCTTTGGCGATTTTATACTTTTCTTGAACAATGAAATCAAAATCTTTCACTACTGATAAAATTTCCTCTAAATCATCGATAGTGTAAACTCTATTCTCGTCGATAAGGTCTTCCTGCTGGGTATATATAACTCCTAAAATGTAGTGTTTGCTGTATTGCTTATACGGAAATGTAATATTTTTATTTGAATCTCTAAATCTGAAATAGCCGGTAAATGCCCCTAAAGTGAACCCTGAAACATCGCCATTTTCTTTTCTGTAAGTGCTTTTTAAATCGAGAGCTATCTTCTGTTTATTTTTAGTTATAAAAGTAACATCGGGATAATGATTTTGCTCTGTGCAAAAATGCATTTCAAAACCATTTTCCTTGGCGAACTTCAGTAAAACTGGAAACATCATCAATTCAATTATTTTAGAAACAACCTTTGTATCGACTGAAATTGTATAAATATTTTTTGCTACATCAATAAAGCCTTTGACCGTCCAATCGCCAGACGGCGTCGCCAAAATTTTGCGAAAATCTTCTGTATGTTTTAATAAACTTTTTTGAAAATAGTCTAATTTCATAATATTAATTTTTTTATTTATATAATTTTTCGCAAACCTGCTTTATCAGGAACATAGCATAATCAACATCATTTTTGTTGCCTATTAAATACGAACATTGTTTCCCCCAATTATTTTCTTCCCATCTAACTTTTATCACTTTATCTTCAGGGTCTTTTAAGCCCTCCTTATCTACACCAACTATATCTAACCTTAATTTCGATTTTTGAATATGAATAGCACAAAGTAATCTTGTTTTTATTTTAAACCCTATATAAAACTTATTAAATTTTTCTTCTATGCGAGAATCCAGCGCTAATATCTTTTCGCTGATTAGCTCATACAAATAGCCAGATTCTTCCCAATCCTCCCTTAAATGATCGGCTAATGTATATTTTTTAACCTCTCGACTAACCTGCTCAATGTTTTTATTTTTGGAAATAGTTTTTATCGATTCATTTGATTCGGCGGTTCTGAGTTGATTATATAAAATTGTGTTGTTGTCATATTTTTTTATTTCCCAGAGTTCGATAGGTAAATCTCTAAAG
Source organism: Candidatus Falkowiibacteriota bacterium (assembly GCA_013791585.1). Classification (GTDB taxonomy): domain Bacteria; phylum Patescibacteriota; class Patescibacteriia; order Patescibacteriales; family VMTK01; genus VMTK01. The sequence goes on from VMTK01000005.1 coordinate 64,254, forward strand.
CTAATTGCATTCTGCTGATATGAAGTAAAAGAATTAGCTAAAAATAATATTCGTGATTGCGTCCAATCAATATTGTCTTTCTTTAAATTTTTATTAGTTCTTTCATTATATTCTAAAATAAAATCAGCCTTATTATTTAACATTAATGATAGATAAGAAAATCCCTGATCTATAACACTAAAACTTCTATCTTTTTTATATTCAATAATTACAAACGATTTGGTTTCCTCATCAAAAGCCAACGTGTCAATTCTAAAATTATGGAGACTAAATTCTGAACTAATAAATTTATAACCAAAAACGGCCTCCAGATTATTTTCTGTCAACTTTTGTAAATCTTTTTCTAAATCAATTATAATTTCTTTAATTGATATTAATTTTTTGTCTTCAATTTTAAAGATTGGCATATTTTTATTTAATTAAATCATCGACGCCAACGGCAAGCGCCTTAGCGATTTTAGATAAAGTTTCTATGGTCGGGTTTTTATTCGCGCCGGATTCAATTTTAATAATGGTGTTGTAGGTGATATCAGCCAATTTCGATAATCTGTCTTGAGAAATACCCATTTTATTGCGGTATTTCTTCATATTTTCAGCAATTGTTGATTTGTTTGTTGACGGCATTGTAATATATTACTATAATTAAAGTAATAGTTATGTATCTTCGGTAATGTATTACTATCGTATCAAAAAATAAGCATTTCGTAAACATCAAAAGGGAGTTCCTTACAGTTGCGCGCGAACGGGTGGGCGGGTCAAGCGCAACCTAACGGCGGCGCATCCCGTAACCGGGATACGAAAAATAATCTTGGCTTGAAAAAGTTTACCCGCCGAAGCCTCGGCGCAGGCGGGAGGCGGATTAGTCCGCCGTAGGCGGGAGGAAGGCGCGGCGGGCAAAAATTTCCTTTCCCCCGACCCCTTTCCCCCGCACCAGAACAAGTTCGGTATGGGACTTCGCTTTTTGCCCGCCCGAGCGTTCAGTTTCTGCCGCGCGAAGCGCGGCAATCAGTCGGAGTTTTGTTCAAAAAAGGTTCGAGCTTCGTTCAGTAATTGCGACCAAGTTAAACTTTTTTCAAATTCAGAGGCGAGCGAGCAATCAATCGCCTCTGAATTTGAAAAAAGTTTAACTTGGTCGGGGTACCCGGAATTGAACCGGGGTTACGCGCTCCCGAAGCGCGCGTACTACCATTATACTATACCCCGTATCTTGGCTTAACAATTAATTTATTTTTGCTTAAACAAACTGTTCAAAACATAGCTTATGGCTGACAAGACAATACTGAAGCCAAGCGCCGTGAAAAAGCCGCTTACTTCAAAACCCTTTATGATTGATGAAGCCAGCAAAATCAGCAAGCCGTTAATGACAAAAGTAAACAAGCCAAGAGTGAGAATATTGATAGGCAGTGTAAAAATTATTAAGATCGGCTTGATAACAATATTGATAATGCCTAAAAACACCGCCAGCCATAGCGCGGCCCAAAGCCCGCTGATGCTAACTCCCGGCAGTAAATAAGCCGTGATTAAAATTGCCGCGGCTGTAATCAGCCATTTTAAAAGTATGGACATAGTTTTAAGTATTCAGGAATTACGCGTTTGAATATAATTTATACGCATTTTTATATTTTGAGCATTTATTAAAATAAGAAAAATAAGTCCCGATGTTCTGCTAATGCAGAATTCGGGATCCCGATTCGCACATCGGGAAATAAAAAGAGCAAGAAGAAAATAAGATATTGTTTATTTTCTTATTTATCTTATTTTTCTTTTTATTGTTTGCGGAAATATTTTAGCAAATAAAAACATTAGTATTAAAAAATTCAGTATTCAAACGCGTAGATCCTATCATTAAAAAAGTGGACCTGAGGGGATTCGAACCCCTTACCCCCGCAACTTGCCCCGCCCCAAATTTCTGTGGACTCAGGGAGATTTGAACTCCCGGCCTCCGCAATGCGAATGCGGCGCTCTACCAACTGAGCTATGAGCCCTTGTAAAAATCATTAATTAAAATATATTTGTTAGACAACTAATTTGGGGCGGGGTGAAAATGCGATGCTCTACCAACTGAGCTACAGGCCCTTTTGAATTTTCGATTTTAGATTTTAAATTTTCGATTAAAACTTTAAAATAAAAATCTTATTAATCATATAAACCCCGCACCTTTTGAGCAGTTGTTTTTCTGCATCAAAGATGCTCTGCTCAAAAGGTGCGGGGTTTACATGATTTCTGTGATGCTATTTTGCCAGCTCCATACTTTCAACCACCACATCCTCAATCGGATGATCTTGCTCATTAACCTCAACGGCTTCAATTTTTTCCACTATGTCCATGCCCTCAACAACATAGCCGAAATTAGTGTGCTTGTTGTCCAGCCATGGAGTCGCTTCACTGGTGACAATAAAAAATTGCGAGCCGTTGGTGTTAGGTCCGGAATTCGCCATGGCCAAGCTTCCGCGAACTAATTTATGGCTGTTAAATTCATCTTGAAAACTGTAGCCCGGACCGCCCGTGCCGTCATTTGACCAATCATCGTCTTTGCTGTTCGGATCACCGCCTTGAATCATAAAATCCTTCATTACTCTATGAAATTTCGTGTTATTGTAAAATCCTATTTTAGCCAGATTTAAAAAATTATTCACGGTTAACGGAGATTCCTGCCCGTAAAATTCCACTTTTATGTCGCCAAAATTAGTTTTGATAATCGCTTGATTGAATTCAGCGATTAAATTTTCCAGCTGAACCTGCTGCTGAGTTTGTTCGTCTGGCGCGGCGCTTGATTGTGTTTTTGCGGCCTGATTATTTTTTGTGTCATTAATTTTCTCCACGACATCGCTGTCGTCATAAGCGGAAGAATCGCTTGGAATATTTTTTTCATTCATAACTTTTTTTTGCGGAGCGGAAGAGCACCCTGTAATTAAAATTAATAAACTGAATAATAATAAAAAAATCTTCATAAAAATTCACTTTAATTAATAGTTATAAAGTTATATTGTTATGCGTTATGCGTTATGCGTTATGAGTTATGCGTTACGCGAAAATCACTTCACCCAAAATTCTTTCTTCAGTTCGCTGTCATCTTCCATTTTTCTGTCTTCAATTTTTTCTTTGGCTTGGCCGCGCAATTCTTTTAATTCCATTTTATTCAATTCTTGGCTTCTGTTTTCTAAATATTCTTTATTATTCAGATCAGGATCATCAACCACTTCGGACAGCAAAACATCCAAAATAGCGCCGATTTTAGGACTTGGCTGGATTTTTAATAATTTCATTAATTCGTCTCCGTTTATTTTCAGCATTTTTACGGACAGCGGATCCTGGCGCACTTTTTCCATCATATATTCCAGATGGCGGAGCTTATACGGCTTGGCTTTCGGCACGCCGGAACCGAGCCGGTCCGCTATCCGCAGATCAATCAAGTCTTTCAAGTTTTCTTCTCCTACTTTTTTAATCAAGCGCCGCACCGAGCTGGCTGTCACTTCATCAACATTATAATAAAACATGTGGTTGCGTATCAAGGCCGCGACTTTTTCAATCTCATCATTGGAAAACTTCATCCGGCTCATAATCTTCTTGGCGATTTTCGCGCCTACTATGTCATGATTATAAAAAGTGGCGCCGCCGTTGATAATTTTTTTTGTCTGCGGCTTGGCAATATCATGAAGCAGCGCGGCAAGCTTGACGCGCCAATCATTGCTTGGACAGAATTTCAATGACAATACGCAATGCCTGAAAACAGAATGAATATGATGCTTGCATTGCCCCACCCCCACTCCTCTTTCCAGCTCCGGCATAATATACTGAAGCAATTTATTTTGATGCAAAAACATTATGCCTTCGTAAGCTTTATTAGACTTTAATATTTTAATCAACTCATCTTTTATTCTTTCATTGGCAATGAATTTTATGCCGCCGGCCATTTTCTTTATCGCCCGCTCGGTTTTCGGCTCAATGTCAAAATTCAACTCGCAAGCCAGGCGAATCGCCCGCATCATGCGCAAAGCGTCTTCCTTAAACCTGTCGGACGGCTCCCCTACCGCCCTGATAATCCTTTTTTTAATATCTTTCTGCCCGCCGAATAAATCAATAATTTGAAAATTATCATTTTTAACTCCCTTCTCCCGTGAAGCGATAGCGGGAGAGGGGCTGGGGGTGAGGGCAACAGCCATTGCGTTTATCGTAAAATCGCGCCTGGACAAATCCTTCTCCAAACTATCCTCAAATCTAACCTCATCCGGGTGCCTCCTGTCAGAATATCCCTGTTCACTGCGATAAGTCGTCACCTCAACAACTGTCTTGTTTTCGTCCTCCTTCGCTAATGCTTCGGCGGATAAATGTTTTCGTGTTTTCGTGTTTTCGCGTTTTCGCGTTTTCGTGTTTTCGCGTTCTACGGGAATTATCACAGTCCCAAAAACATTCTCATACTTTCCATCAGGAAAAATCTTTAAAATTTCTTCCGGCTTGGCATTAGTGGTAATGTCCCAATCTTTAGGTATAATGGAGCGCAATAAATCACGCACGCATCCGCCAACCGCATACGCTTCATGGCCTGCTTGCTCCAGTTTGTCTATTATATTTTTTATATATTCTGGTATTTTCATATTAAAACTATACAATATCTATTAATTATAGTCAAAAAAAACAGCATTACAAATATGCCGCTTTCAAAATCCCAAATTTCAAGCACCAAATCACAAACAAATCTCAATTACCAAAACCACAAATCACAAACTGTTTGGAATTTTAAAAATTGAGATTTTGAATTTATGCTAATCTATTTATTTTATCACATTCTCTTCAACCACTTCAACGTTACCCATGCAATAACACCTCCGGCAACTGCCGTGGCAAACTGCGGCCAGCTCATCATCTGCGCGACTTTAATTGCTAATTCTTGTTTGAGCAATAATTTGGAAATAAAATTAACGCTAAAAAATAAAAAGCTGAATTTCAAGCCGGCGCCAATAATAACCCCAAGCCAATAATTTTTAACGTTATTGGGAGTTATTTGGCGTAAATTAGCGAAATAATCAACACATAAAACAAGCATCACATTGCCAATCATTATAAAAGGAACAACCGGAGCCAGAATTACCGGCAGAAGCCCGCCGGCCAAAGCCATCATACTAGGCACCATGCAAAGCACCAAGGCGCTGCGCGCGCCCACAAGAAATAAAGTTAAAATTAAAATCGCGTTAACGATTGGCCCTGTTATGAATTGGACATGGACGACAAAAGGCAAAAAAATTGCCGCGCCGGCCAATCCTAAAAATTGAGCCGCGGCGCGAACATCAACCCGCGCCATTATTTGTTCTTTTGTGTATAACATATTTTTCTCGTAACTCATAACGCGTAACGCGTAACGATTTATTATATAAAATTATTAAACAGATACTTATTTCCGCTTCGCCGCAGTCTTCCCGCAGTATTGCGGGAGACTGCGGCGGTTCGCCTGCTTGTCCGCCGCAGTCCCTTTCAGGAGACTGCGGCGCAGCGGGAAAGCGGAAAAATTACTCCGTCATTATATTATTTTTCGCGACAATCCCATAAAGTCCGTCTAATTTCTTTGTCAAATCATTAATCTCGTCAGCCGTTCCTTCAACCGCGACAGTGATCAAGCCCGCGCAGTTTTCAACGCAGCTGCGCCGGACATTTACGCCAATCCGAGCCATGACTAAATGCCCATGTTCGGTTAAAATCCGCTGAACATCATTTGCGTGAGCCTGCCTATCTTTGACCAGAATCGTAATTGTCGCTAAATGTTTTTTATTGGACATATATTTAATCAATGCTTACAAATTTAAATACTAAATTGTTGAATATTATTTTTTCTTATTAAAATATTCCTGCAAATATGGTTATATGGCTATATGGTTGTAAAATTTTATAACAATATAACCATATGACCATATAGCAATATACTAATATAATAGCATAAAATTACTTATTAAACTAACTAAATAAGAGTTGCGCGTTATGCGTTATGCGTTACGCGCCGCAATCCACTCTTCGCCCTGTCTAACTAATAATTCTTTCGCCCTAAGCGGCTCGGACATAATTTCTTTAACAATTTTCTCCATGCGCATGCCTTGAGAACCTTTAATTAAAATCAAATCGCCTTCATTGATTCTATCCTGAATAAATTTCCCGGCATCCCCGGCGGCCGCAAAATGAAATATGTTATCAGGAAGCATTCCTGCTTTTTCCGCTCCTCCGGCAATATCGCGCGATCTTTCTCCGACAACTATTAATTTGTCAATCCCGGATTCAAAAACCAGGCGGCCGGCTTTTCTGTGCTCTTCTTCGCTAACGCTGCCCAGCTCAAGCATGTCGCCTAAAACCGCGAACTTTCTGGCTCCGCTTGCCAAAGGTATTTTGTTTAACATATCCAGCGCCGACGCCAAAGACTGCGGAGACGAATTGTAAGTGTCATCAATAATTAAAGTATTTTTTATGCCCGGTATCAAATTCATTCTTCCTGTTGGAGATTTGAATTCTGACAGCGCTTCTGCTATTTCCGTTAAATTTAAGCCATAAGCTATGCCGACAGCCGCGGCGGACAAGGCGGCATAAACTGCGGCGCGGCCTATCACATTAGGCAATAAAATATTGGCTGATGAATTATTATGGCTGATTTTAAAGCTAATGCCGGCTAATTTTCCTGCCATGCTTTCCTTCGGTTCATTAAGATTGGAAAAATTAAAGACTAATTCCCGCGCTCTTACGCCGGCGCCGCTGTTAAAGCCATAGGTTAAAATTTTAGCTTTGCTTAATCTGGCAATTCGCATCACTTTTTTATCATCATAATTCAAAACCGCCCAGCCGGATTTCGGCAAAGCTTCAATCAGCTTGCCTTTTTCTTTTTGTATATTCTCTATCGTACCGAAAAACTCCAAATGGACAGGCCCTATTGCCGTAAGCACCCCTGTTTTACTTTTGGCTATTTTATTTAAATAATCCATGTCCCCGGGACGGTCTACGCCCATTTCCAAAATTAGAATTTTAGGATAATTTTTATCTTGAATTAAAATTAATTTTAGCGCTTTCCAGAAAACAAAAAACCAGCCAAGAATGGATTTGCCCGGAGATTCGGAACCGATAACGGTTAATGGCGCGCCGATTTCGTTGTTATAGTTTTTTATATTTTTTCGCGCGCTGAATTTTGAAGCAAGCACGGTATAAATAGCTTCTTTGGAACTTGTTTTGCCAACGCTTCCCGTGATGCCGATAATATCCGGCTTATACTTGGCTAAAATAATCTTGGCTAAAATTTTTAGTTTTAACTGGATTAATTTTTTCATATTTAAAATAAAAAAATAAAAAAAGTAATAAAATAATAAAAACATAGATGTCATATTATTTTATTATTTTATTATTTATGATATTTTAACGCTCTCTCGGCACTTGATAATAATTTAAAATAAATTCCGCTATTTCGCCGAATAGGGGCGCGGCTGTTGACGCCGCGTATTTGGCGGATTTAGGATTGTCCAGCTTAACCAGCATAACAAACTTGGGATCTTCTACCGGCGCAAAGCCGACAAATGAATGGATTGTCTTGCTGCCGTATCCCCTTTTTTCAATATCAGCCACCTGCGCGGTGCCTGTTTTGCCGGCCACGTAATATCCATTAACGCTCGCCAGCTTGGCGTGTCCGCTATCTACTACATTAACAAGCATGGCGGAAACAAGCAATGACGAACGCGGAGAAATAACTTGCCTTATTTGCCGCGGCTTGGTAATTATTTTTGAGCCGTCATAATTAATAATTTCTTGGACTAAATACGGCTTCATTAAAATCCCATTGTTGGCAATCGCGCCGTAAGCGCTGATGATCTGCAAAGGCGTTACGGTAATGCCCTGCCCGAAAGAAGCGGTAGCCGCTTCCACCTCCCTGATATCGCTTCTTGTTAAACTGGAAATATTTCCTCCGCCTTCAGTTTCCAGTTCAATGCCTGTTTTTTCGCCGAAATTGAATTTTTTAACATAGTCCGCGAATACTTTAGCGCCTGTCTGCTCCATGGCGTAAATGGCGCCGGTGTTCAAAGATGCCACTAAAACCGTATTCATATCAACTATACCGTGCCCGCCATAGCTTTCATAGTCTGAATTCTTAATCGGCCAGCCGTCAATTGTAAGCATCCCTTCATCGTTATAAGTTGTTTCAGGCGATACTTTGTCCTGGTCTATGGCGGCTGCCATGGTTATGCTTTTAAAAATAGAGCCCGGCTCGTATTCGCTGAAAATCGCCGGATTATTATAAACGCTTATATTTTCAACGTCTTTATAATCATTGGGATCATAATCGGGCCAAGAGCACATGGCAAGTATTGCTCCGTTTTTCGGATCCATTATGATAATACTCCCGCCTTCAGCGCCGTACCGCAAAGCTGCTTCATTCAGTTTATCGCAAGCCATGAATTGTATAGGCCTATTAATTGTTAAAACAAAATCGCTGCCGTTTTGCGGCTTGTTATATTTCCTATCATTAATAATAACCACGCCCCCGGAAGCCGAGCGCTCCGCGTTGATTGACCCGAATTTTCCGTAAAGTTCTTCGTCAAAAAAACCTTCTATCCCGTAGCGGCCTCTCTTGTCATCGCCGACATAGCCGACAAAACCCAGAATATGGGATCCAATATTATCTTCCGGATAAAAACGATATTTTTTCATAATATAGCCAATCCCCGGCATATCCAATTGTTTTATTTTTTCCAGCGCTTCTCCGCCGACCTTGTCCGCTATCGGTTCGTAAGGATCATTTTTTTTAGATAAAATTTCTAAATATTTTTTTATAATAACGTCTTTTCTTAAATTCATCTCTGCTTCTTTTTTTATTGGTTTAAATTTTTCATCTAACACCTCTCCTTGTTCCTGAAGCTCCATGAGTAATTCATCCGCTTCTTTTTCCGTCCGGCTCTGATCAAAAATTAAATAAATTTGCTCTGCTAAATTTTCAGCGTCTACAACTTCTTTGGGGATAGAGTAAACAAGCGCGAATTCTTTGTTGGTTGCCATGGGGTAAATTTTACCTTCTGAGTTTTCAGCGCTGTCTTTAATGTAAATACTGCCTCTGTCCGGCTCTAAAATACTTGAAATTCCATGCTGTCCGGACGCTTGCGCCTTATAGAAATCATAGTCAACCGCCTGTAAATTAAACAGCCTGTAAAGCATTAAAAAGCCCAATAAAAAAACAAGCGCCATTATTAGATAAATGCGATTGTTATATTGGTTAATGGTATTGTTTTTTTCTTTTCTGCGCCAAGAATTCATAGTAATTTGAAATTTGAAATTAGTAATTCGGAAATTATTGCGAAAAAACCAAATTTCCAATTTCCCCGCAGCCAAACAAATTTAGTGCGGGACAGGCAAATTTCAAATTTCCGCATATTTATCTTTTTATAGCAACAGCTCCCGCTCCCATGGTTATATATTCCATTTCTCCGGCAGCAACCATGTCCAATTCAGCCACTCTTTGATTGACATCGCTATATGAATTCAAAGACATTTGCCTAATGTTAAGATTGCCATTCTCATTATTCAAGCTGTTGGCTTTTAATTTTAATTCTTGAAGTTTGAAGCTTTTCACGGATATATCGTTGGTTCCGGTCAAATAATAAACGCCGCAAACTATTATCAAAATAAATAAAATTTTATTGAATATTTCCAAATTGAATTTTCTTTTATTTTTGTTTTCTTGAGCCATAAGATTTATTATTTTATTATTTTATTATTTTCGCGTTTTCGTGTTTTCGTGTTTTCGTGTTTTTGTGTTTTCGTGTTTTGAGGCGAAGCCGAGTGTTTTCGTGTTTTGAGGCGAAGCCGAGTGTTTTTGTGTTTTGAGGCGAAGCCGAGTGTTTTCGTGTTTTGAGGCGAAGCCGAGTGTTTTTGTGTTTAAATCTTCTCCGCGGCCCTTAGCTTGGCGCTGCGGGATCTTGGATTTTTTGCGGCCTCCTCCTTGCCGGCCGCAACAATCCCGCGGGTTAATATTTTAAGCTGCTGTTTGTGTTCGCATTGGCAGACAGGATAACCGGGAGGGCAAAGGCAGCCGCGCGATTCTTGTCTGAAAAAATTCTTTGCAATCCTGTCTTCCAAGCTATGATAAGACACAACCACTATCTTTCCGCCTTGAGCCAATAAATCAACGGCTTGGGGCAATGTTTTTTTTAAATTTTCAAGTTCATTGTTGGAAGCAATGCGCAATGCCTGAAAAGTTTTAGTGGCGCAATTAATCTTTTTTCTTTTATAAAAATCCGGAACCGCCTGATTTATGATTTCAACCAGCCGCCCTGTTGTTTTTATTGATTTTAATTCGCGGCATTCAACGATCTTCCGCGCGATTCTTTTAGCAAATCTCTCCTCCCCATATTCCCTAATAATCTTTTCCAATTTCTCCTGCTTCCAATTATTAACAATATCCTCTGTTGTCCGACATCCGAAGTCCGACATCTGACATCCGAAACTCATATTTAGCGGGGTATCCAGCTGAAAAGAAAATCCCCTGCTCCTGTCCGCGAGTTGAGCTGATGATAGCCCCAAATCAAAAACAATGCCATCAACCTTTTTTTTATGAAAATATTTTTTTGTAATTTTGGTGGTGTTTTTAAAATTTTCATTTGCTAAAATTATATTTTGAAATTTGAAATTTGAAATTTGAAATTTGGCGTTTTCTATCGCCATTTTATCCAAATCAATGGCAATAATTTTCCCTTTTGGCCCGATTCTTTCAGCGATTGCGACAGTGTAGCCGGCTCCGCCCAAAGTGCAGTCAATAAAATATTGTCCTGGCTGCGGATCAAGATAATTTAGCGCCTCATTCAGCATCACTGGAATATGTTTGTAATTCATTGATTTATCCAAAACTCGTTACGAGTTATGCGTTATGCGTTATGCGTTATGCGTTATGCGTTATGCGTTATGCGTTATGCGTTATGCGTTATGCGTTATGCGTTATGCGTTATGCGTTATGCGTTACGAGTTATGCACTATAAAACTAATGCTCTTGCTCGGTTATAAATAATACTGCGCAGCTGTATGCTGTCAACAAAAGGAGCTTTAATCACTTTTACTTTAACACTGTGATTTTTATTTTCGCGCGTTGTTTCGCATTTAATTTTTCTTGTCATAGTTTTATTTTTTATTTGAATAATGTTTATTTCATCCATTCATTATCTTGAAAATCATCACTTTTTTTAATAACCGGGTTAAATAAATCATTTATACTATTGCCGGGCGCGCAAAAACTTATGCTTCCGCGGCACGATTCCGCCATTGCTTTAAAACCTTGAGGACACCCGCTGCTTGGCTCGGCTTTGAAATTATGCTCCGCCATATCTTTAATACTGCTTATGCAACAATTGCCTATCACCAATGAATTTATTAAACCGCATTCTCGCGCTAAACTTTTATAATAGTTAGATAGATTATATACTTTAACCTCTCTGATAGCATAAAGGCACCCAATCAAAATTATTAATGAAATAAAAAATATTAATATAATTTTTAAAAATTTATTTTTCATAAAATCTAAAATTCCTAAACGCCAAGCTCTCCCAGCGCTTCGGCGATCGCGCCGCTCTTTTTTTCAGTACCCATCTTATATTTATTCCATTTATTTTCATCCCAAATTTCCAAACGCTTGTAAAGCCCGGCAATAACCACTTTCTTTTTTAAATAGCCGAATTTCCTTAAATACTCCGGCAGCATAATCCTGCCCTGCTTGTCAAAATCCACTTCCATAGCTCCTGCCAGCATTAATCTGGCAAAAGCGCGGTCATTTGCTTTATTTACCGGCAAACTGGATATTTTTTGCGCTAATTCTTCCCACTCTTTTTTAGAATATAAAAAAAGGCAGTCATCCAATCCCTTGGTAACAACCGCCCCGCTTTTCAAAATCGCGCGAAATTTAGCCGGCACTGCCAGCCGCCCCTTGCTATCCAAATTGTGCTTGTATTCGCCGATGAACATTTTTAAAATAATAAAATAATAAAATAATAAATTTTATGATGATTCATTTTGCATTTTTAATTTTGAACTGCTTAAGACCCAGGAGAAGCTTGACTGACTAAAAAATGTCTATCAAGCCCCTTCTTTACCTTAACCCCGCACCTTTTAAATGATTTACAGATTATAATTTTAATCAAATTGTTAGAAATTTCTTAATAAAATAAAAGTAAAGTTAACCGCAGAATAAACATTAAAATTTTTATCATTTAAAAGGTGCGGGGTTAATTATTAAAATTCGCTCCTGATTTTGGCCCATGAAGCATAGGCCATTCTCTGCGCCGATTTTACATCGGACTTTTTTGGGTTAGCGCGCAAAGTCTGGGCTAACCTGAATAATTTTTATTTTTATTTTAATATTTCTTATTTCTTGCCTTCACCACCATTCCCCACTTTTCACCAATCTTATTTAATCATACACCATTTTTACGCTGAAGTCAACCACTATGCGACACTTAACGATTGGCTAATGTAAGCTGAATTATGCAATAAAAAAGACCGCCTGTTAATAAGCGGGGTTTTTTCAAAACAATATTAAAGCGGGAAATAGCAATTAATCCCGGGACTTGTCAACATTTAATCCACAACTGTTGCTTTTAAAAATTATATAACTAATAGCATATAACTTATAACTCACATTAATCGCATCAAAATAATGTTATTAGTTATATGTTATAAGTTATTGGCTTAATAGTGTTATATTCGGTTCTTTGCAATAAATCGGCTCTACAATGTTAAATCTTTTCTTTTTAACGGCAACCTTCCGACATCCGACATCCGACATCCGATCACCGGTACTCCCAGCGCATAACCAAGCGCGTTAGCCGTAACCACGCCTATCCTTAACGCGGTAAAACTTGTTTTATCAGTTCCTTTGTTAACGACTTGAATTTTTTCTATATTGCTTAATTCAAGATTATTCTTATCTAATATCTTTTTAATTTCCGGCAATAATTTCTCAGCTTGCCTGTATTTGGCGCTGAATTTCTTTTTTGCCAATATATTTTCGCCTTTTTTTACAACGATTTCAATATTATGGCCTTGAGTTGTGTCTATATATAATGTCATAATATTAGTTTACATTATTAAAAAATATTTGCAAGTTAGGCCTAAAAACCATGATAAACATAAAATTCCCGCGGTATAAAAATGAAAAATAAATATAATTTAGCTAATTTCAGCTAAAAAATACTTCTTTCTATTGACAAATACGAAAATTGTGTTAAGTTAAAACAATTATGCCTGTACGTACGGGCATATTGCTGTTTGAAAATAAAATAACAAAGGGAGGTGAGACTTTAAAAAACAGAGGCAAAGGTATAGTAAAAAAACAAAAAACCGAAAAAAGAAAGGGAAAAATCATGAAAGAAAAATTGTTTACTTTTGTTGTTTTTATTGTAATGGCGCTATTTGGCGCGTTGCCAATTTACGCATGCGATGATTGCGAAACTATTATGACAGTGGGAGAGGCATGCTTAGACGCAGACCAATACCAGAGCCATTTATACGAAGAGCTTGGCACGAACCATACTACCATGTATGGATCAGGCACACAAAGCATTGTAGGCTCCGGGCTTGGAGATTCTGTTACATTCGTAGAGGTTGAAGCTGAATTGCTCCAATACGAGCCATACTCTCAGACCGAAACATTGCCGCTCGGCCAGATTACATACGAAGGCGAATCGCAAATGCATATTTACGGTATGGCCAACACAGATGAATTGTGCCAGGAGTTAAGCATGAATATCCAAAACGACCGCAATTTTTCCATGGAAAATTCCATGAACGCGGAAGAAATGGATTCAAACATGCACCTTGACGCCAGTCTGTCTATGGATGTTACAGGCGCTACCGGAACAACTGGCGCTGCCGGCTTAAACGAGCAGATTCATAGTTACGTTTTTGAGCGCGATGACGGAGCATGGCAGCAGGGCATAGCAAGAACAAAGATTTATTCAGGCGCATTCCCTGAATAATTCCTGAATAACCTATTAACTCCGAGGGGGAGATTTCCCTCTTTGGGTCTCCCCCAGAAAGGAGGATGAATATGAAAAAAATATTTTTCGTACTTGTAACGATTTTATTTTTTACGGTTGCTCAAAACGGTTTCGCTGGAACAAGCACTAATACTGAAACTGAAGTTGATGTTGATTCATACCAAGGCCAAGGCCAAGTACAAAGTCAAATTGGCGGCACGCAGAGCATTGTATTTAACAGCGAAGCTGCGGATGAAGTATCGTATGAATACCTGTCCAACCTTCAGCCAGCAAGCATGAATCTATATACTCCTTACGCGCCGCCTGTTTTCTTAAATGAAAACAGAAAACAACTGCCGGGGCTTCGAGTATATAGATATGATGAATTAGATCATGATTTTGATGAATTAATGAAAAAATTCAAAAAAGACAAAATTCGAATCCAATATACTGAAAAGTATAAAACATTACCAAAAAATCCTGACCCAGTCTTGACAGCACCACAGATGCCTGTCGGAAGCAATGATGTTCGGCTTATGGCAATCATAGGCGAACCGCCTGCTAATTCACTGGCTGAAGAAGTAGCCAGAAGAATTGTTTCACTCGCAAAAATAATCACGCAAACCAGGCGGATATACCTTGAAGCTGAAGTAGAAGTTTTTACGAACTCGGTTTCAACCGCAGGGGGAGCTTCGCCGGCAATATCATCAGCCCAGAAGATCACCCAGTCATTGGCAGCAGTAATTTCAATGATAAAAGCTGAAACAGGCACAAGAGCATTTAAGATCAGCAAAATAATTGTCTATTGTTATAATGACGGTCCTGCGCCTGCTCTAAAGATAAAGCCCAAACAAGCCAATATTAAAGAACTTATCTTTTTTAACGCGAATGGGATAAATCCTGATGGCGCCGCTCTGAATCTTAATAAAAAATTATTGGCGGAAAAATTAAATTTTCTGGTTGCCAATAACTATAAGATTAGATTTTTGGGCGTAGGTTCTGCCGAAGAAAATGGCTTAACCGAAGAAATGGCTAAAAATGTCATGGAAGAAGTTGGGCTTAGCTTGTCTGAAGCAGAATTGAATTTGGTATTGGATAACAAATTATTTCAATATCAAGCGAAAACAGCCGGTAATCAGGATATTGAATTGATGAATAAATACAACTCAAAAGGTTATGTTGTTTTACAAGCAGTAAAATAATAAAGGAGGATGATGCTATGAAAAAACCGCAAAAAATTATTATTGTTATTAGCGCAATGTTGATTTTTCTGGTAACAGGATGCGCCGCAATACCAAGACAAACCGGCCTTAATCAGCCAGTGCCAAGGCCGGAGAACGCAACGTTTCTGCAAGAACCTCAAAGCAATAACCAGCTTAACGAAATAAAAAGCGGGCAAGAAAAAACAAATACTTTATTGGAAAGATTGGTTCTTGCTATGGAGAACAAAACAACGGCTCCTATCCAAGTTCCAGCCGGAGCAGTAAAAACAGCAACTGCCGCTGATTTTAACAGAAAAGCAAAAATCATAGAAACGAGAGGCCCGACCGCGAAAGTTGAAAAGTCAGAATCCAAACGCTTAAAAGCGTTGGAATTAAAAGTCAAAGAGCTCAGCGATGCCGCGACATTGCATGGCGTTGCGTTGCTTGGAGAAAGCGGAAAATATACAATCTTCCGTATCCATAGCTTTGCCGCGGGAAATTCATCCTTAAAACACGACGACATGGAAAAACAGATTAATAATCTTATACTGCGCGTTGCCGAAAACAATTTGAAATACTTGAGAGTCGTCGGCTACACAAACGCCGACGGAAACAAAGATAATGATGAATTGTCCGGCAAAAGGGCAATAGCAGTTCTTGAACATATAACAATGTACCGGCCAGAAGATATTAAAGGCATTAAGCCGGAAAAGGGAGGCGAAACAAAAAACTTTGGCATAGCAGAAGAAAATCGCTGTGTCATCGTAATATGCGAAGAAAAACCAAAAACGCCCTAACAAAGGGCGCTATTTCACAAACAATAATCCCTAAACAGTAAATTCATTTGCTATTTAGGGATTTTTTATTTTATTTCTTTTTTCAAATCTATAACATTTTTTCTGTCTACGCCATATTTTTCTAATAAATCATCATGAGCTTTAACAACTGGCTCCTCCGCAATATCTTCTGCTTCCACCCCCAATTCCTCTTTAACGCTACTAAGCCCGTTTTCACTTAAATTTGTATTAAACTTTTTTTCAAAAACAGCTTGTCTTTGCAAAAACGGCTTTTTAATTTCTATGCTCCCCTCTTGTCCATTATTTAAAATGCTAATCTCTTTGCCGTCCGCTAATTCAGCGATTGCCCTTCCGTTTTTGCCAAAACTTACTTTCTCCACATCCGCTCCGCCTAATAATTTTTTCATATTGGAAAGCGCCTCATCGCCCGCCAAGACTTTGCCGTAAAAAATATTATTTTTAATATCAAGATTACTAACAGCCATTTTCTCGGCTAAAGCGCCATAACCTATTCCGCTATTCATTTTTATATCCGTTATTAATTTAAAATCCGCTTCCGAATTATTAAACAAATACTGGGCTTGCTCCGGGGTTTTAAATAATTCTTGATGCTCTGCTAAAAATTGTAATTTAGATTTTTCGCCCGCGTCTATTCCATCTTTAAAATTAACGCCTGTCAGTCGCGCGATTTCTTGAAATTTTTCCTGAGTTATATCTTCCTTGGCGCCAAAAATATCCTCTACTCCTGTTTTTGCCGTTTTTATAGCTTCTTCCGGCGCGATTATTGCCGCCTCTGCCGTCTGATCTGCCACCGCTTCTTTTGCTTCTTCCATGGCTTCACTTATTACTTCTTTAGATGTTTGCCCTTCAGCTAACTCTGAAATGTTTCCGGAAAATCCTTTACCGCCAGCTTCACCGCTGAAATTACCCTGATTATCAATCGTTACTTCTGCGCCTTCAATCTGAGTATTAAAACTTCTCATATCTAAATGCTCGCTATCACCTGCGAATTTAACCTCGTCAGGATTAAAGCCATGCTTGGCGCCTTCTGCGTCAGCCCAGTTCTCGCGCAATTGCAATTCGCTTACTATTTTAGCGTCTTCAATCCCCTCTCCCTTTAGCACATCCCAGCTGCCGTCTGATTTTAATCTGACTGTATTGCCTTCATGAACCAAATTTTTCACATCAAGCTCATCCCCTGTTTTTATATTGGCTATTGATAATTTACGCGCTGCTTGGCTTAAAAATTTTCCTCTGTTTTCATCATCTAATTTTACGCCGGCTCCTAAAACTTTATGTATAAAATTGTCTTGTGTTTTACTGTCCGCTTGCTTGGCCGCCTCATAAATCGCCTCGGAAAAAGTATCAATTTTGCCTTTGATTTCAATATCTATGTTTTTTACCGCTGCTTCTTGCTCGGCAACTTTAGCCGCAATATTATTCAATGCCTCTTGTTCCGCCGCGGCTGCTGCTTCCGGTTGATTGGCCGCAACTTCTAATTTTTGTTTGAATTCAGTATTAAATGGATCGGTTTTTCCGGATGGATCATAAGGAGGACTATCCGCAATCGGTTCTGCCGGTTTGTTTATTTTAAAACTCTGAACTTCTTTCGACTTGTCTTTAACCGATTCTTCTATTTTAGAGCTTACAACTCCTCTATGCCCTCCCCACCATCCTAATTCTTCGCCAAAATGCCTTATTGCATAACCAGCAGTGGCAAAACCGGCAGATATAATCGCGCCTCTAATCATTTGATTGCGTAAATATTTCTTTTGCGCTTTAGATGTTTTTTTATCTTGCTTTTTTAAAAATTCGCTTATAATTTCAATGTCCTTTTGGTATTTCTTATTATTAATCCCATTATATTCAACCTGCGCCGCGCCCTCTGAAATCTTTTCTGCTAATTCATATTGATTGAATAATCTATCTTTATTTTTACCAAAATTCATTGTTCCATCTTTAATTTTATTTTGTGCATCTTCAATGTGGAATTTTAAAGACCTGATTACTTCATCCTTTTTATCCGCATCCAAGGATTTTTTTTCCAATTCATTAATTAAAAAATCAATAGATTCATGAATATATTCAGCGTCAGCAAAATCCTTAGCTTCTTTGCTTTTATCTTCTATCCCCTTTCTAGCTAAAACATTTCTTTCTCTTAATG
Source organism: Candidatus Falkowiibacteriota bacterium (assembly GCA_013791585.1). Lineage (GTDB taxonomy): Bacteria > Patescibacteriota > Patescibacteriia > Patescibacteriales > VMTK01 > VMTK01. The sequence goes on from VMTK01000005.1 coordinate 82,390, forward strand.
TTTCCTTGCCTCTTTTTCTAGCTAAAAAACCGCCCATGCCGGCCGCGGCTAATGGCGCTCCAACAAAACCAATTAAACTTATAGTCGCTGTCCTGGACAGAAAACCGGCTCCAGCATAAATTCCACGCTCCGTAGCTATATTTGTCAATGCGCGCCACCATAATTTGTTATCAGTAATATTTTGCAGCTGTTTTTCAACATCAGGATTGGAATTTAAAAATTGATTTAATTTTACTTTCATCTCAACATCATTCATGTAAAGACAAGCATCTTTTTCACCTACCTCATTTTCTTTAAATTTTAAAATGTTCGCTTTGGCTTTTTCGTATCTTGTTTTCATATCTTCAGATTTTTCCCTGTTTTTTTTGTTAGCAGTTTCTAATGACCACTCATAAGGTATTTTACTAAATTCTGTTGCGACCTGATTAAATTCATCAACTTGTTTCTGCTGTTCCGGTGTTAAATCTTTAAAACCTGATGCGTATTGTATTTCTAATTTACCGCCTTTAATCTCAACTTCCGGTCCAAATTCCTTCATTCCATTAACTAACTGCTGCAATGTCTCTCTGTGAATCGCAGCTCCGCCTTTAACAATTTCTTCCGCCTTATTTTTTTCCAATTTGGCTATTTGATATTTTTTGCTAATGCCTTTCCATATTCTACCTAAAAATTTTGATTCCGCGGTATTTTTTTTATATTTGACAGCCGCTTCCTCTTCTATTCTGCCTAAATTTAATTGTTTTAAATTCTCCAAAACTAAAAGCTGCTGACCGCCTGATAAACCGCTGAATCCTTCAATATTTTCTAAATCCGACTTCTTAATGCCTAATTTATCAAATCCATTTAAAGCATCAAGGGAGATTTTTTTCTCGCCATCTTTCATAACCTCATCCGTTAAATCAATAATTTCCCGATCTTTTATGTTAAGCTTTTCAAGAAGTTGCTTAACCGCTTCGTTTCTCTGTTTTCCGGAATATCCCGCTTCCGACATTTGTATTCTAAGCGGAGAAGTCAAGTCAGTAAACTGCTTAACTTCTAAGCGGCCGCTGTGATAATCACCGGCTATTTTATTTATTAAATTATTTATTTCTTCAAAGGATTGCTGTCCATGCTCTTTTTGTTCCAATTCGCCGATCGCGCCGTTTGATTCTTTTCTCTTGGACTCTAATATATTTCGCATTTTTTCCAATAATTGCTCGCGCTTGCCGCTATCTCCGGTTTGGGCTATTTCTTTTTCAATCTCCAAAGCTTCTAACGTTTTTCCGTTAATTTCCTCCTCCGGCTCGCCATTATTTAATTTCATATCCAATTCGCCGATTTCTTTAATTATAGAGTCGGTATCTTCACTATATTTATACCCTCTTTTGTTTTCTATCATCTCTGTATTGATCATATCTATATCTGTTTTGCTTAATTTTTTCTTTTTTACTTCTGATTTTAATTGCTGATCTTCAATTGTTGGCTGTATTGCTTCTTTCATATTTTTTCCCGCAAAAATATTTTTTAAAAATTATTTTTGCTTATTAAAATTAATATAAAAAATTAACTAATGCCGGCGTCGTCAATCACGACTATTTTTCTGTTTTCCAATATTTCATACAAAAATATGTCGGTTATGTCCCGCCTGTATTTAAACTCCTTGGAATCCATTAAAGTAAAATTTATTTCATGGCCCAGCTCCTGCTCCAGCTCTTTGATCAGCCGCAAAAACTTGTTCTTGTGAAAGCGTCCAACGATCAATAAATCTGTCTGAGCGCCGTAATTGTTAACGAAAATGCCTGACAAAATCAACAATTTTACTTTGCCGATTTTATGCAATTTATCAATAAAATCCCGTTCATACAAAATCTGCGCTTTGATTATCAGGGCTTTAACCTCCTCAAACAGCACGAAATCAGCATTGGCTTGAAAATATTTCTTTTCCTGATTAGCCGGCTTATAGTCAGACGTTTTTTCGCCTGCCTGTTTTTCGCCTGCTATGGGCGGCGGACTGGAAATTAAAATGCCGAATTTCTCCAGATTCTCCAACTCTCTGCGCACAGAATTAATCTGAAGCTTTAATTTCCTTGAAAGCTCCCTGATAAAAAATTTGTCGTTTGGATGGAGTAAAAACAGCTTTAGCATTTTTACTCTGGCCCGCGAGCCGAATATTTTTTCTAGCATATTTATTCGCGCATCAAAAATTATTTAGTTCTTTATGAGTTACGGGTTATACGTTGCGCGCGGTTGCGCTTTCACTTAATTATATAGTATAATATATATGCTATTAAGTCAAAAAAATAAACTTTAAAATAAACGTATTGCGCGTTGCGCGCCTGCCCCGTTCCGCGAAGCATTTGCGGGGTTATGCGTTGCGCGTTATGCGTTACGTGTTAGCATGCATTATAAAATAGCCCAATTATCATTAACCGCCGGCAATAAAGCTAAGTCAATTAGCGAAATTTTTGTCGCCCAGCCGAATTCCGAAAAAGAATCATTGGCCGGCAAGCTGTTTATTTTGATTGAAATTGAATCAACCGATGCCGGCAGCGTCAAGCTTATTAATTTCATTATCAATGAATTGGAAAATAATTATTATAAAAATGAAAAAATAATTTTGCGCGAAAAAATTAAGAGCTTGAAAGTTGAGCACATATTTGAATCGTCATTGGCTAAAACTAATAAAAATTTGTCCGAATTCATTCGCTCGGAAAGAATAAAAATTAATACTGATTCAATTAACGCGATAGTCGGGGTAATTCATGAAAACATGCTTCATTTTACCAGCTTGGGCAAAAATAAAGCGCTGCTGATTTACAAAAGCTCTGATAAAAGCGGGGAAGCAAAATACAAAATAACCGATATTATCAAGCGGGCGAAAAGCAGCGGCGGCAATAAGCAGACAAGTCCGGCCAAACTGTTCACTAATGTAATAAGCGGCTCTATTCCCAAAAACGGATATTTTTTGTTCACTAACGAGGCGCTGCCGGAATATCTGTCAAGCGGCCAGCTGATCGGCATTATCGCCAAGCTTCCGCCGGCAGGAGCTGTTGAGCAAATCAAAAACACGCTTAACAAAATAAACGCCTATGTCTCTTTCTTGGGAATTCTTATTAAAAATTGCCCTAATTCCGATCCGGACAGATTAAAAGAAGAAAATTTAATTCCGCGGTCAAGCCAATCTTCAATTGAGGGCTTAAACGCCACTGAAGAAACAACTGAAAAACTATTAGCCGCCAGCGGAGCGATGAGCTTTAAAAAATGGCTTAACTTTTTGAATAAACTGTTGGAAAAAATTAAAATTCATGGATCTTTCGGCCAGCCCAAAGATTCTTTGATAAGAGGAGAAATACTGGCCAAAAGAAAAGACAACGTATTGCCGCTTAAAAAAATACTGAAAACCATAAAAAATATTTTTGTTTATTCGGGAAAATTCACAATCTATTTATTTAAAATAATCACTGACAGGGAAAAAGCTTCCGCTGCTTGGCGGTTATGCGAAAATACCGAGAAAAAATCAGCGGCCGCGGCGCGCGGCGCCGGCCGCCGGGTGATTGCCTGGTTTAAAAGCTTGAACAAAAAAAATAAAGCGCTGATTATCATTGCGGCCGCGTGCCTGATATTGCTGTCGCAAAATATAATAATTCTTAATTTAAAAAATAAAGAAATAGCCAGCGAACAAGAATACGCGGATTTAACGCAGTTAATTGAAAAAAAACAAAATCAAGCGGAAGCCAGCCTGCTTTACGGCAATGAAGAATCGGCAAAAAAAATACTTGAAGAAATCAGCGGCCTGCTTGGGCAAATGCCGCAAAAAACAGAAGAGCAGATAAATAAATTCAATGGCTATAAAAATAAATACGAGCGGCAATTAGAAAAAATAAGGCGCGTAGTAAGGGTAGAATCTCCGGTTGAATTGGCTGATTTTTCCAATCTGAACAGCGGCGCCAATCCGACAAGCATAATTATTTCTTATAATCAAAATAAAATTTATGCCGGGGATGGCGGGCAAAAATCAATTTATACGCTGGACCTGGAAGATAACATAATAACGGCAATCGCTGAAATAGGCCAAGGCATTGATTCCTTGGATTATCCTGTTATGGATAAGGATAATAATATTTATTATTTGGATAACAGCGGCATGATAAAAATCAACGGGGAAACAGAAGAAACATCAAAGCTGTCTGTTGATTTTAAAAGCGGGCGCGGCGGCATAAAAGGCGCGGACACATACAATAACAGATTGTATTTTCTTAATGCCGCGGATAATCAGATTTACCGCCATGATATATCAAAAAACAATATCGGCGGATCTTACTCATGGCTGACTGAAAAAGCGGATCTTGCCGAAGCGGTTGGCATATCCATTGACGGGCATGTTTATGTTTTGAAAAACAACGGGGAGCTGCAAAAATACTTAAAAGGCCAAGGAGAAGATTTTAATCTTGACAAGCCGGAGCCGGAAATCAAAAACGCGCAAAAACTTTTTGTTTCCCCTGATTTAAAACACATATACATCATGGAGCCGAGCGAAAAACGTTTAATTATATTTGATAAAACGGGAAAATTTCTGCTCCAATACCAATCCGACGAATTCAATGAACTAAAAGATTTCGCGGTTAATGAAGCTGGCCGGAAGATATATCTTTTGAACGGAACTTCAATTTATGAAATTGAGGGGACGCATTTTGAGGAATAAGCTCGCATAACGCATAACGCGTAACGCGCAACGAATTGGTTTAGAATATTTTTTTTACGCCTCATGGCGGTTTCATGAAAAGGGCCCCTGGCGGATAGCAAAGCATAACAAAAACGCGCCCCGATAGACATCGGGGCGTGTTTTTGTTATGCGTTATGCGTTATGCGTTATGCGGCATTTATTTCAAAGTAACTTTCGCGCCGGCTGCTTCAAGCTTTTTCTTAATCTCCTCGGCTTCTTCCTTCTTAACCGCCTCTTTTACTACTTTCGGAGCGGCGTCAACCAAATCCTTCGCGTCTTTTAGGCCCATTTCAGTGAATTCTCTGATAGCTTTGATAACAGCGATTTTATTGCTTCCGGCTTCAGTAATCTCAATGTCAAAACTGCTTTTTTCTTCAACCGGCTCCGCTGCCGCTCCCGCGGCGCCCGCGCCGGCGAACATCATGGCCGGAGCAGCCGCTGACACGCCGAATTTTTCTTCCAAGATTTTTACTAACTCCGCCAAGTCCAAAACTGACATTTTTTCAATCTCCCCTACAAGGGATTTGAATTTAGCCGGCACTTTTACTTCCTTAGTTTCTTCCTTGCCCGCCGTAGCTTTAGCGTCGGAGGGAGTGGAGGCGGATTCTTTTACTTCCTTTTTTTCTTCGGAAGCAACAACTTGTTTATTTTCTTCAGACATAATTTTATTTTATCTTATTAATTTTATAAATCTTTGCGGAAAAAACAGCGGGGATTTATATGATTTATAAGATCTTATTTCTTATTTAATTATTTTAAAAATTATTTTTTCTCTTCTATCGCCTTTAACACATAAACAAAATTCCTTAAATTTCCGGCTAAGGCGTTAACAAAGCCGAAAACAGGGGCATTGATAGAGCCGACTACCTTGGCGTAAAGCTCCTGTCTGCTTGGTATTTGCGCCAAAGCCGCGACAGATTCGGATGAAATAAATTTATTTTCCAGAATTCCGCCGATAAATTCCAATTTGCCTTCATTGTCTTTTTTGAATTTGGCGACTATTTTAGCCGGCGACACTTCGTCTCCGTAGCCAAACACAGCCGCGGCTTGGCCGTCAAATTCTTTTATGCCGACATTTTCCAGCGCGGAATCTTTAAGGGCTAAATCCATTAAAGTTTTCTTGGCCGCGTAATACTCGCCTCCGCCTTCGCGAAGCTGATGGCGCAATTCTTCGTTTTTATTCACATTTAAATTATTAAACGCGACAAAAACAATAGACTTGGCTCTGCTTATTTTCTCTTTTAAATCATCTATAATTTTCTTTTTTTGTTCTTTTGTCTTGGCCATATATATAATGCGAAGCCGCGAATTAATATGCAAATTCTACAAACTTGCGAATATGCGAATTAATAAATTCGCAAGTTTATAGAATTTGCATTAAATTTGTAGGTTCGCATTGCTTATTATAATAAAAAATCTGCGGTTTTACCACAGATGCAATACTTAGCTAAAATCAGCTGAATATTTATAATTACACCTCGGCAGGTCTTACAATGCCTGCTGTCTATGGTAAAATAAAATTGTTTTATAACTTCATAATAGCATAGATGAATTTTCTGTCAAGGATGCGGGATAATACATTGAATAAGTTCACATAAGGGCTGGCGAGGTTTGGCAAAAAAAGCAATATTTTCTATAAGCCGGTTGGTTAGCTTGGGTTTAAAACCCAAGCTAACCAACAGCTTAAGCCATTTGGCCCAAATGGCTTAAATTTGGAGGCGCAAAAAATGAAGGCGTCCCGATAGGCATCGGGACGCCTTCATTTTTTGTTTGGCTCGGGGACAGAGATTCGAACTCCGATTAACTGGACCAGAACCAGCCGTCCTATTTACCCCGCTAAATTACTTTTCCGCAAAGCTGCGAGACCTGGACTCGAACCAAGATTACTTGGACCAGAACCAAGCGTCCTACCATTAGACGATCTCGCAACTCTACGGAAAAAATTAAATAAATTTAGCGGGGCCATTAGACGATCCCCGAAGAATTAAAAAGAAAAATAAGATAAATAAGATAAATAAGAGAAATAAGAAAACAAACAATATCTTACTTTCTTCTCGCTCTTTTTATTCTTATTTTTCTTTTTATTCTTATTTTTCCTCTCGCTCTTTTTATTCTTATTTTTTATTTACTATCCACAACCTTCCCCCCGAAAGTCTTTAGCAGACTATCAACCAAATTATCTTGGCCTTTGTTTTCCTGCTTGCCATCCTCGGCTGGTTTTGCTTGCCGGTCATTTTGAACCGCGCCATTGCCCGGCGGCATATTATTATCAGCGATTTCCAGATTTTCGTCAATAATCGCGCTAATTGTGATAGGCGCCCCATAGACTTCCCGCAAAACTTTTTCTATTATGTCTTTTATGGCGCGCTCATCCACCCTGTTTTTGTGGAATTTATATTTAAAAGCGATTGTAAGTTCATTATTGCTGATTCCAATCGGCTTGCAGACCCGCAGAATAAACGATAGAGAATGATTGTGCTGTTTTATTCTTATTAATACTTCGCTCCATTTTGCCAATACCGCGTCTTGATCCACCTTGCCTGAATTAGCCGCTGATATTGCTGTCGGACCGGCCGGACTGCTTGCTTGAATCGGCTGATTAACAACCGGAACGTTATTCCTAATTTCCCCGCCTGCCAAGGCCTGGCGGGCAGGTAATTTTGAATTTCTAATTTCATTATTGCCCGGATTGGCGCGCGGAGCGCTAACGCCCATGCAAAGCTCCGCCGCCGCCAGCTCAACCGGCAGCTGGGTGATAAAGCTTCCCTTGATTTCATTGCGCGCTTTCATGAATCTCTCAATAACAACCAGCAAATGTTCCAAATTCAATCCGCTGCTTATCTCCCCGACTTTTATTTCCAGGCCTTCTCCCAATTCAAGGCCGAATTTCTGCGTTAAAGCCGGATTTATTTTGGTCAGCATTATCTTGCGCAAAATTTCAATCAAGTCATTTAAAAACATTTTCAAATCCATTCCTTCGTCCATCAGTTTGTTGATCAATTTAATGCATGACGCGCTATCCTTTTTAATTAAAAAATCTATGAAATTAATAACCTCGTTCAAGTCGTTCCGCGGTATGACCAAATCCGCTTCCTCCTGCGTAATCTCCTTGCCGCCTATCGCCACAATTTGCCCCAGCAGGCTTTCCGCGTCGCGCATGTGTCCGCCGGACTGCCTGGCTATGGATTCCAAAATTGATCTGTCAATTTTAATGCCTTCGTTTTTGATAATATAATTTAATTTTTTTACTATATCATTGACGCCGATTCTTTTGAAATCAAATCTTTGGCAGCGGGAAATTATAGTGGTGGGAACCTTGTGGACTTCCGTGGTGCACAAAATAAACATAACATAAGCCGGCGGCTCTTCTATTATTTTCAACAAGGCGTTGAAAGCCGAGATGGACAGCATGTGCGCTTCATCAATGATAAACACTTTGTATTTGCACCTTGAAGGAGCCACGCGCGCGCTGGCGATTATGTTTTCCCGCACATTTTCAACTCCGGTATGGCTGGCCGCGTCCATTTCAATAATATCCAAGCTCCTGCCGGCCGTAATGTCCTTGCAGATTTCGCATTCATTGCAAGGATCGCTATCCGCGGCTTTGCGCTTTAAGCAATTAATGGTTTTAACAATCACTCTGGCCATGGTGGTTTTTCCCACTCCTCTTGGCCCGCAAAAAAGATAGGCATGGGCTGTCTTGCCTGTTTTAATCTCATTTTCCAAAGTTATCTTTATGTGATTTTGGTTAACCACTTCCTTGAAATTCTGCGGCCTGTATTTTCTATATAATGTCGCCATGTTGCTGTAATTAGAAATTAGAAATTAGAAATTTGGCGATGCCGTTATCAGCACCGAGTGCTGCGACAGCACTCGGTGCTGATAACGGCAATTGCTCTCTACATTCTACCATTAAAACAAAATAAATCAAGCTGTCGTTTCTACCCTGCTTTTCCTCCAGAGGCGGATCAGCCTTTGGCTGAAGCCGAGGGTTAGTTGGGCTTTAGCCCAACAGATGCTAAAGCATCCCGAACCATCGGCTAAAGCCGTGTAGAAAACAAACATTCAAATTCTCTTGCAACAAAATAAAAAGCGTGTCGATGAAATAATACCCGACACACTATTTACAATCAAAATAATCTAAACAAAAGATTTGTTGCCATAATTCCTAATTCATTATTCATAATTCATTTTATTTTTCACAATATTCTCCACCGCGGCCCATTTGCTCTCCCCTGTCTTGGGAATCAGGATCACCGCTTCATCGCCCGGCTCGCCTTTGAAATAAGTAACGCTGGCCGTAAGGACGCGCCATTTCCTGCTATTGGCAATAATGGCATAGCTGCCATCGCTGTTTCTTTCCAGCTCGCCCACAATCCGGCTTCTGTCAATCGGGCTTATCTGCTTGTAGATAAAAGTGCCTTTGCCTGTTATGGTAAGCTTTAGAATATCGCCTTCCACCATTTTGGATTTTGAAGCGTAGTTGGCGGGCACGCTGTACTGCTTGCCGTCCGGGCCGATCATATTTTCTCCGTCAAACACGCCTTCAATGATTTTGCCGCTGCCAGCGCTGTCCGCTCCGGACTCAAACGCTTCGTCAGCCATCTGGCCGATGCTTATCAAATCCTCATCTTTGGAATCAACCATTCCTGAAAAAATCTGCAGCAAACGGTCATTATTTTCCTTTATATTGCTTAACAATTTTTTAGCCAAAACTATTTTTGATTTTGTGATGCACACGCTTTCTTCTTTCGGCTGTTCCGGGCTTTCTTCCCGTGTTTCATCCTGTTTTGTTGATTTTTCCGGCTCCATGTCTGGCTCATCTTCATCATCGCTTGATTTTTCCAACTGCATATCCTGCTCATCACTATTATTATTTGATTCTTCCAACGGCTGTTCTTCCTCTTCTTCAATCCCAAAGCCATGCTCGCTTATTTTTTTTTGTTCTTCATCTAAATCTTCTATATCGCCATCATCATCGCTATCACCGCTATCCTGATTTTGCATCGGCAATTTTTGCTCCAGCTCCAAATCGTCATCGCCCGCGATGTCTTTTTGTTCATCTTCATCTTGAAATAAGCTCATTGAACTATTGTCATCTTTTATGTTTGCCATATTTTTGTTTTAATTATTTTAAATAATTTTTTTCATAAACTCAATAATCTCCTCGGTTAATTCAATCGCCTCTTTGGCAATTTCCTTTTTATAAATTTCTCCCCAAAACACAGGGTAGCGAGTATTAATATAATACCTATTAAGCGCCTTGCAATTATCGTGAAATTCAAGAAAGTTTTTATTGAATTTAGCGGTTATTTCCAAAAGTTCAATCAAGCTATGAATTCTTGGAGTCTTGTCTTGTTTAATCTGCAAATATCCTTTTAAATATCTCTCCACGACTTGATGGCAAATAAAGCAAATCATTCTATAATTCTCTGTTTCGTTAAAAGTGTCTTTGGCATAATAAAAATCTTCGCTGGCCAATCTAAACCATTCTCTTGCCAAAGGGTTTTTTATTTTATTATACCATTTAATGTCTTTCATATAATAGTTTGCCTTTATTTAATATCTCTTGAATAAAATAATCTTTCCAGCGCAATCTTTCTTTAACTTCCTGCGGAGTAAAAATTATTGGATCAAAGGCAATATTAACATCGCAGATATTATCCACTTCCTTTTTTCTTTCTAACGGATTCTTTCTAGTGTTCTTGACTATTAATAAATCAATATCGCTCCATTCTCCTACTTTTCCGCTGGCCAAAGAGCCAAAAAGTATAATCTTCTCGGGATTATATTTTTTCTTCAATGACTTTAGTATTTTATCCAAATTTTTATTTAATTTTTGCTTTCTTTCACCTGCTAAGCTCATATATTTTAAATTAAAATTTAATCTTGAATATATTTTTATCTTAAAGCATTTTTTTGTTTTTGTAAACATCAATTTTATTTTTTCGCTTCAACATTTTTATTGTTTTTCTTTTCTTCTAATATTGCCTGTTTTCCTAAGCCCATGCCTAAAATCATTCCTACCAATGCTCCAATAATCATTTTTGAAAGCGTTGGAAAAACGATTTTAAAATAGTGCGATATTTTTTTCATTGGAAAATTTTTAATTTAATACAGCAAAATCTTTTTTAAATTGTTTTATATTTTTAAATAAAAAGGATTTAATTCCAAATTTTAATGCAGTGTCTATATTGCTTTGAATATCATCAAAAAAAACTATTTCATCGGGCTTAATATCAGGAAATTCTTTGTTTAATATTTTTAACGCATGTTTCCAAAAATCATCATGGCATTTTCTATAACCGATATAACACGAAATAAAATAACCATCAAAAATATTCTTGAAATTCATTTCGTGTAAAAGAAATTTAGCTCTATTTTTTTCTTGATCAGTGCTTAGATAGCATTTTACGCCTTTCTTGCGAAGCCCTTTAATTAACGAAATAAAATTTTTATCTAAATAACTGCTTTCAAATTGAAATTGTTGCTTCAAGTGGCTTTTAGCGGTTCCTTTCCAGCCAAATTTTTTTAAAAATGGCATAATATTTTTTTCAGCGTCCGCTTTTCCCTCAAGGCATTGGTAGCCATCATCGCCATTAAAAAAAGGGTTCAAGCTTTCTGCAACATTATTATAGCCATTATCCTCCAATTCTTTGCTAAAATAATGCGGGAGACGAATCAGCACACCATCAATATCAAATAAAATAATTTTAGTTTTTTTCATAGTAAAAGTTATACGATATGCGTTATGCGTTATGCGCTACGCGCCACCCGCGCCCTGATCTCCGCCTCAATAATACTCCTGTCCTGCCCGTACTTTAGGCGGCTTAAGGATTTTATTTTGGAGGCGATTTCTTCTCTTGGCGTTCCCGGGATAGGCCAGAGCGAAGACATTGAGAACGGCCTTGACGCAGTGTTGTCAATCAAAAGCTTAACATAGGCCGTGTATTTTTCTATATTTATTAAGTCATACTTGTTGAAAACCGGAATGAACTCTTTTTCCATAACCTCGGCGTCTTCCGAACCGATTTTAAACAGCAGCCAAGTGCCTACATTGCCGAACACCGCGTCCTTGATTGAAGTGTCGTTATTTTTCACCAATTGCCCCAGATACTGGTGCGCCATTATTAAGTTCAAATTATATTTTCTGGCTTCGGAAAGAATTGAACAAATTGAATCAGTGGTAAAATTTTGGAATTCATCAATGTATAAATAAAAATCTTTTCTCTGCTCCTTGGGAATATCAGTTCTGGAAAGCGCGGACATTAAAATTTTGCCGACCAAAATCATGCCCAAAAGATGGGCGTTTATTTCCCCTACCCTGCCCTTTGACAAATCAACTAAAAGAATTTTCTTCTTGTCCATGATGTCGCGCAGATTAAACGAGCTTTTCTGCTGGCCGATAATCGGCCGCATGGTGTCATTGGAAATAAAAGAAGTAAGCTTGGATGTCACGTACGGCACCACGTTCGCCAAGGCCGCGTCGCCTCCGGCTTTTTCAGCTTCTTTGCGCCAAAAATCAACTACGGTTATATCCTTGCATTTTTTAAGCTTCATGTTCCTGAAATCAGCGTCAGCCAAGACTTTTGGTATCTCCATAAGCGTGGAGCCGGACTCCGGATCGTCCATAACCAGCAGCATGGCGTTGCGCATATACTGCTCAAAAATCGGGCCGCCGGTCGCCTTGAGGTCGTACAGCTTGTCAAAAATCTTTATCATTTCATTAATGACGAAAGTTTTCTGCTCCGGATACCTGCTGTCGTATTCCATCAAATTCAGCGCCAGCGGCCGCTCGGTGTCAGCCGGCGCGAACAGAATAACATCTTCCGCCCGCTCCGGCGGTACGCGCGAAATAATATCATTAATCAAATCTCCATGCGGATCAATAACGCAAACCCCTTCTCCGTTAACTATGTCCTGGACAGCCATGCCAGCCAGCAGCACAGACTTGCCAACGCCGGACTTGCCGATGATATAAGTATGCCGCCGCCTATCCTCTCTCTTAACGCAGATATTCTTGGCGACTCCGCGGTAAATATTTTTTCCCAGCATAATCCCCTCTTCCGGAATATTGGAAGGCGCTGAAGCGTGCTTGGCAGTAAGCCATAATATGTTCGGCGTTTCCGCGTCCTTGAGCGGAAGATGGAACATGCTTGCCAGCTCTTCCGTATTCAGCAAAAAGCTTATTTTCCGCTCAAAATTACGGTAAATAAAATCATTCAATAATTTTTTCTGGTTTCTAACCGATATTTTGCTTTTAAACTTGTTGCCGTATTCATAATAATTATACTGGCTGAAAGCGCTGGCTATGTTATTTAAATAAACCTTTGCCTTGCCTTTGTTTTCCGCGCTTACGATTATCCTTAAATTAACATTCAGCCCGGCTTTTGAGTTTTTTTCCTCTATGCCTTTCAACATTTCCTCTTCCATGGCGGTCAATCTTTTGGGATTTTCCATTTTTTCTTTGTTATACTCGGCGGATTGCGGCTTGGCGGCCTTGGCCCAATCGCCTAAAACAGAAAATGTTTTGCTAACCCATGATGAGTCCAATGCCTCTTTTACTGAATTTTTTCTATAAGCGCTTCTGACCACTTCGCCGGATCTCTTATGCCAGCCGGCGCGGGCGCTCCTTACAATATATTGTATGGCCATGCCCTCGCTTTTTTCCAGCTTTGACAAAACATTTATAATGGAATTCATTGGGTCAGCTTCCTGCTTTTTGTATGTTTTAAAAGGGAATATAAACTCCCGGCTTGCTTTTAGAAAGCCGGCGACAGCTTCGCCCCGCGGATTGAAAATATTGTAATCCTCCACTTCTTCCATAACCGCTTCCGGATAATGCGCTTGAATCTGCTGTTCAAGATACCTGCTCATATTTCTCGGGGCCGTGGCGTAAAAAGAAATCAGTTTTTGGCTTGCCACAATTTCAAAAGAAAAATGGTCATTCCTGCCGAAAAGCCAAGCCCTGATTCCGCGCTGGGCCCGCAGCCCGCCTATGCTGGCAAAAACCGTTTCGCCGCGGGCTATTTCTTCCTGCAGATGCTTTAAGTCAAATTCTTGTTTTTCGTCATTCGGCCTTTCTTTCGGCAAACGGATCAAATAGATTGCGTGATCATTATATCTGCCGCGCAGAGTTATCTTTTTAACGATTATTTTTATAATAAGCAAAATAAAAAAACAAGCCAAAATTAAAAATAAAAAAACAAGCAAGCCGTTAATATCAAAATCAACGCCCGCGCTCAATGGAATAGATGTTATATTTTCTTCTGGAAGGCCGTAGTCCATAGATATTGTAATTTGAAATTAGAAATTAGAAATTTGGGGTCTTGGCATTCGTATTTATTAGTTATAGGAATTACGCATTTCATGAAAATGTAAAATTTTTGCATAGAATTTCTTTGTTGGGTTTGTTATGCTGGGTTTTAAAACCTTAGAATTTCTTTGTTAGGATGGGTTTTAAAACCCATCCTAACAAAGAAATTCTTTCAAACGCGTAATTCCTAAGTTAATTAACAAATTTCTAATTTCAAGTTTCAAATTTCAAAAATTATTTCTTCAGCTTTATAATCTCATCCGCCTTGATCTTGCTTTCCTGCTCTATAAAAAATTTATTAACTCCGGGAATGATTAACAGCCATTTTCTGATTAACGTTATGATTTTTTTAATTTTTACTTTTGCCTGATCAAGCAGATTGTTGATCTCGCGCGCCGTTTGCTCGCCCATCTTTTTAAATTCGCGCTGTTTTTGCAAAGGCATGCTTAAAAAGGCCTCATCAAGGCCTTTTGCCAGCGCGTCTTCAATCTGCTTTTCGCGCAACTTATTCCCGCTCTGCCAATCGCCAACCGCGAACGGCTTATGAGCGGCCGGGGCGCCAACTGCTTTTTCTTTTTCAGGAATTTCAGCAGAATCAGACGCTCCCCTTTCCATTGCTTTTTCAGGAATGGCAAGGATTTTTTCAATCTTAATCTGTCCGGTTTCAACAGGCGCTTTTTCCAAGCTTACATGCTCCGCTAATTTTTTTTGCTCATCAGCCATAATAATATCTCTATAAAACTATATTTTTAATGCAAACTATACTTTACAAATACGACTTTACTTTGAACCATATTGTACATTATTTCATTGCTAAATTGTTAAATTGTTACTAAAAGATTATATGTTTATATTTTTAACAATGCAGCAATTTAACAATGTAACAATTTATTTTATTATGCCACAAACATAAAATTAATCTGAAATTTTCAAAAACCTATTAATAAGTTTTTCCATTTTTTACTCCACGAAACTCCAGACTTTCAGGCCGGAAACCGCTTCTTGGATATAATCATCCAATGATTTGGCATTGATAAAAACATGCCTTAAGCCGATTGAATCTTCGCGGCGCGCGAAACAATGAATAATATAATATTTATTATTAATAATTATAACATCGCTTGTCTGTCCGGGGCTTATACTTGCCGCTGAATCTCCAAACATTGAAATCGCCTCATCATAAGAATAATATTCTCCAAATCCAAGCCCGTCTCCCATTTCTTCCGCCACAGCATAAAAATCCCGTCCGGCTTCCGCGGCCTGCTTGATCGCGGCGATTTTTGATAAAGCCGGATAATTAATTTCACGATCGCTTAAAACCGCTTGGCTTGCTTTCTCGCTTACCAATCTTGGCTTAATGACTCTTTCTATATATCTATCCGAGCCCAATTCATAATACGCTCCCATTATGTTTTTTATTTCATCCTCGGACTTTCCGCTGATTATTTTATTAAACTCCAACTCCGCTTCTTCATCCGCCGCTTGAATGCCTATTTGTTCCGCAAAATTTTTTACGGCAAGTTCCTTGATTAATTCCCGCTTAATTTTTTCTTTTGAGATTCCCTTGCCGTAATAATAAAAATCATCCATCGCGTCTTTGCAGCCATAGTATCCAACCATGCCTATTTTCGCGGCCAGCGCCGGCACAGGCAGATACTCGGACGCTTTTCTCGCAGCGCTTGAATCATAATCAAAAACCGCCAAAGCCATAAACAGCAGAATATAAAATAAAACAAAAGCCGTTGCTGACACCGGCAACGCGTAAGCAAAAAATCTTAAAACCGCCTTTACGCGCGATATGTTCTTAAATCCTTGTGTTTTCCCGTTTTTCCGTTTTCGTGTTTTTGTGTTTTCGTGTTTTCCCGTTTTCGTGTTTTTGTGTTTTCGTGTTTTCTTCTTTTTATCTAACTTTTTTTTCTTCAGCTTCTCCGTTGCTTTTGCGCTTAACATTGCCGCCTGTTCTTCCGCCAGCTTATTTTTTTTAACGGCCTGCTCTTTTTCTATCGCGGCCAATCTTTTTTCTTCCGCTTGCTTTAGTTTTTCAACGGCCTCTTCTCTCTTTTCAGCGGCCAATCTTTTTTCTTCGGCTGATATTTCCCGCTGTTTTTCCGGCTTGATGCTTTGGGCTGATTCGCCGCGATGAACATGCTGTCCAATATTGCCGAAAGAAATGCCGTCCACTTTTTTTGATTGCGGAATATTTTCTTTTTTATTTTTTTCAAAACTAAATCCGCTATCCTCCTTGGGCAGCTTTTGATAACTATTTTCCGCATGGGCTTCTTTTCTTGTCTCGCCGATGGATTTCAAAACTATGTATCTGGCTTTTCTAAAATCCCGCCCATTTATTTTTTTTATGCCGTCAAGCATTTTATTGTCTGGCATGTTTATATTTTAGCACATTAATCCTAATAAATATATCTTAACCAACCTCATAGCATTCTTGGAAAGAATAACTATAAGGACTATAAGAAAATTTCGCTTCTTGCTTTAAATCGCGCTTCTTAAAATTCTTATTCCTGATAATTTCCTGAATTTGCGTTCGGTTTGAATAGATGGTGGAATTTATTGGAATCAAAATTTTATCCAAACCCAATTTTTCTTTTACTTTTTGCGCGTATTTGAGCATCTTATCAAACAATTCTTCGTTTTTAACACTGCCTAAAATATCAAGCGATGGGTTGATGCCCGGCAAACACAAATTATTTTCCCTGATTAAAAAATGCGCGCCGCCCATGGCTGGATTTTATTCTATCAAGCGTGTCTTTTTGCAGTTCAGCAAATTCTTTTTTGTGCGTTTCTTGCCATTTGCTTAAGCAATCTTTGATTAAATCGTTTTTAATCCTGTCGCCGATAAATTCTTTGTATTGCATCAACCCTTGAATGCTGATTTCAAATCCGCTTTCCATTTTGCCGCCATTATGGGTTAAATGATAGCGATACATATTTTCAAACAAATAATCCTGATTCTCTTTTTTCTCCGAACTTTTTTCCTGATACATTTTAATTAACCTTTCCGCAATTTCTTCTTCGTTGATTTTTATTTCTTTGCCTTTTTCTAATTCAATATTAACTTTCTGAATCGCGTCTCCCAAACTTGACCATTTTCCCAAATTTAATTCCTCGTTCTCGCCTAAATTGTATTTCCCAGTTGAAACGCTAAATTTTTCATATTGCAGTTCATTCAATTTTTCTGGAACATCGCCTCGCCTGTCCGGCCGCTCTTTATTTAATTGGTCGTATTGCTCTTGAGTAATGCCGATTGCCGGCGGAAATGTATGATAAGACACAGCGGAATAAAGTTTATTGTCAAAATCTTTTTCATCCATTTCGCCTTGATATATTTTGCTATGCAATTCTTTGATTCCTTCTTTTAATTCAGCAATCTTTTCTTGAATATTTTCCTCTTTGGCTTGCTTATATTGCTTATAAATATCAAAATGGATAATGCCAATGTCCTGAATAAATTCCTCAATCGCTTCTCTCTCGCCGCCGATTGAGTCAACTTTGGTTAAAATATTATCCAAAATATTCCTTGCCTGGGTGCCATATTTCTTGGCAATATGGGTAATATATTCCGTATCTTCGGCTGACAAATTCTGATAATCTTTAATTCTCTTAACGCTTTCAAAATACAAAAACGCCGACTCTCCTTGCGCGGAGATTATGGGTTTGATTTGGTTGGGGAAAGAGAAAGAGGTTAATCTATATAAAGAATCTTCTAATCTTTCACCGATTTGAGGTATTTTCATTATTTCCAATATATCTTTAATTATTATGCCCAGTGGATAATTTACTTCATTAGCCGGTCTATTTTGGCAGAATTGGATAACTTCTGGTTTATTTAAGTCAAGTTCAATTTTATGACTTTTTCTGGCAAAATTGATAATTTCTCCAGCATAACGAACATCTCCTTCAGATAAAGCTATTTCTATTCCTTTTTGACATGCTTGCGCAATATTAATCTCAATATTATTCTTTTCTGCAGAATAAATCACATTGCGAGCTTGAAAAACCCCTCCTTCAAATAAAGCTTCTTCTAATTCTTTCTGTTTTTCCGCTTTTAACAAATCAACCTCCCTCTCCGCTTTCTCGTAATCCTCTTTCCCAACACCCTCCCCGCCCGAAATCTCGCGTTTATCCGCCGTAGCTTTCTTGTCCGCCAAAGCATTTGCGTCGGCGGAAGCGAAGGAGGAGGCTTTTTCCCGAATCTTTTCGGCCTCGGCTTGGGCTTGCTCTAAATTGTATAAATTTTTCATTTGCTCCGGCATAAAATTAATCTGTGAATAACTCAAATAAACAGTATTTTTTATAATTAAATCTTGTTTAATATTAGCTAAATTTGACAACTTGCTTATATTTTGTTAATATAATAATGCGGACTGGAAACAGTCGCGAGAATTTTAGAGCTTAGAGGTCCTATTTATAGGGTCTCTTTTGCGTTTATGGATGATAAAATTTCTTTTTGAATTTCTCTTCTCCAACAAACAAAATTACGGATTTTTTGAATATCAAAAATATATAATCCTTTAGCTCTTAAATTATTTAGCTCTAAAGCAACCCTGCGCGCGGTAGCAAACAAAATTACCTGCTTTCCATTATCAAGCAACTTTTCAATTGGTTCGGCAAAATCACTATCCCCGCTCCATAGCACAAATGTACCAATATTATTTTTAATCTGATCAATCTCCATATCCCTCCCGATTTCTACATCAAAGTTGCATTTTCTGTCCTGAATAAAATATATCCCTTTCTGATTCATCTCTTTGAATTTATTATTCAAATATTCTATTGTTTCAATGTCTAATTTCCTAACAAGAGCAGGACGAATAAAACGATTAATTAAGTCAGTTGATTGCGATTGAACGCTGCTGGCATCAATTGAGATATTCATTATTTTTACTATCTTTGTCCGCACTTCATATTTATACTTTTGCAATTTTTTAATAAACTTGACAGACTCGCCATCGCCATGCAACGTCCCCGCATAAAATTTTATCTCATTAATGTTATCGAAAGAATCTAAAAATTGTTTTAATCTTTTTGGGTCAACATTCCACCCCAACTTTGCTGACCAAGGCCGAACATTTGCGTAATCAACATACATATTTACTGTGCCGGAAAACAATTTCTCTAATTCTTTTATTCTTTTCGTAAAACAATCTGCCAGCATTTCTATTTTATTTGTTTTTGGTTTAAACATAAAAATAATTTAATCAGCTAAAATTTTGTTTAAATATTTTTTTAAAAATCACTCAAAAAAATACCTCCGCCACTTTCGCGGATTGCTATTCAGCTCATTAGAATTATTTAAATCGCCAATATCCCCGGAACCGCCCGCTTCATTCATTAAAAGACCTGCTTCCTTGTTTTCTTTAATCACGGCCACTTCCTCGCCTTGCTTTTTCAAGCCCAGCCGCAAGCGCGCCTGCTCTTCAATAAATTGATTTGATTCCAAATATCTGATAGCTTCGCTTAAGCCATTGTTTTTGCTTTCCAATTCAGCTATCTCCCTCTCCATTTCTTTTATCTCTTGGTCAATCCTGTAGCGCTGGCTTATATTTTTTGCCAAAGGAACGCTGATTAAAATTATAACAACCACCCCGGCCAAAGCTAAAATTTTTTGGTTAAACAATATCTTGCCGCCTGAATTTTTATTATTTCTGTTTAGCATATTAAAATAAATTGTTAAATTGTTACATTGCTAAATTGTTGACAAGATTCAAGCAATTTAACAATGTAACAATGTAGCAATGTAGCAATGTAACTATAACAACATCAAGCCCTCTCCCTTGAATATATAAAATAATACTTAACGACTTCTATCGCAGCCACATTAAATATCCCAACCGCTAAAATCATCAGCCAAACGGAAAGATTCAATGATACGGTTGATAAAACATTCTGCAGAAAAGGCAGATAAACCGCCAAAAGCAGCAAGGCAAAACTCAGGGAAACCGCCCATAACAAATATAAATTAGCGAATGGATTCAAGCGCCAAATCGGCTGGCGCAAGCTGCGCAAGCTGAATATGGCCATTAAAGACTTAAAGCCCAGCATGGCGAAAAATACAGTCCTGAGATAATCAATTTCCGCGCCAAGCCGGTAAAGCCAGATAAAGAGTCCGAGAATAATTAAATCCCTCACAATGCCGGCGCCGAAGATAATCGCTTTCATCTCTCTGTTCATGATCGGCTCTTTTTTCCTGATCGGCTTGTCGCTCATTATATTTTTATCTCCTTTCTCAAGCGCCAGGGAAAAATGCGGAAATCCGTCATTCACGATATTTATCCATAATATCTGAGCCGGCAAAACAGCCAAAGGCATGCCGCACAAGACAGAGCCGGTAATAAGTATAACTTCGGAAAAGCTGTCGGAAATTAAATAAGTGATAACTTTGCGGATATTGGAAAATATTACGCGGCCTTGCCGCACCGCGGAAACTATTGTCTTGAAATTGTTGTCAAGCAGGACAATGTCAGAAGTTTCTTTGGCAATATCGGTTCCCGTGCCGATCGCCAATCCTATGTCAGCCGCTTTCAGCGCCGGGGAATCATTTATTCCGTCTCCTGTCATCGCCACGACTTCTCCGCTCTCCTGCAAGGCGTTGACAATTCTTAATTTGTGGTGCGGGCTTACGCGCGCGTAAATATCAATTTTTTTCACTAATTCCTTGAGCTTGCTGTCTGATATTTTATCTAATTTTTCGCCGGTGATAATATTTTCAGTTTTTACTTTCATCCCCACCTCCATGGCCACCGCTCTGGCGGTAAGCTGGTGGTCGCCGGTGATAATAATCGGCCTTATCCCGGCTGTTCTGCAGATCATTATGGTTTCTTTTGCTTCCGGGCGCAATGGGTCTTTAAGCGCGATAAAGCCGACAAAAGTAAGATTCTTATCAATTAAATCCCAGCTAACGGCTTTTTTTTGCGCGTCTTTTGCGCTTTTATTAAAAATATCATCAAAAGCCGGCGATAATTCCCTGATTGCCACTGCTATAACCCGCAGTCCCTTGTTTGTTAAATTTTCATAAGTTTTATTTAATTTTTCCCTTTCTTCCGCTGTCAATTTATGCTTCTTTCCATGATGGTAAAAATCCGATGATTTATCCAGCAGTCTTTCCGGCGCGCCCTTCTCGTAAAGAATGTAGCCGTGTTTTTTCTTGTGCAAAGTTATCATGTATTTTTTATCGCTGTCAAAAGGAAATTCGCCTATTTTCGGCTCTATTTTCAAAAGCTGTTCGCGGTTAAGCCCTGACTGGACAGCGGCCAAAAGCAATGCTGATTCAGTCGGCGCTCCTATTATCCTCCAGCTTGACAGCTCATCATCAGGATTTTCTATAACAGCATTGTTGCACATCATGGCGGCCTGCAAAGCCAAGCTTACCTGTTTTGCCTCTTCCGTATCCTGCCGCGACCCCAAGCTCTTTAATTCAAATTCTTTTTCTCCTATGACAATATGCGCCACGCTCATTCTGCCTTCCGTGAGCGTGCCTGTTTTGTCCGCGCATATCACCGTGGTGGAGCCCAATGTCTCAGCCGCCACCAATTTTCTAACCAAAGCTTTCTGCTTTAAAATTTGCTGCATTCCCAAAACCAATATCACGGTTACCGCCACTGCCAGCCCCTCGGGAACAGAAGCGACCGCCAAAGCTACCGCCACCTTGAACATTTCCAATGCTCCCCTGCCCTGAACAATGCCAACCGCGAAAACAAAAAAAGAAACTCCGGCCAAAGCCATGCCAAGTATTCTGGAAAATTCCGCCAGCCGCGACTGCAGAGGAGTTTTTTCGTCTTCTGTTTTGCTTACCATCTCCGCTATTTTGCCTATTTCCATGCTTTTGCCGACAGCGTAAACCACTGCCCTGCCATATCCGCTTACCGCGGTAGTGCCGGCGTAAACCGTATTCTCGCGGTCAGCCAAAGAAGCTCCTTCGGCAATTGGCGCTATGCTTTTCGCCGATGGGATTGATTCTCCGGTTAAGCTGGATTCGTTAACCTGCAGATTGGCCGATTCAATCAATCGCGCGTCCGCCGGTATCCTGTTGCCTGCCCGGATTATAATAATGTCGCCGATGGTTATATTGCCGCTGTCAATCTCAATTTCCCTGCCTTCGCGCAAAACCAATGCTTTATGCTCCACCATCTTTTTCAGCTTGCTTAAAGCGTTGTTGGCTTTATTTTCCTGAAAAAAACCGATAACAGTGTTTATTATAACCGAAGCGAAAATTACGCCCGCGTCAATATAATCTTGTAAAATCAAAGTTATAAATCCGGCAATCAGCAGAATATAAATCAGCGGGCTTTTAAGCTGGCTGATTAAAATAGCCATTTTTCTCAATGGCTTTTCCTCGGCTAACTTATTGGGGCCGTATTTTTTTATCCGCTTTTCAGCTTCTTCCCGCGCCAAACCGCCAATAGAAGTTTTTAATTCTTTAAAGCAGGATTCTATTTTTTTGCTGTGGAAATCAGGCATAGATCGCATAACGCGCAACGCATAACGCATAACGAAAATATTTAAATTAACTTGACATTATTATACCACAAAATAGCAAAAAAGATAAAATAAAAAAACCCGCCTTAATGCTTACTGCATTAGGCGGATGAATTAATTAAATTATTTTTAAAAAAAATCTTCACCTCTCTGAATCCGCCAATCAAATTGGCGAATTCAGAAAGATGGGCGAAAGGCGCGGGGTTGACAACTGTTTTAAGTTGTACTATATTGAAATTAGCACTCTAACAATGGGAGTGCTAATAATTTTAACAATAATTAATGTTATGCGTTACGCGTTACGCGTTATGCGTTATGCGTTATGCGTTATGCGTTACGCGAAATAAATATGCTAGACAAATTCACGAATAAATCACAGGAAGCGATTATCAACGCGCAGATTATAGCCCAAGACCACGGCCAGCAGCACATTGAAGCATTGCATGTCATGGCTTCCCTGCTGGCGCAAAGCGAAAGCTTGATAAAGCCGATATTGGAAAAAATGAATATTGATCCTAAAGCGGTTGAAAAACAAGTAATTGAAAATATTGAAAAATTGCCTAAAGTGTCAATTTCTTCATCCGTGGGAACCGTACAAGGAACTTCAGAGGTTGCCATGATTTTGGAGCGCTCAAAAAAAGAAGCGGAAAAAATGGGCGACGAATATATTTCCACCGAGCATCTGCTTTTGGCGCTAATCGGAATAAAATCAAAGGCGCAGGAAATATTAATGGCTGTCGGCGTTGAATATGAAGAAATTTTAAAAATGCTGGCCAAACTGCGCGGCTCGCAAAAAATTGACAGCCCGGAGCCGGAATCAAAATACCAGGCCCTGGAAAAATACGCCTTAAACCTTACTGAGCTGGCAAAAGCGGAAAAGCTGGATCCGGTAATCGGCAGGGACAATGAAATAAGAAGGATCATGCAGGTTCTGTCGCGCCGCACCAAAAACAACCCGGTCTTGATCGGCGAGGCCGGAACAGGAAAAACCGCCATTGTTGAAGGCCTGGCGCAAAGGATAATCAGCGGCGATGTGCCGGAAACTTTAAAAAACAAAGAATTAATCAGCTTGGATCTTGGATCACTGGTGGCAGGCGCTAAATTCAGAGGCGAATTTGAAGATCGCTTAAAAGCGGTAATGCGCGAAATAAAAGCGCAAGGCGGCAATATAATTCTTTTTATTGACGAGCTTCACACCATTGTCGGAGCCGGAGCCGCGGAAGGGTCAATGGATGCTTCAAACATGCTGAAGCCGGCGCTGGCGCGCGGCGAACTAAAAGCCATCGGCGCCACCACTACCAGGGAATACCAAAAATACATTGAGCGCGACGCGGCCCTGGAGCGCCGCTTCCAGCCGATTTATGTATCCGAACCAAGCGTGGAAGACACCATAGCTATTTTGCGCGGCATTAAAGAAAAATATGAAGTCCACCACGGCGTGCGCATCACTGACGACGGTTTAATCTCCGCGGCAAAGCTTTCAACCCGCTATATTACCGACAGGTTTTTGCCTGACAAAGCCGTTGACTTGATAGACGAGGCCGCCTCGGCTTTGCGCATGGAGATAGATTCCATGCCGGAAGAGCTGGATGAAATGAAAAGGGAAATTAAACAGCTTGAAATAGCCAAAGCAGGCCTGATAAAAGACAGCCAATCGTCCGGCAAGCTAAGAACTATTAATAAAAAATTAGCTCAGTTGAAGGAAAAGGCCAATCAGCTTGAGCTCCACTGGAATAATGAAAAAATAATAATTTCCAAGATAAGAAAATCAAAAAAAGAAATGGATGAATTAAAAGCCAAAGCAGAAATCATTGAACGAAAAGGCGATGACTTGACTCAAGTTGCCGAGATCCGCTATTCAAAAATACCAGGCCTTGAAAATGAAGTAAAAACGCAGGAAGAAGAGCTGGTAAAAATACAAAAACACGGGCAAAGAATGCTGAAAGAAGAGGTTGACGAGGAAGACATCGCGCGCGTGGTAGCCAGATGGACCGGCATTCCGGTTTCCAAAATGCTTGAGTCGGAAATCAAAAAATTGGCCCGCGCCGAAGAGGAGCTAAAAAAGCGGGTTGTCGGGCAATGCCAGGCCATAAAATCCGTGGCAAACGCAATCCGCCGCTCGCGCGCCGGAATCAGCGAAGAAAAAAAACCGATCGGATCTTTCCTGTTTGTCGGGCCGACCGGAGTGGGAAAAACAGAGCTGGCAAAAACTTTGGCTGAGTTCATGTTCAACGATGAGGCGGCTTTAATTCGGCTGGATATGAGCGAATTCATGGAAAAGCATTCAGTGGCGAAAATTATCGGCTCCCCTCCCGGCTATGTGGGGCATGACGAAGGCGGACAGCTTACCGAGAAAGTCCGGCGCAGGCCATACAGCGTGGTTCTGTTTGATGAAATAGAAAAAGCCCATCCGGAAGTATTCAACATCCTGCTGCAAATTTTGGATGACGGGCGGCTTACTGATTCCAAGGGGCGGGCTGTTAATTTTAAAAACACTATAATTATCATGACTTCAAACCTTGGCAATGAAGTTATTAAAGAATACTCTATCGGCTTTTCCGACGGCAGCGACGAGGCGGAAGCGGTTCAGATGCGCCAAGCGGAAATGAAAGAAAAAATAGACCAAATATTAAAAGACCACTTTAAGCTGGAATTCTTGAACCGCATTGACGAAATAGTAATATTCAAAAGCTTAAACAGGCAGGCTCTGGCTAAAATAGTTGACTTGGAACTGGACAAAGTGCAGAAGCGGCTGAAGAATAAAGACATAACCATCAAGATAGCCCTGAAGGTTAAAAAAATGCTGGCGGAAAAGGGCTATGACATTACTTTCGGGGCAAGGCCGTTGAAAAGAATAATTCAGAATTTAATTTTGGATGAATTGGCTTTGGAAATCATTGAAGGAAAAATCAAAAAAGGCGATCAAATCACAATTGATTTGGGGATTAAGGATAAGGTGCTGATGACGGTTAGATGAAGTTAGGGATTAGGGCATAGGGATTAGGGCGTAGGGATTAGGGCGTAGGGATTAGGGAAAAGGGATTAGGGAATAAAAAATTAGAATAAAAAAACGGCTCTTCAAATTTTGAAGAGCCTTTTGATTTTGTGGTTTATTTTTTTCATTCTTCAAGCTCAAATTTAATATTACTCTTTTTTAAATCTTCTATTAGCTCTATTATTTTTTTTGATTTTTCGCCATCAAAAATAGCATCAAGAGAAAAGGATACTACCGGCTTATCTTCTACTTTTTTTTTAAATCTTTCTTGCTCTTCGGTTTTATCCATTGAATCACCCTCCTTTTTTATTTTAAAAACTAATTAACTATTCCCTATTCCCTATGCCCTAACCCCTATTCCTAATTTTCTCCCAAATAACCAAAATCGGCGACGCTAAGAATATTGATGAGTAAGTGCCGACAAAAACTCCGATTGACAAAGCCAAAATAAAATCGCGGATTGTGGCGCCGCCGAAAAATACTATGGAAAGCAGAACCAGCAAAGTGGTTATTGAAGTATTAATTGAACGGGTGATTGTCTGGTTAACGCTGGTGTTGATAGTGCCTTCAAAATCTTCTTCGCTCTTCGGCAGATTTTCCCGAACGCGGTCAAAAACCACGATAGTGTCATTAACGCTATAGCCCAATACAGTTAAGATGGCGGCCACAAAAGCGGTATTTATTTCAACGCCGAAAAATTTTCCCAAAACAGCGAAAATTCCAACCGTAATTATTACATCATGAAACAAAGCGATTATGGCGGCAAGGCCGTATTTCCATGAAGCCACCGGCTTTGACACCTTCCTGAAAGTCCAAGCAATATATAAAACAATGGCGATTAAAACAATAATTATAGCCAAGACTGACTTGCGCTTA
>VMTK01000030.1 GCA_013791585.1 Candidatus Falkowiibacteriota bacterium
AAAAGAATGAAATATTACAATAGAAAAAGGATACATACGAGCGCTGACTACCAATCGCCGATAAAATTTACCAAATTATTTATTAAAAAACTTTCCTTAGCTTGCCGTTAAAAACGGTATAGTATATTCAGGGATTGACATCCGTGTAATTCTAAACTATCTAAATTTTCAACAATCTGTTCGCTGTTTGGCGTTTCCCCTTTTTCATCTTGAAAAAATATCCATCCACAGCCTCTCTTTCTTATTTTAGAATCTTTATAGCTATATCTTAATTCCCAAAATCGCAAAACTTCATTTTTAAAAGTTTCTGCGTTCGTATTAAGATAAAAACCATTATCTACAATTTCTTGATATCGCTTTTCTCTTATCGCCAGCCAAGCATCTCTGTGATCATTCTTTTTGTTATAATTCTTGAAATAATACTCGCAATATTCTCGTACTGAATTAAATGGAGGTAATTTTATTTTTTTGCTCATATTTTTGTTACATTAGATAAAAAATCCCAAAATTAAATCGTTTTATGCCTCCATTTTAGCATAGAATAAATTAAAAAGCAATACCCTATTATTTGCCCTTGACACCCCTTTTTCTGCCTATTTCTTGCCTTTTGAATATCTATTGATGCATTCTTTTTGTTTTATACTAGATAAAAATCAAGTGTTGGTTATACTTTTAAAAAACCTAAAAATTATTTTAATCTGCTTTGGAAAATAGCCAAAAAATAAAACCCATCTATAACCCCCAAAAAACAATGCTAAGCTGAAAGTAGTTTCAAAAATATGAAAATACTTTCAATATTATGAAAACTATTAACTTGACCAATAACGAACAAAAGATAATAAATCTTAATTCTAATTTATCCCAACAAAAAAATCTTCTAAAAAAAGAATTCCAAACAAAAACTCCTTCGGTTAACCCGAAGGAGTTTTTTAATAAAGAAGGGGTCTTTCCGGGCATTTAATCCCAAGAAATATAATAATTGATTGCCGTATAAATTCGCGGTTTTCTGTCTCGGCCGTTTTCCGAAATTAATGGCGGCGCTCCCTATCTGAAAACAACGTATTGTTTTTACTGTTGTCTTGCGGGGCGGCTTGATTGTCTTCCGGAATTGTCTCTTTTTTTTCCTGAGCCCGCCTTTCTTTTATTAATTCTTTATTCACCCAAAAAATCCAAACAATAATCCCGAGCAAGAAAACGATAAAAATAATTAAATTAATGCTCATACCGCCTTGCTTCTGCTTGCTTTCATTAATTGACCCCTTGCCGTCTTCTTCTTTAACTATATCTTCTTCCATTATTTTCTTTATATCTTCATCGGTTATTTCCTCCTGTTCAGCTATTCCGTTTTCTTCAACCGCGCCAAAAGCATCTTCCTGCCCTTGAACAACGACTTCATGGTCTTCTAAATCTTCCGACAAATCCATAATCTCCGCTTCCGCTTCTATTTCTGCTTCTGCTTTTATTTCTATTTCTTTTGGCTGCTCTTCTGTAAGCGCCGGCGCGGCTTGATCTGCCGGGCGGACATTAAAAAAAACAATATTTGACCAGCTGCTTTCTTTGCCGCGGCTGTCCGTTGCTGTAACATAGACAAAATGATTTCCGCTTGCCAATGCCCGAAACGGCTTGTAGGCAAAGCTGGCTGTTCCTGATTTATGGTTTTCCGCTTTGAATTTCCCGTCTAATTTATGGTCTATGAATACTTTTAAATCCGAGCTGCTCTTGGCTAATCCGACAATAAAAGGGCGATTATGCTCTGTCTTGCTGTTAACTTCCGAAGCAAATAAAGTCGGAGCCGGCATCGGCTGTTCAATCTTGAAATTAATAATTTCTGATTTTTCGCTTTTTCCGCCTGAGCTGTCTTCGCTTACTGCCTGCGCGAAATGATATCCTGCCGCTAAATTTAAAAACGGCTTATAAGCGAAATTAGCTGTGCCGCTTTCATGCGCGGCAACATCTGTTTTGCCGTTATAAATTCCATCAATATAAACGCGGACAAAAGTTCCGCTCTTAGTTAAGCCCTTGACCAGCGGCTTTACCTTGCCGGTGATCGTATTAATATTCGGCTCAATTAGCGTGGGAGCCGGCAGCGCAGGCACGACAAATTTTATTTCTTGGCTGGGCGAAGACAAAACCAATGACATTCTGTCTCTTGATACCAGCATAATCCTATGGGTTCCTTCACTCAAAGCAGCATTGTGCTTATAGTAAAAATTATCAGTTTCCGTATTTTCCGCATTAACTTCCGCCAAGCCCTCATAAACCCCGTTGATATAAACTAAAATTTCTGTTCCGGCTGGCGTGAGCCCTGTGATAAGCGGCTTGCTTAATTCATAGTGGCTCACTTGAATAATCGTAGGCGCGCCAATCTCCTGGCTGGCGCTTGCAATATTTATCTGGCAAAACAAAGCGCCAAAAATAAAGAGCGCGGCGCAACAAACCGTCTTTATGGATCTAATCATACGTATTTTACCGCTTCCTCCTAAACGGTTAATATGGGCTAATTCAAAATTGCATTAGGGCCTCAGGGAATAAATCAGGCAGGCCCGCTTTATCTCTGCAGCCCTAACGCGAAATTGTTAAACAAAAAATATGCCGAGCAAAACATCTGTAAAATAAATATAAATATTGCTGGCAATTTAAAGTTTAGCTGATGGCTAAACATTCAGTCAAGTGCGTTAATGGTTGACAATCTGGTAATAAAGCTTAATTATATGTGGGAAAAAATGTGGAAAAAGTTTGAATAAACCAAAGAAAATTGATTAAAACAACTAATTATAAAATCAAAAAATATCTTTATAATGCTTAATTTTAGCTATTTTTTTACCTTTATTAATATCTATCGCGATTAAATCCAATCTGAGGTTTTTGAGTCCGGAATTATCATTTTTTAAATACGCCGATATTGCCGTTTTTAAGCGCTTAATCTTCTTTGAGGAAACAGCTTCGTCGGCAAAGCCGAATTTATCAGATGTCCTTGTTTTAACTTCAATAAAAATTAAGCCGTTGTTTTTGCGGGCTATTACATCTATTTCTCTATAGCTGATTTTAATATTCTTATCAATTATCTTGTATCCTTTTCTGGTTAAATAATCAATCGCCAATTTTTCACCGAATTGCCCCACTTTTTGATTATGATTCATTATGTTTGTTTGCAGAAAAAAATAAAAAGGGCAATTCGCCCATTTTTTATTTTATGCTGAATATTAAAAGACGTTAAAAATTGGCAATTGATTATTTTACCTAAACTTAATTTTAAATCTTAAATCGGCAAAATAAATTTCAAATCATGCAATGCCGCGCGCAAGCGCATATTACGGTATGTATTTTTTATACGCCTTTTCTTGCTCTAACTGTTTTTTTCTTTCCGGGATTTTAATCAATGCTCTGATTATATAAACAAGCCAAGCTATAATCTCAATGCCCCAGAGCAGAAACCAAAAGCGGGCTGACAAAAACGGAACAGATTCATAAATAAAAAACAGCAGAATCGCGCCGATAATCGCGTTGGTTAAACAAAAACCATAAAGGCCGGACCAGAAACGGCTATATAAATTCTTTTTATTGCGGGATCTTATAAATCCGAGCGCGAAAGTTAAAATCAAAAAAACCGCGACAACAGCGGCAAAAACGCGAAAATACTCCGGCGCCATAAATCCCGGCCTTAAATTTATCCAAAATTTTAATGATAATAAATTGTTCATATTAAAATAAATCCAAATTTCAAATTTCAAATTTCAGTTATAATTTTGTAAACATCAATCCGTAATGATAATATCCTGCTTCAAACTCCTCTTCTGTCTGCAATCCTAATCTTTTAGCGGCGGTTTCCAGCAAATCTTTTTTTACTTTTTCCTCATCCGGGGGGCCTATCGGGGAATCAATGCTTTTCCATTCTACCACAATCAGCTTGCCGCCCTTTTTAATCATGCGGATAACCTCGCGCATAATTTCCGCCCGCTTGCGCGACTGGTATAAAGTGTTTATTAAAAGCCCTACATCAACGCTGTTGGCCTCTATCTTGGTGGCTCCGAATATTTCTATGTCGCTCCAAATTATCTTAACATTGCTAATGTTTTCCTGTTTGGCTCTTCTACTGATAGCTTCCAGCGCCGGCTTTAATATGTCAACCGCGTAGACTTTTCCGCCTTTGCCTATCGCGCTGGCAGCCGGAAAAACAAAATGGCCTGACGAACCGCAGCCGAAATCAGCCAAACTCATCCTGCCGCCGACTTGCGCCTTGTCTAATATGAAATTTACATCAATCAAGGCATTGCCTCCCACAGCACCCATCATATATTTAATATAGTTAGTTTATTATGCCCGCTATCTATAGTATAATTTATTTTTGGAATATTAACAATACTCTTGTTTTACGGGCAAAGCAAACCATATTAACGCGCGAAGCTTACTTTATAATATTTACGATTGTTTTATCGGAAAAAAATATTAGTTTTGATCCGCTATTTTCTAATTTTAAAGTAATCATTCCTTCTCCAAGATCAATTATTTCACCGCTAACGCGCGCGATTCCGGCTCGGCTGGCTATCGCTCCGTTTGCTGCCTGCCTATTAGCTCTTCCTTCCATGAATTGCGCTCTGTCTTCCTCGGTAAGATTTGCGCCGCCCATATCTCTTGCCATGCCTTCTCTCAACTTCGCTCTGTCTTCATCGCTCATATCCTGAAATTGTTCAGGATTAAAACGCTGCTCTCCCGCGTTGGCGGCCGTTCGCTCAATAGTGCTTGTTCCCATGTTCCTATCCCGCGTCATATTTCCTCCCATACTTCTAAAATCTTCAAAACTTTCTCCCTTGATTATCTGGAAGGCTATAACACTGCCGTCGGCGTTCGTGTTGCCAACTGCCAAAATCTTGCTGCCCGCTGTCAAATCGCCTATGGTTCCGTCTATTAGATTGCCGCTTTCTATCTTCATCGGCTCGCGCGCGATATTTTGCTCTTGCGGCCGGTTATTATTTATTAAAGAATTATTATCTGCTTGTTTTTTGCTTGAACAACCGGTAACCAACACGAAGACACAAAAACATAAAAACACTTTGTATTTTCGCGCGCTTTTTATGCTTGCGTTTTTTAATTTTTTTGCATATATCATAAATT
This sequence comes from Candidatus Falkowiibacteriota bacterium, assembly GCA_013791585.1. Lineage (GTDB taxonomy): Bacteria > Patescibacteriota > Patescibacteriia > Patescibacteriales > VMTK01 > VMTK01. The sequence goes on from VMTK01000030.1 coordinate 5,113, forward strand.
TATTAATTACCTTAAGTGTTTTCGTGTTTTAAGGCGAAGCCGAGTGTTTTCGTCCTCCTTCGCTAAAGTTTCAGCGGATAAATGTTTTTGCTTGCCATCCGAAGCCTTGGCGTAGGATGGTGTTTTCGTGTTTTTGTGTTTTTGTGTTTTTGTGTTTTGAGGCAAAGCCGAGTGTTTCAGTGTTTATTCAAATCTTAAGGCATCAATCGGATTCAGCTTAGCCGCTCTTCTTGCCGGGTAATAGCCAAAAATAATCCCGATTGACGCGGAAACCCCGAAAGCGAGAAATATTGAAAGCGCGGTAACGGCAGTGGCGGTTCCGCTGAATTTAGTCACCATTAAAGATACTGCCCAGCCAAAAACAATGCCGATAATTCCGCCGATAAAAGTCAGAGCGACTGATTCGGCTAAAAACTGAATGCTAATATCCCTGTTTTTCGCGCCCAATGATTTTCTAAGCCCGATTTCCCTGGTTCGTTCCGTCACCGTGGTAAGCATCATATTCATTATGCCAATACCGCCCACCAGAAGCGAAATGCCGGCAATGGCCGCGAGCAGCAGTGTCATAGTGTCTGTCACTTCGGTCATAGTATCCACGATATCCGCTTGATTCATAACAGTAAAATCAGCGCTTAGCGGATCTGATATTTTATGCCTGGCTAATAACAAATCCGTAATTTGATTCTGGGCGGCTATCATTAAATTTTCTTCGCTTACCTGGATATTTATATTATTGACTGATTCATTTCCTGTCAGATAGCGCTGGGCGGTGGAAATGGGAATATAGATCACATCATCCGATGCTCCTTTGGCTTGAGTAACGCCGATAATAGCAACCTCAATATTATCAATGCGCAATTTTTCGCCTACCGGGTCGTTGCCCTCGCCATAAAGATCGTCTCTTGTAACCGGTCCGATAACGGCCACTTTTGAAATATTCTGAACATGCAGATCGCTGATAAAAGCGCCGATTTCAAGATTAATGCTTTTAACACGGGCATAAGCTTCGGTAACTCCGGTAATGTTCGTATTGGTATTGGCGCCTCTGGTAGTCTTGGTCTGTTTTCTGGAAGATACGGTAGGAGCCACTTCCTGCGCGAACTCAACCTTTTTTTTTATCTCTTCCGCATCGTCAATTACCAATGTAGAGGCGCTGCCCGTCCCTCCTCTAACCAATGAGCCGGCGGCTTGCTGCGACCCAGGCGTAACAATCAATAAATTTGATCCCAGCGACGCGATATTGGCTTCAATATTTCTGGCCGCGCCTTGGCCAACTGACACCATTGCGATAACCGAACCAATGCCGATCACAATGCCCAAAATAGTCAAGGCGGATCTTGACTTGTTAGCTGATATTGAAAAAAAAGTTTCTTGGAATAAATCCGACAGTAACATAAAACACAGAAAACACAGAAAACACAGAAAACACTTTTTAATTTAAACGTTTAATGCTATTTTCCATGTCAGTTAATTCTTTCCAGAGCATCTTGCCTATTTCTTCGGCTAATTTTAATCCTTTATTGTAATCTTCTTCTGTAATAAATCTTTGTTTTTTTGAAAAAAATAATAAATATTTAGATTCTTTAAATGATCCATAAGAAGTTTCTATAAAATT
>VMTK01000026.1 GCA_013791585.1 Candidatus Falkowiibacteriota bacterium
AAATTTTTCCCTGACAGCAGGGGGATTTCACGTGTTTTTTAGACATACACATGAATTTTCCCATAAAACTACTATTTTGTCTTTAGTGTTAGATAAAATTTTAATAAATTTTCCACCAAATTAAGTTACTTATACCCAATTTAACAATACAACAATTCAGGTATTAATATAAGCGATAGCTGTATATGTAAAATGCGTATAAATTATGCTTAAACGCGTAATTCCTAAAACTAATAAAATAATTTAAACGCCCGATACATGTCGGGCGTTTGCTTTTTCAACAGCTTTGGGCTAAAATACAGTATATAAATAACGAATTAGGAATTAGGAATTATGGTTTTTAAAATTATAATTTATTGTTTTATTATCCATAATTCCTAATTCATAATTCCTAATTCATAATTCAAAAACTAATGAACTACATTATAGTTATCGTTTTAATTTTGTTTTCAGCGCTTTTTTCCGGGCTTACTCTGGGATTTTTTAGTTTGAACCGCGACGATCTAAAAAGAAAAGCGCATCTTGGGGACAAGCGCGCGAAAAAAATTTATAGCTTGCGCAAAAACGGCAATCTTCTGCTCTGTACTTTGCTTATAGGAAATATCGCGGTAAATTCCGCCATTTCTATTTTCTTGGGATCAATCGCCAGCGGTGTAACCGCCGGAATCACGGCTACCGGTTTAATAGTAATATTCGGAGAAATAATTCCGCAGGCCAGCTTCTCGCGCCATGCCTTAACGCTTGGCGCGAAATTCGTCTGGCTGGTGCGGATTTTGGTGATTATCTTATATCCTGTCTGCTGGCCGCTGTCTAAAATATTAGACAAAATTCTGGGGGATGAAATGCCGACAATTTATTCCAAGCATGAAATAGCAAAACTGATAGAAGACCACGAAGACTTGAAAGGAAGCGATGTTGACCGCGATGAAGAAAGAATTATCAAAGGCGCCCTGTCTTATTCGGAAAAAACCGTAGAGGACATAATGACTCCCCGCACAGAAGTTATCCTGCTGCAAGCGGATCAAATTCTGGACAAAAAAACAATAATAAAAATTAAAAAATCAGGGCATTCAAGAATACCTATATATAAAAAGGATCCGGATGATATTGTAAGCATTTTATATGTAAAAGACATGATAGGAGAAAACCTGAAAAATAAAACAACTGGCGAAATCGCCAAAAGAAGCGCGATTTTCGTAGATTGCGGCAAGCCATTGGACGACTTGCTTAATGAATTTAAAAGAAAAAAGAACCACTTATTTGTTGTCTTGAATCAATTCGGCGGAGTTTCAGGCATTGTAACGATTGAAGATGTACTGGAAGAAATAATCGGCGTGGAAATAGTGGATGAATTTGACGTATATGAAGACTTGCAAAAAGTCGCCAAGAAAAAAGCAAGCAAGAAAAATCTTAATAAGGTTTAGATGTAATTAGATGTAATGCTAATCCGCGAATAAATACTAATCCGCGAATTGCGAATTTTTAAATTAAAAATACAAGATTATGAAAATATGGAAATAAATCTAAAAAATTGTTTCAAATATTCTCGTATTTTCATATTTTCATTATTATTAGCGATTAGTTGATTGGCATTTATTCGCCGGATTAGCATTATTACTATGTATAACCACCAAAAAATAGAAAAAAAGTGGGCGGAAAAATGGGTTAAGGATAAAACTTTTACGCCGGATCTGGAAAAAGCCAAAGACCCTTATTACGCGCTGTTTATGTTTCCCTACCCCAGCGCGGAGGGCTTGCATATCGGCAATTTTTACGCGTTTACCTGCGTGGATGTGATGGCTAAATACAAAAAGCTTCAAGGCAAAGACGTGTTTGAGCCGATCGGCTTTGACGCTTTTGGCATACACAGCGAGAATTACGCCTTGAAGATTAACGAAACCCCGAGAAAAATGCTTAATAGAACAATAGCTAATTTTAGGAACCAGCTAAGCTCGGCCGGACTGGGGTGCGACTGGACGCGGGAAGTGGACACGACAGATCCTGAATATTATAAGTGGACACAATGGATATTTACCAAGCTTTTTGAAAAAGGCCTTGCTTACCAAAAAGAAGCTCTGCTGAACTGGTGTCCGGGCTGTAAAACAGTCCTGGCTGACGAGCAGATTGAAAACGGCGTATGTGAAAGATGCAAAACCGCTCCGGAAAAAAAGATCATGAAGCAATGGTTTTTTAGAATAACCGCTTATGCCCAGCGCCTGCTTGACGGCCTGGAAACAATGGACTGGTCGGATATTACCAAGCACGCGCAGAGGAATTGGATTGGGAGATCGGAAGGAGCGAGCGTGAAATTCCAAATCTCAAATTCCAAATTACAAACCCCGCAACATCGCTGCGCGACAACGGGGCAAGCAAATTCCAAATCCGAAATTTCAAATTTCAAATATGAAATTGAAGTTTTTACGACAAGGCCGGATACTTTATTCGGCGCGACTTATTTTGTCATGTCTCCGGAACATCCTCTTGTTGAAAAGATAACTTCTCCAGAACAAAAAAAGGAAGTGGAAAAATACATTAAAAAAACAGGGGCAAAATCTGATTTGGAACGCGCTGAAGCCAAAGAAAAAACAGGAGTATTTACCGGCGCTCATGCCATTAATCCGGTTAATAATGAAAAAATTCCGGTCTGGATCGCTGATTATGTTCTAATGGGCTATGGCACCGGCGCCATTATGGCAGTGCCGGCGCATGATGAGCGGGATTTTGAATTTGCGGAAAAATATAATTTGCCGATTAGGCAGGTTGTGGCGGGAAAAACACAAAAACACAAAAACACAAAAACACAAAAACACTGTTTAATTATTCATGGTTCACCGCGGTGTGACAAAAGTAAAGATACGGATTATACACCCGATAATATAAAGCACTGGCTTGGCTGGTTAAAGAAAAGATTAGAAAATAATAATTATAAGGTATATAATCCGCAAATGCCGACTCCGTGGGAGCCGGATTATCAGGAATGGAAAAAACAAATTGATAAATTAGATATTAACGAAAATTCTGTGATTGTTGGCCATAGCGCTGGCGGCGCGTTTGCTGTTCGCTGGTTGAGTGAAAATAAGAAAAAAATTGACAAATTAATACTTATTGCAGCCGGCAAGACTATTACAGATGATAATAAGAGATTGCATAATTTTTATGATTTTAAAATTAATCAAAATATAAAAAATAGAGTTAATAAAATAATTATTTTTGTTTCCGAAGATGAAAAAAAATATAGAATAGCAAGCGCTAAATTATATCAAAAAGAATTGGGCGGTGAATTGCGGATATTAAAAGATAGAGGACATTTCACTGTTACAGCTAATCCAATTAACAAAGAATTTCCAGAGTTGTTAGAAGAAATTTTAAAAGACAAATGTTTTGTTGGCGATGGCATAAACATAAACTCTGATTTTTTAAACGGACTGGAAACCGAACAAGCAAAAGAAAAAATGATTAAATGGCTGGAGGAAAATGAACTGGGCAAAGGAACTGTGAATTATAAATTGCGCGACTGGTGCATCAGCCGGCAGAGATACTGGGGGCCTCCTGTGCCGATTGTTTACTGTAATAAATGCGGGGTTCAAGCCGTGCCGGAAAAAGATTTGCCCGTAGAACTGCCTGAGATGGAAAAGGGCTGGGAGCCGGTCGGAGACGGGCGCGGGCCGCTGGCTAAAGTAAATAAATTCATTAAAACCGTTTGTCCGAAATGCGGAGGTTCGGCCGAGCGCGAGCCGGATGTAATGGATAATTTCCTGGATTCCGCCTGGTATTATTTCCGCTATGTCTCTCCGCGCGACAACAAAAACATATTTGATAAAAAATTAAGCAAAAAATGGCTGCCGGTGGATCTGTATGTCGGCGGCAACGAACACGCAGTACTTCATCTGATGTACACCCGCTTTATTGCTATGGCGTTGCATGATCTGGGTTTAACTGATTTTGACAATCCTTTTAAAAAATTCCGAGCCAACGGCATGATATTAAAAGACGGCAAAAAAATGAGCAAGTCAAAAGGCAATGTCGTGAATCCGGAAGAGTACGGCGCCAAAGTCGGCTATGACGCGCTAAAAACTTATCTTTTATTTTTGGGGCCGTTGAATGAAGACCGATCGTTCAGCGATTCGGGCGTGCAGGGCGCCAAGCGCTGGATGGAAAGGATAGATCGGCTTGAAGAAAAAATAAATAATAATTATGAAGATGATAAAAAAATAATAAAAAAACTGCATCAAACCATTAAGGCGGTAACAGACGATTTTGAAGAGCAAAAATACAACACAGCCGTGGCTCGCCTAATGAAGCTTACCAACAGCTTGAGCGTGGAAAAAAATATTTCCGGCCAAACTTGGGAAAAATTCTTGATTCTTGTCGCTCCTTTCGCGCCTGCCTTAGCTGAAGAGCTGTGGTCATCCTTCGCTAAAGCTACGGATGATAAAGCGGAAAGGTTTAAACAATCAATTTTTAAAGCAAAATGGCCGAAACATAATCCTAAATTAATCAAAGATGATATTATTAATCTTGTGATTCAAATCAACGGCAAATTGCGCGATACTATTGAGACGCCAATTAATATAAGCGAGAAAGAAGCGCAAAAAATCGCTTTGGAGAGTGATAAGATTAAAAAGTGGACGAACGGCAAAAAAATTATTAAAGTGATATTTGTTAAGGGGAAACTTATTAATATAGTGATAAAATAAATTGTTAAATTGCTCAATTGTTAAGCGGAGAAAATTTTGAAAAACAAATGAAGACAATAAAAGAAGAAAAAATCCCCATAAAGATGTGGCTGGACGATATTGAGCCGGACGCGGAAAAACAGGCAAGGAACATTGCCAATCTGCCCGGGGCTTTCCACCACATTGCTATTATGCCTGACGCCCATGTCGGCTATGGCATGCCTATCGGCGGAGTTTTGGCCACTGAAGATATAATCGCGCCCAATGCGGTTGGAGTTGATATCGGCTGCGGCGTAATTGCCGTAAAAACTTCTATCATGAAAATTGACGAATATTCTTTAAAACAAATTTTAAATCAGCTGCGCAGAGACATACCAACCGGCTTCACCCACCATAAACAGGCGCAAGTTTGGGAAGGTTTTGATAGGGCGCCGAATGTTTCTATTATACAAAAAGAGCTTGATTCCGCGCGCAACCAGATTGGCACATTGGGCGGAGGCAACCATTTTTTGGAAATTTTACAAGAAATTGATGATTCAAAATGGCAAATAAAAAGCAATGGCAATGTTTGGCTGATGCTTCACAGTGGCTCCCGTAATTTCGGCTATAAAACAGCGAATTTTTTCCATAGAAAAGCCAAGCAATACTGCGAGGTTAATAATATAAAATTGCCTGACAAAGACTTGGCTTTCTTAAAATTAGATTCCAAGGACGGGCAAGATTATTGGCAAGCCATGAATTATTGCTTGGAATTCGCCCGAGCTAACCGCGATTTAATGGCCAAGCGCTTCATGGATATTTTTAACAATATTACCGGCTGTGAATTCATAAACTTTGCCATGGAACACGGCTATAAAAACGAAATTAAAGAAAAATATATCAGCATCCACCACAATTACGCGGCAAAAGAAAGCCATTTTGGGAAAGAAGTTATTGTCCACCGCAAAGGCGCGACGCGCGCTTTTGCCGGCCAGCTTGGAATAGTTCCCGGAAGCATGGGAGCGCCAAGCTTTATTGTGGAGGGGCTTGGCAATCCTGAAAGCTTTATGAGCTGCGCGCATGGAGCCGGCAGAGCAATGGGGCGGCGGGAAGCCAACAAGAAATTAACAAAAGAGCGGGCCGACCAAGCGATTAAAGGAGTGGTTTTCGCCGGATGGCAGGGCAAGTTTGACGAAGCTCCGCAAGCTTACAAAAATATTGAACAAGTGATAAAAAACCAAAGCGATTTGGCAAAGCCCATAGTCAAATTAAAGCCGATAGCTGTTATGATAGGACACTAAATCGCGTAATAAAAATTATTTATTTTTTTGTTAACGAATTAAAGGGTTAACGAGTTAATTAAATTTTAAACAACAACCCGTTAACTCGTTAACCCGTTAATTAAATAATACTTTAATAGGTTATGCGTTACTTCAACGGCAATTTATCTCAAGGTTTCGTCGCCTTGTTTTCCGGCAGAATGATCCAATTCGCCGCCGGCGGCTTGATCGGCTTGTTTCTGCCGATTTTTTTGCTGACTAAATTAAACTATCGCGTTGAATTTGTTTTTCTGTATTTTATCATCGGCCATGTAATTTATCTCTTAATCCTGCCGATAGGGGCTCAGCTTTTAAATAAAATAGGCCTGCGCCGCTCCCTTCGGCTTAGCGTGATTATGGACGGGGCGTTTTATACCTGCCTCTTCTTTTTGGACAAAAACCCTCAATTATTTTTAATATTATCCGTGGTTGCCTTAACTTTTTCTCGCATGCTGTTTTGGCTGCCTTTTCATACTGATTTCGCCAAGTTCACGGACAAGATCAACAGAGGCAAGGAAGTAAGCTTAATTTGGGCTACTCACTCGTTCTTAAGCGTACTTATGCCGATAGCCGCCGGATTTTTAATAATGCGGTTTGATTTTGACATCGTATTTATTATCGCGATAATCCTTTACCTGTCAGCCGGCATCCCGTTTTTAGCGCTTCCCAGAACGCACGAGAGCTTTAGCTGGGGAATTTTGGAAACCTGGAAAAAATATTTTGCGAAAGAGAATAGAAAGCTTATTCTCGCGAACACGGCCAACGGCGCGGAAAGCTCTGTCGGACTGATTATATGGCCTATTTTTATTTGGCAAATATTTAACGGCAATTACTTGGAAGTTGGCACGATATCATCATTAATCATCTTTGTTTCTATTATTCTTCAACTAACCGCGGGGAAATATACCGATCTTTTTAATAAAAGAAAGATGCTGCATTGGGGAACCGCGCTATACGCCATTGGCTGGATAGGAAAAATATTCGTCTTAACCGCATCTCAAGTTTTTTTTATCGGAACATACCATGTTTTCACGAAAATTTTCAAAGATACGCCTTTTGACACGCTAAACTATGAAATAATGGCGGATCGCGGACACTATGTTGATGAATATACTGTCCTGAAAGAAATAGCCGTTCAAATGGGCAAAATACTGATGCTGATTTTTGCCATTTTAGTGGCTTTAAACTTCGGACTTAACTGGACTTTCGCACTGGCGGCCATTGCTTCGCTTTTTATTAATATATTATAACTACACTCAAATCTACGAATGCAATGCAAATCTACAAATATTTTTATTTAGCATTTGTAGATTTGAGTGGCGCAAAATACCTTATTGGACGTAAAATCCCAAATAAAAACCCGCGCTTAAAAATAGCAAACGAGTTTTACAAAGCAAAATGTCGCTTTAAATATTATCTTGTAGCGCTAATCACGACATCTAATTCAGCATCCGGAGCGCAAACGGTAATTCGGCCATTGGCGCTTTTGGCTATATGATGACCCGCACCATTTGTGGTAGCGCCGCTTGGATCATAAGGCATTGAAACCAGATATATTTCATTGGCGGTTAGCGCGGAAAGATCAACAAGGCTGGAGCAAGAGCCTCCTGTCTTGCATATTTCATTCGTTGCGACTCCGGAACAGTCAGCTGATGCGGGAATGTTCGCCGGAATAGTTCCTGTATTATCAACCGCGTATTGATGCGCCGCGTTCAAATTTCCATTAACTTATGCGGCTTCGCCTACTTTAAATTTTTAAAAGTCCGCTTTCTCTTTAATAGCTTGGGCTTCCACAGACATAAGGCATTGGCCATTAATCATACCGCCTCGTTCAATACTTAAAATCTTACATTTAATGCCGCCCTTTATCCACCCTGTTTTAGTGATGTGTAATTTTTCTTTCGCCTCAACATTACCTTCTGCCTTGCCAGCTACAATAATGCTGTTAGCCTTAATGTCAGCCTTGACCATGGCCGACTTACTAATCTTAACATTTTTAGTATTTTCAATCATGCCATCTATCTTGCCGCTCACAACCAAATCTGCCAGGGATGATAATTTTCCCTCAAGTTTGGCTGAAGAATCAATAATGGTAGTGGAATATTTATTTTTTCCAAACATATCTTGGTTTCCAGAATCTAACGCAACACTATGTAAAAGCTAATAATTGATTTATTACTGTTTAGTATTGAATTTAAGCTGTTTTTCCGGCTTTTTCGCCATCTTCCTTGCCCTAACATAATCTTCTTCTATCTCTATCTTTTTGGCTCGCGAACTTAAATAAGAATCGGTTTCCCACCAATCAATTCCCATTTCCTTAGCTTTATCCACTGAAGCTATCATTAACCTAATTTTAATTGTGAGCAACTCCACATCAGCAAGTTTAATCTGGATGTCGCCAGCAATAACAATGCCTTTGTCTAAAACGCGCTCTAAAATATCAGCTAAATTCGTAGCTTCTATACCATGGCTAATTTGTTCTGACATAAATTTTTTTTAATATTTATAATTGTTTAGTCCTAATAATTTTATTACATTAAATTGCCCAGGGGTCCTAAATCTAAATTCAATTCTTCATCTTCAATTCCAAAAACCGTTTTTAGCTCCTGCATTTTCTTCTCCATAGCTTTAAAAGTCATTCCTAACTTTTGAATTTCCGTATTAGAAAGAGATCCTTTTTGCATCCGCCTAATAACCTCTTTTTCCATTAACCTCCTTAATAACTCCACGAGAGTTAAAACTAATTTTGCTATGCCTTGTTCCGCTTTTTGGGGATTATCAGCATCAATGAGCTTGGGAATACTTGCTTCTGCCCTCTTTATTTCTTGCTCCAGCTTGGCAATATATTCTAAATCTTCCTTGGTTGGTTCTCGGCTGGGATAATAATCAGTCCCGGCGCTTTTCCAATTTTTACCGGACATTTCCTCTACTTTAGAAATAGAGGTTAGAAGAACTCTTAATCCTAAATATATAAGATCTACATCAGCTACTCTTATTGCTACATCCCCGTTTATCACAGCCCCTTTTTCAAGAACTTTATCTAAAGCATCAATAAGAGTTACTCGCTGTTCTTTTGGTTTGGATAAAATTATTAGTGTATTTGCCATTTAATAAAATTGTAAGGCGGCCATGGGCCGCTATACTCAAAATTAAAACCTTTAGATTTATATTCTTTATTTAATTTATTAATTTCTCTTGCAAAGTCTTTTAATTTTTCTTCTGAAATAAGAAAAATCGCATTTAAAATCATGGGCAAAGATTTACCTGTCAATTCTTTTTCTAAAATTTTACCTTTGGTTCCAGCAACCGCGCATTCTTTTAAATTTCTAAAAAAACTGTCAATATAATTTTCCAAAGCTCTGTCTGCTTCCCTTAAAACAGCATCATCTATCTGCTTTTGCATAAAATATGCCGTTCCTTCGGGAAGCAGGGCTATTTCTTTTTCTTTTTCCAGAACCACCGGACTAACTCTTTTAACTTCATTACTAAAAGTTTGGCGGTTTAAATACGCCTTTACCGACCACTCTTGTTTTCCTGATAAATTTCTTAGATTTTCTTTGAATTTAAGGTAATATGTTTTAAGCATTTCCTTTATTTTTTCTTCGCTGTTAAAAATAGCGCCGAATTTCATGGGAATTGCCTCTTTTAATCTTTTATTTTTAAAGGGATTCTTTTCTGCTGGAAAAGGAGAAAATTGAAATTCCATCGCTTCCTCTATTACCTGCTCATGAATTTGAGCTTTTTCTTTTACCCATTTTAAATTTTCTTGCGCTTTATTTTGAATTTCTTTTGAGCTGAATTCCTTTAAAGAAACATTGCTAACCACTGCTTCTAAATCCCTGAAAAAGACAGTAAAAACTTGACCCCTATCAATTCCTTCTGCGGAAAATTTGGAATTAGTTTTTGCTCTAACGCAATAGAGATATAATCCCTGTTTCATAAAGTTTGAATAGCTTATTCTTCGCTGCTGATTCCAGTATCTACTCTTTTTCGCATTTCTTTTCGCTCATAGCCAAGTAAATTGCCTTTTGCATCTAGCCTAATGTTATAAATTCCTAACACATCCATCCCGTCCGGGATAGATTTCTTTTCAACAATTTCAACTTTAACTACCCATTCTTCGCCTTCTTTTTTAAATCCTATCCCGGCTGGCGAGGAAAAACCGGTTAAATCAGCCAGCTGTTTTTTTGCTTTCTCAACAAGCTCTTTCGGCTCAAGATTTGATTTTACATCATTAGAAATGTTCTTTATTGTTTTTGTCATAATAATATAAATTTAATAAATTATTTATTCTCCTATTTTTTCTAAAATCTCTAATCTCTCTAAAATTTCCTCTTCTTCTTTTTGATATTCTGCTTCAGTAATTTCTTCCATTTCCAAACGCATTTGAATATCCAAAAGCTCTCTCTTGAGTTTTTCAGGAGTATCTGTTAATTCTTCTGCCACCATATCATTAATCTTATGAACAACCCCCATAAATCCTCTGGCCGGGAGCAGTAATAAATCATCTATAATAAACATAAATTATATTCCGTATAATATTTTAGAAAAGCTATGCAATGAATCAATTCCTCTAATATCATGCGGTAATAAAGGAACTAAAATTAAATTCTTCAAGGGATATTGTTTTTTAATTATACCCAGATATTTTTCTTGACCTTTTCTTTTGGCTAAACAGAAATTGCATTTGGAAGCAGGATTTATAAAATTGGCAATAATATAATTATAATTAATATCCATGCTTTCTAAAGATCCGTCCAAATCTTCCATTTCTCTTATACCCATCTCCTCCGGAATGGTAATCATTAAAAATTCTGTTTTCGCGGAGCCAAATAAAATTTTCTGAATTTTTCTAATATCTCTGGATAAATTTACTGTTTTTTGAGCAATTCCTTCTAATTTTAATCCTTGATATTTGCGAAGTATTTTAAAAATACTTTTAAGCCATTCTCTAACCAAGCCGGGAAGTTCTAAGAATCTAAGCAAATGGCCGGAAGCGGCTGAATCCAAAACATAAATATCATATTTGCTCCCACCCGCCAAATCCATAACTTTTCTTAAAGCCATTAGCTCTTCAAGCCCTGGCGGAGAAAGTTCCATCAACTCTTCCATAACCTGCTGATCGTAAACCACTTCTGCTCCCGGTCCTGTAAACTTATTAAATAACTCCTTAATACTCTCTTTATATTCATCTTTAAAATCTCTAAGACTTTTTTGAGTATCTATTTCTATGGCAAAAAGGTTATTAAAACCTCTGATAGAAACTGCTTCCGCGGCCAAGGGAATGTCTTGATCAAAAATATTGGAAAGAGCATGAGCCGGATCAGTGGTGGTAATAAGAATTTTTTTTTCTTTATGCTTTTTAGCCAGTGCCATAGCCGTAGCTGCCGCTATTGAAGTTTTGCCCACTCCTCCTTTCCCGCCGCAGATGACAAAGCTTAAATCCTTTTTTAAAAACTTTGCCATTTTGCCTTGAGGAATTTCTGGAAATTCAGGCAATTTTTTTGGCAAAATAATCTCAAACTCCTTCTCCGCGAATAAAATCCGAGCGTACTCATTTAAAGAATCTTGACCCCTAATTTCAGCGGGGAAAAGTGGCATCTTCAAAATCTGATAATCTTTTCCGCCCGAGACGGATCCGCCTTTGGCGGAAAATTTTTCTTCAATCATTTTCAGATATTTTTCTTTTTCTTTTATTCTGGAAGCGCAAAGCGAGCATTCTCCTTCAACTGTTGCCATGCGATTAGCAATAATACTTTTTACTGAAATTTTCATTATATCCAAATCTTTAACTAATTCCTCTGTCTCTAAAATACTCATTGGTTCGGGAATAGTTACTGGCACAAATTCAGTTGTTTCCTGATTTTTTAAAAGTTTTTCCACTCTTTCTATATCAGCCAAGGTCTTTGTTAAAAATTTATCACACTCATCATTAATATATTTTCTTCTTATCCGCTTCATAATAAACCGATGTTTTGCCATCATCAGGTCTGCCGCTTTTATCCATCTTTTCATCGCTTGAGGCAGGGATAAAAGAATCTTAGTGTGCCCGGTAGGAGCGGTATCAAGAATAATCAGATCATATTCTTTTTCTAAAAGCTCAGCAATTTTAATAATAGCCATTACTTCATCCATGCCTGGCATAGCCAGAGAAGTAAATTGTTCTATGTCCTCACTGTCAAGATAAGTTCCCCGATCAAGTAAAATTTTTATAGTTTCTGAATGTTGCTTGCGAAAATCTTCCATTAATTCTTTAGCCTCCATCTCATAAGCCCAGATATTGTCTTGAATTTTAGTAATTTTATTGCCAACCTCTACATTAAAACTATCGCCAATGGAAGGGGCCGGATCAGTAGAAACTATTAAAATTCTTTTGGTCTTGTATTTTTGGCCTAAGTATAAAGCGGTTGCGCAAGCGCAAGTAGTTTTGCCGCTGCCACCCTTGCCGCCAAAGACAATAAACTTCAATCTGTTATTAACAAGAAACTGATTTTTTGCCCTATTAGAAATTTTTGCTGAAATTTCCTTTTTCATATCTTTAAATGCAATTCTACAAAATTAAAAGCAGGAATAGGGCCAATATATATAAACTTAATTCTCTTATTGTACTTTTTGATTAAAACATGCACTCTTTTATCAAACTCTCTTTCATTTTTTTTTGAAACCAAGAAAGCATAACTGAAAATCATTGAATCTCTCATCGGTTCTAAAAATCTTATCAACTCTCTTTCTTTAAACTTTACCGCTAATTCTTTTAAAGATTTCAAGAGCTCTCCGGCTTCCCTTTCCCTTTTAGAGTCAACTGCCTTTTGGATTAATTCACCTACGCCGGCAATTCTAAATTGATGGGGATTTTTCTGGGCGTTTCTTTTTGCAATTTGAATTTCTTGATTCTCCTCAACTATTTCTTGAAAAATACTTGGCATATCTTTCCAAAATGCCCTAATGCCCAATTCTACTCTCCCTTCCACTATTGGAAATGTTTCTAAAAATTCTTTTCTTTTTGGCTTTAATATTTTTTCTTTAACATCTTCCGCGCTCTTGGCCACTGTGCCAAAACGAACCGGTAAAACATCATATCCTTGTTTCATCACTTCTTCAATAACCTTTTGATGGCGGGTTAGGTGTTCTTTAATAAAAGAATACTGATCTTTTGCCGTGTCAGTGACTGCCATTGCCAATCCTCCTTTATTAATAATATATACTTCTTTTCCTTCCTGCCCCGTTAGATATTTGTTCTCTTGATTCTTTTTATTCGCTCTTGTAATATCTAACGGGGCTTGCCGCAAAATTTTAAACTTTTGGGGCTTGCTTTCTTTAATAACACAATAAAGATATTTACCCTGATCTGAGTCTGATTGCCCCGCAGGCCTGTCATTTGGGACTCTGATTTGGGATTTTCCTTTTGCTTCAGCGGCCATAATTTTAATAATAATTGCTTTATAAAAATCTCTATTCTTGCGAAGTTGGTTTAGCCACAACAATGACCTGTTTTATAGCCACCACCAATCCGGCAGCTGCTATAAAAGCGATAAAATTTTCCAAAATTGAAGCGACTGCCAATGTTAATTTTCCAAGCTGTAAACCGCCGACTCCAATTAAAAGCAAGGTGATCACGGCCACAAGAAACGGAATGCTTTCTTTTTCTTTTACATTTAAAAATCCAACAATTAAACCTAAAACAAACAGAATAACTAATAGATACGGAATAGCGGCAAAGCCAGCCAGCACTGCAAACGCTATGCCTCCGATTAAAGCCCAGCGACCAATAGTTGTAAGATTATATTTTAATGCCATATTTTTGAGATATTATTTGCCCTGCATTTTTTAAGCATTAAAATGAATAGACTTGCCGCGCAATTAGTCTCGCAACGCAATTTTATAATGCGAACTCTATAAAGAGTAATGCTTAAAAGATAAGTAGGGGTTATGAATTATAATAAAATTCGACCTTTAAAAATTATTTAATAATTAAAGAATTTCTTACATCTTCTTCCTTAAAAGAATATCTTTGATTCCTGTTTTCTCCAAAAAAACTGCCACAGCTTTTGCAATAACTTTTTAGAATACTATAAGCGCGAACTATTTTTTTCATTTGTTCTGCTGTTTCCTGATTATCTTGATGCTTATCCGGATGATATTGATGGGAAAGGGCATAATAAGCCTTTTTAATTTCTTCGGGACTAGCTTCCTCGCCCAGGCTCAATAATTTTCTTGCTTTATTTATTATTTCAAAATTACCTAAACTAAGATTAATATTAACAAAACTATAGGGGGGCATTGGGCCAATATACCTAAACCTTAATTTCCCTTCGTATTTTTTACCCAATTCTTGCATTTTACTATCCAATTCAAACTCTCTGGACTTCTCTATTAAGAAAGAAAAGTTGGCTATCATGTCCTCGCTGATTAATTTATTTAAGGTGAAGTCATGAGCCATGATTCTTAAGAATGCTTCAATGTTCTTGATATTAGTTTGCTTATAAGCTTCTGCCTGCCGCTGGATTAGTCTGCCTAACTTCAATTTAAGCGGCAGACCCAGAATACTTGTTTTGACGGACAACTGCTGTCTTAGCCCCTGAATTTCTGAATTAGTGTTAACTAATTCTTCAAGCAGCTTTTTTTGATCCCACCAGACTTGAACCGCAAACTCAACCTTGCCTGCTGTTGTTTTTAAAGCTGTTTTAAATTGAATATAAGCTTTCGCTAAAATACATTTTATTTCTTCATTATTAGGAGCAATAATCCCAAAAGCCATTGGCGCAACATTATAATCTTTCATTATTTCTTCATTCACTTGCTGGTGGATGGCAATATGCCTTGTTAGTTCTTTTTTATCTAAACGATCAAAATTAATAACCGGGGTATCTGAAACTGCCGCTGCTATATCTTGATAATTGAGAATGTTGATAACTTGATGATTAATTCCAATATAGCTAAGGCCGCTGGCATTGGCTTGGCCGAAAGCATCGCGGGCGGCTCTTTTATCTTTATTCTGCTCAATTACGCAATAAATATATTTCCCCATTTTTATCTAGTTAGAAAATTTTATTAGACTATGCCAAATTATCCATAGCAAGTATTTGCAGATA
This sequence comes from Candidatus Falkowiibacteriota bacterium, assembly GCA_013791585.1. Lineage (GTDB taxonomy): Bacteria > Patescibacteriota > Patescibacteriia > Patescibacteriales > VMTK01 > VMTK01. The sequence continues at coordinate 15,067 of VMTK01000026.1, forward strand.
TCGCGAGCAATAGCGAGCCAATATCCGCAAGAGCATCCCATTAATTTGTTCTTTTTCTATCAGCAATAGCGGCGATTAACGCTCCTTTGGCAACAGTATAAAGCGGATGCGGAGCCATCCTTACTTCCTTTACTTTTAAAGGAAAACTCGTTTTCCCAAGTATCTCTTTAAACCTTTCAATAAATCCCTGCGGATTTGCCGTACCTCCTGAAACAATTATCGGAATGGGAGTTTCAAATTCAGGAATTTTGCCCTTTTCTTCAACCTCTTTTTTTATTTGATCCAAAACATATTCAATCAGGTGATCATAATAAATAGAAAGGGCATGCTCAGTTTTAGTCATACTGCTTTCGCTCTTTTTAAGATTTAAAAAGTTTTCCTTAAAGGTAGTAATTTTGCTGATTGGCTCATTGGTAACAATGGCAACTTGTTCATCAATCCAGTCCCCGGCTTTAGCCACGCTGAAAGAAAACACCGGCGCAGACATTAAGGATAGGCAGACATTAGCCATTCCGCCGCCAAATGATATGCCCATGCCCGTAAAATTATCTTCTGCTAATTCAGAAAAAATTACCGCTAAACCCTCGTTCAAGGGCTTTGCTTGGTACCCCCATTTTTCAAGAAATCCTTTTATTATATTTTGATGGTAAATATTATCAAAATCCGCGTCAATTGGAGGGCCGGGAACAGAAAAATAACAAATTTCATTTTTTTCAGCAGGCGGCTCTAAAACGCTTTTTATTATCAATTCAATAATCGGCAATGCTTCGGTTTCTTTAGCGCTAATTACTCCGCTCTTTAGCGGTCTTCTGGTGTTGCCGCCAAAAACATTAGCAAACTTCATAGCATCGCTTCCCACCACATAAATTTTATCTTGACCCAGGACATATTTGACATTACTTTTTTCTAATATCCCTTGGGTAAATTCAGAATATTCAACATCGAAAAAAGCATCTCTTTGAGCCCTAAAACTTACCTGTGAATTTATTTTTTGAGCGCAGTAAATAAAAGCGGTGCCGACATCTAATCCTTTGCCCATTTGCGGTAAAACCAATTTATTTGTTTTTGTACGATTCTCTTTAGCCATAGAACCGCGGGCATGTTGTTGTTTTGTCATACTTTTTATTTAATACTTATTTTTTCCTCTTCTTTTTCGACCTTTTCGCCCGGTTAAAAATTTACTATTCCTATTTATTTCTCATCTTCTCAAAATAATTTCTAACCGGGTTTAAAAAACAAGCCGCCCTCTCAATACTTTGGCCTAAATTTAATTTTTTCTCTTCCGGCTCAAATTTATTCTCTGGATTTTTACTGCTAACCTTTTTTGCTAAATACTTAAAGTTATCCTCTAACGGCTTTACCTTTAATTTTTTAGGGAAATAATAAATTACTTTTTCTATATTTTTTTCTTTTTTAAAAACTTTCGGCTTTATTAAACATCTACATTCCAGTTCTTTTATTCCTTTAAAAGCGATCTTATACCAATCCCGTTTTCCTTTAATCGGCTTAATCCATCCTTTTTTAAATAAACAATCGCAAATATAACGAATGTAATCAATGCCGAATTTTGTCTGGCTGGAAATTAATTTAATATTGGATTCTTCTTTATTTTCCCAAATTTTTTTTAAAACTTTTAATTCACTATTCATATAACTTAGAAGACTTTAATTTATCTTTTGCTTGATCCAATATATCAAAATTCTCTTTTTCTGCCATTCTTAATTCATCTATAAACTCCTTGCTTTTGCTTTGCAGCTTTTTTAATAACATTATCCTCATCTCTAAATTTTTTTCTAATTCCTTAACTTCCTGATAGGTCTTTTCTAAAGCTATTTGTTCCCGCGCTATTTCCTTTTGATGCTCATTTATTTTTTTAATTAAATCAATGTTCTCTTCTTTTACTTTTGAATTAATTTGTTGCGCTTCTTCCTTTAAGGGAGAAAGCGGTTTTCTGCTCATAGCAAACTCTATCTGGGGCGCTTTGTTTAATTCTTCCCCTGCCTCCTTTAATCCTTCTATGATGCTTTTGGGGCTTGCATTTGATTCCATATTATTTTAAAATGATTATTAGTAATTTTAAATTTTTGGCAGTTTTTTAAACTTTTTAACCCGACCGCTTCACTGCCTGCCCGCAAAGCCTTAGTAAGCGGGCGCGAATCATCGCGGATAAATTTAACAAATTCTCTAATAGCTAAAATTGAAGCTTGCTTGCAAATGGCTTCAATATCAGATCCTACTAATCCTTTGCTTTCTTTAGCTAAATTTTCTAAATTCACATCTTTAGCCAATGGCTTGCCTCTTGTATGAATTTTAAATATCTCCAACCTTGTTTTCCCATCCGGCTTTGGCACCTCTAAAAGAAAATCAAAGCGGCCGGTTCGGCGCAATGCAGGGTCAATCAAATCCAAGCGGTTGGTAGCTCCAAGGATTACAACCCCTTTAAGCTCTTCAATGCCATCAAGTTCAGTTAAAAATTGGCTTACTACTCTCTGAGTTACAGAGGAGTCAACGTTTTGGCTGCGAGCAGGAACCAAACTGTCCAGCTCATCAAAAAAAACAATGCAAGGACTGGCTTGCTTAGCTTTTTTAAAAACTTCCCTTACTGCTTTTTCAGATTCTCCTATGTATTTTGATAAAAGCTCAGGACCCTTGACAGAAATAAAATTTACGCCGCATTCAGACGCTACTGCTTTGGCTATTAAAGTCTTGCCTGTTCCGGGAGGGCCGTAAAGCAAAATTCCTTTAGACGGACTGGTTTTGGTATAATCAAAAAGTTTGCTATATTTCAATGGCCACTCAATGGTTTCTTTTAAGGTCTGCTTTATTTGTTCCAAACCTCCCACATCCTTCCACCTAACATCAGGAATTTCAGTAAAAATTTCTCTTAAAGCTGACGGCTCAACTTCTTTTAATGCTTCTATAAAATAATCCGCGGTTACTTCCATCTCTAAAAGTTTTTTATAAGGAATATATTCTTTAGCAAATTCAATCTCCGGCATGATTTTTCGCAGAGCCGACATGGCTGCCTCTCTAACCAAAGCTTCTAAGTCTGCCCCCACAAAGCCATGGGTTATTTCAGATAGCTTGTCTAAATTAACATCTTCTCCCAGGGGCATGCCTCTAGTATAAATTTCCAATATTTCTTTTCTGCCATTTTTATCAGGAATACTAATGGCAATCTCTCTATCAAATCGGCCCGGTCTTCGCAATGCCGGATCCAGGGTATTGGGAATATTAGTGATTCCAATAACTACCAAATTGCCCCTTGATTCCAAGCCATCCATTAAAGCCAGCAATTGGGCAACCACTCTTCTTTCCACTTGTTTTTCTCCGCCCATATCCTCTCTTTTAGGGGCAATGCCGTCAATTTCATCTATAACTAAAATGGCAGGGGCATTAGCTTGGGCATCCTCAAATACTTCTCTTAATCTTGCTTCTGACTCCCCATAAAATTTGCCCATGATTTCAGGCCCGGAAATAGAAGTAAAATAAGCATCAGTTTCGTTAGCTACCGCTCTGGCAATCAAAGTTTTGCCGCAACCAGGGGGTCCGTATAATAAAACTCCCTTGGGAGGATCTATGCCTAATCTCTCAAAAACCTCGGGATATTTTAAGGGAAGTTCAATCATCTCTCTAATCCTGCCGATTTCTTTTTTAAGTCCTCCGATGTCTTCATAAGTGACTCCTACTCCCTGCTTGTCTTTTGCTTCTCCCTTGATCTTGATTAAAGTAGCGGGAGTAATCAAAACAGCTCCTTGAGGGTCAGTAGCTTCCACTAAAAAATCCTGGGATTTACTGCCAAAAAAGGTTACTCTTATTTTATTTCCTTTTAAAACCGGGGTGCCGTCTAATATTTTGGCCAAATATTCACTACTTTCTTGTTTTTTAAAAGATCCGTCTAAACTTAAAGGAGATAAAACTAAAGTATTAGCTTTCTCATAAGAAGTCTTTTGAATTTCAACCTTTTCATCTAAACCTGTCTTAAGGTTGTCTCGCGCTATGCCATCTATTTGAACAATCTCTTTGCCGCGATCTTCTGAATAAGCGGGCATTAATTTGGCTACTACTTCTTTACCCTCCACTTTTAACCTAATTATATCTCCTGCATCTGCCTGAATTTTTGCAAAATATTCAGGGTCTACTCTGGCTATTGCCCTGCCCGCGTCCTTGCTCCGGGCTTCTGCTATCTTAAGAACTATTGATTTTGTTTGCGCTTTTTTAATCATAAATCATGAAACAATCCTTCGGCGTATTTATATTCGCATGCAGACATAATTTGCGGCATTGGGATTATATCTGTGTGAATTAACCCGCTAACTTTTTCTAAAATATTTTTTTTAACTTCACTTTTAATATCCCGTTTTTAAAATCTATTTTACGGGACTGGAAATCTACGCTGTCCGGCAGTAAAATCTCTTTGGCATATTTCCTGTCTTGATTACCGGCTTCAATTATAAGAATGTCTTTCTTGAGATCAAGTTTAATGGCTTTTTCATCAATGCCGGGAAGTTCAGCGATAATTAAAATGTGATCCTTCTCGTTAAAAACATCAACTATCGGCTCTCTATTTTCCACAACCTCAACTTCCTTTTTACCGGCTTTTTTTTCAACAGGCCGAATATTGCCAAAAGTTTGCACTCGCGGCCGGCCGCCAATACCGCTTCTTATTGAAAATCCATAAACCCCTTTAGCATCCTTTCCTTTTCCCAAACCCCTGATTTTTCCTTCTTTTCTAATCTCTCCCCCGGCTTCTTCAACTTTTTCCGCTAAATCAATAAATTTCCCCAATCCCTTAATTAATCCTCCAACCAAAGGCAAATCTTCAAGCATCTCTAATTCTTCCCTTGCCTGATCAGTGTTCTTTTTTTCACTTTTTTTATATTTAACCATACCCTAAAATCAATAGTTTAGAATTAATTTTCCTTTTTTATCTTTACCTAAACCAAACCTACTCAGCCTTTCAGGAAGAACAATTTTTCTTGCCCCGTTAAAAAATTTTTGACTTCTAACGAGGTGAAGATTCCGGTCTTTTTTTCTTGCGGCTATTAACTTTCCTTTATCTTTTATATTGCACAATTTGGAGCGCGAAAAATCAATACAACTTTCCCTTGCCAAGCTCTCGCAAATAAGCCGGGCATAATCAATACTAATGTTCGCTTCTCTGGTAATAATATTAACTGAAGCCTCTCCTCCCCAATCCCAAATTATCTCTAAAACTCTTTGTTCATTTGTAGTCATAAATCTAATGCTAATATCCTAATACTATCTTTCCTTTTTTCTTCCCGCCGACATTTGAGCTGCGGCCGCTTCCTCCTTCTGCCGCCCCTCGTATCTTAACTGCTGTTTGAGTAGCTTTGGCAAGAAGTTTGTTCATTTCTTTTTCCACATCTTCCAATCTTGTTTGCAGTTGTACTCTTCTTTTTCTTGCCCTTTTTAACTCTCCTGTTAATCTGTCTTTTTCATTCCTTCGCATATACAAATCTAAAATAGCCGTAGTGGGAAGGTCTGGCTTGCCGCTTTTCTTCACTGCTCCGGTGTATGTCCTTAAATCATGAAGACTATTAACATCTTGAAACGTTTTTATTGATGTTTTCATAATTTTTAGTTAACAGTATTTTTTAATTAAATCTTTAACCAAATTTTCTATTTCTTTGCGGCGCGGCGACCATGGGCTGCGAGTAGTCTGTGAAACTAATACATCTTTAGCTAATTGTTTAAATTGCGAGTCAGAAGCCGAAACCTTTCCTTTGATAGCTCCTAAAACCTTGCCAAGAATAATACAACTGCGGACAGTCGGAGGAAATTCACAAGGATTGCTTGTTCTCATTCCTCTTACTATATCAACGATTTTTTCCGCGTCTTCCTTGGGAATCCCTGATTTAGCCTGGGTTATTGCAACCTCGGTTTTTCTGTCAAAATACTCTAAATCCATTGTTACCATTCTATCCCTTAAAGCATCCTGCGCTTTATGAGTGCCGGCATATTCTTCAGGATTAGAAGTAAAGATTGCGCAAAAATCAGGATGAACTTTTAAGTAGTGGCGCTCATCTCCGTCTCTTTTCATCGGCAGGTCCATTACTTTCTCTTGTAAAATTGAAAGTAAAATATTATTAGCTTCCGGTTTTGATCTGGTAAACTCATCATATATTAAAGTAAAGCCATGCTTGCAGGCGATAGTCAAGCGATTATCCATCCAGCGCTTAGACATATCTTGTTCTACTTTTAGGACGCTGGAAATAAAATTATCCTTTAAATATCTGTAGTGATATCCCTGCTCGCCTCCTACTAAATCAGAAGTTTTATGTTCTTCGTCGCCATGAAACAAAACCACCGGCCTGCCAATCTTGCTTGCCACATGCAGAGCCATGGTTGTTTTACCGGTTCCCGTAGGACCTCTAAAATGAACCGGGATGCCAACTTTAAAATAATTTAAAGCTCGACTGGTAATCCGCTTTACATACGGAGTTTCAATAAAGTCAGCCATTGGCCGCGCCTCAATAACCGCTTGCTCTTCTTCTGTTGATAAATAAGGCATATAATAATCCAATAAAATTTAGATGATTTTAGATAGAATAAATTTGACCTTGAATGTATCAAACTTGGCATCTTTCCTGCCAAAGTTTTAGAATTTGGTTATTGAGACTTTTATTTCTTTCCATGCTTATGATGTTCTTTTTTGTGATGTTTATGATGTTCTTCTGCTTCTACTTTTACTTCCCCCTCAGCTACAGTTGATCCTCTTTTCTGTAAATCAGCCCAGTGTCCAGCAGCTTCTTTTCGCTCTGCTTTATAATCAGCAAGCAAATGCCTTACTGATCTTCTTATCGCTTCAATACCTGCAATAATATCTTTCATTATTGCCCTAAAACCAGCCATTCTTATTTCCTCACTCTTCGCCAGAAAATCTTTAAGCTCATGAGCTAATTCTTTCATCTCTTTGTCAAATTGAGCAAGTAGGTCAGCAGTATCTCCTTTAATATCCTTTACCCGCGCTTGGATAGCTCTTATCATTACCTCAAAATCTTTTTTTCTGATTTCTTCACTCTTCGCCAAAAAATCTTTAAGATCCCTGGCCATATCTTTTAATTCTCCCTGAAATTGAGCAATTAACTTATGAGTATCTTCTTTAACGTCCTTTACATATCTTGTCCTGTCTCTGTGGCCAACTTTAATTTCAGCAACTAAATTTTTTAGTTCTTGCGCGTAAGCCATAAAGTTTAAAATAGTTAATACCCAATTTCCTTAATTCTGCCTTTTGTTAGCCAAAGCGGAATTTTCGCTCTGAAAGAATATTTGGAAATTAAGCATTAATTATTGGGTTAATAAAAAAATTATTAATTAAAAGAAGGAAATTTCCTCCTCCGACCTTTGGTTGAAAAAAATTAAATAATTAGTAATTTCCAATTTCCGGAAGTCCAGTGTCAGGATTTAATCCTTTGGGTCCTTTTCTTCCATCTTTTGGCACTATTCCTTTTCCTTTGCAAACTGAACATGGCAATCTGTGATGCGCAAAAATTCCTGTTCCTTTGCAAGCCCCGCATGTCTCGTGAGGAATATCAGCAATAGCAACCTTGCCTTTGCCCCAGCATACTTGGCAATTAGACATTTTTGAGGGGATGCCAAAAGGATCTTTTCCTTTCCCTTTACAAAAAGCGCAGGTAATTTCTTTATATCTTACTGTTTTTATTCTTTTTGCCATAAATTTTTGACTTTACCTGTATATATAAGTTATTCGCTACGCAAACCCGCCATTTGAATGTGTCCTCCCGCTCCTAGCGAGGGGCGGGATAGCGGGACTGCCGAAAGCATAACAGCGGGACATGCGAATGGTAATATTGAAATTCCTTTACTTTCAATTAGTTGATTTAAAATTTCTTTTTTGAGCCATCAGAGTTATCATACTTTTCCATTCTACAGACACTTTTTCTCGTTCCTTTTTAAAATTCTCCAGCATTTTCTTTACTTCTGATTGCATTTGAGTAAATTCTGCCTGAATCTTTTCCGGACTTTCTTTTTCTCTAATTTCCTGTTCTTTTTTAATCTTAGATAGGGTCTTTTTAAAATCTTTAAGCCGTAATTTTTCGCCTTTCTTAAGCATTTCTCTAAGATTTCTAAGCACTTGCATTTCCTGATCCTGAAAATCAGCTAACATCTGTTTTATATTTTCTTCCCGCCCTGACTGGGTAATTAGAATTTCTTCCATCATTTTATCAAAATCTTTCTTTCTTAAAGATCCATGCTTTGACAGGGCTTGTTTTAATTCTTGGCTCATTTTTTCTCTCCTTTTTCTGAATTCTTCCAGTAATTGCCGCGTCTCCTGAACTCTTTGCTGAACCACTCTTATCCGAGCGTCATAAGAGGCAACAATATCTTGAGCAATTTTAAAATTATTATCCATAGAAGTAGTTTTAGGACATGCTTTAAGTTTTTTAGGATAATTATCCTTGCAGAAGGGTATAAAACGCTTCTGCGCAATTTAAAGGATGCCCCAATTTCTCCTTTAAAATAGCGGCTCTTAGGCAGTAGCGGTTAGGCCCACTGCCTCTGCATACTTTAACCAAGTTTCAACAGAAGCAACTACTGCTCTTACCTCTACTGCTAGAAGCTCAATTCCGACTAATGATACTCTTACCCAAGCGTCAATTACAACGCCTTTGTCAAGAATTCTATCAATTACTTCCACTAAGCTTGAACTGGACATTGATTTTTCTACAGCCATATCTTTTATTTTCATTCAGTCAAGCCAAAGCTAAATAATATGAAATGACTGGATGAAATTTATTAATAGTTTATTAAAATTCGACCTTTGTTATTTTATTAAAAATAATATCACCGCATGATTTCATTTTGAAGAAAAAGTTTTTCTGTAACGATCTTGATGCTCCGGCGAGGAAGAAGAAATAAAATATCGTTTTTTTCTCCCTTGTATTAATCGTTGAAATAATTTAATTAATTTTTGTTTTATCTTGTCCCGCATAATAATTTTTATATTTTAATAATTTTAACCAACAAAAAAACCTAAAAAAATTTAGGTTTTCCATTTTTTGGGTGCCGACCCTTTTTATTAAATTGTCATTTCTTGCCTGATTAAATAAATCATCTTGCGCAACATCTGAAACAATATAATTATTCTTAATCATTATTATAGCAAACTGTTTTAAACTATGCAATGCCTTTTATTACCTGTCTCTTATTGTTAACACTTTGAAGCCAATAAGAAACACAAATTAATTTATAAATGATATTCTTTGTATTTTTTATCCATTTTTGTTTCTTATAAGAAACAAATTATTCACTATTGCCCTAATTTATTTTTTATGATATCTTAATTAATGCGGGGGGGGGGATTTCGCGCAACTTTTAATTTATTTTTATAAAGTTATCCACAGCCTTTCCATAATACAAAATTTAATGATTAGAAATAAAATATTAATTTTTTTCCAAATACTTAAATTAAAACATTATGGCTAAAAAAATTATCTCATTTGAAACCAAAAAACTTGGGGAGTATCTTCGGCGCCTTCGCCAAGAACAGGACTTAAGCATTAGACAAGTTGCCAAGGAATGCAAGATGGCTCCCAGTAATCTTGCTAAAATAGAAACTGGCAATACCTTTAGAACCGTTGGCATTGAAACGATTGTTAAACTTTCAAAATTCTACGGCATTCCGGTATCAGGAATATTGGAGCAAGCAAACTTTATTGAGAATCATAAAGATGATCTGCCGGAACTCGCCCAATATCTGCGCGCCAAATACCAGCTTTCTCCTCAAGCCATTCGCGATATGGAAATGGCCAAAGAAATTGTTGACAAAAAATATCCCAAGAGATAAAATGAAAAAGTTATAATGCCCTATATGATACCCTACCCTTTCTGTTGGGGAAACGGTGTGGAAATTTTGGCACCCAGCCGTTACCTCAATAAGTAGGGTATCATATAGGGTGTTATATTATAAATAAAAAAAATCCCACTATAAAAGTGGGGATTTTAAATTCCTCCTTTAAAATTTGAATTGTTAGTTTATTCGGGGGGGGGGGTGAATTAAACTTCACGAGTTGACTATTTTTATACATTAAACTGAATTGTAACAAACTCCGCAGATTTCGTAATAGGCTCAATGTTGATTTTTTTTGCTGTTTGCCAAAAAAAACACGGGGCAAATTTATTGCTTGCATATACGTGGTTCTAAATTTGACCATCTTGTTTTAAAAAGCAAAATTTAATCGTAAGGATCTATCCAAGAATAAAAAAACTCAAAGAATAATAAGTTCTCCACTCTTTGGGTGCCACCCTCCTTAATATAAAAAATTAAACTTTTTTACCAATAATTTAAATTAATCTTTATTTAACATTATCTATAAATTTGCATAAATTTTGTCCTCCTGCTAAGCCATGAATCTGTATGGGTTTATTCAGAAAAATATTTAAGTTTATGCTGTTAATTATAACACAAAAATAAAACATTCCAAAATATTACTATAATCCGCCGCGATTATTTTTTAACGGTTCTCGTATTGGCAAAGATTAGCATAATTAAACAATCTAACAACAACTATGCCGCGAAATTACAAAATAATAAAACCCTATTATTGAAATAACAGGGTTTTATTTTAATTCCGTTGTGGATAACTTTTGTAAGATTTAATAATGTTGTTTATAAGTTTGACTTACGCGATTGCCTCTCTTGTCATCCCGCACACTCATTATTATTTTATTATTAAATGATGCGGGATCCATGGATACGCACGCTAAAGCTGAATGCTCTGTCAATCGTGTTCGTAGATTTTGACCCTGGATTGCGGGTTCCTCTAGAGGCGGGCGCAGCAAGCCCGCAATGACAAAAAGGAAATTGTAAACAACGCCGAACAATCTAACATTTTATCTATTTTAAATATTCGTTTATACATATTATTTTTTCGTCATTATGGAATTAGTACTTCCATTTTACATTGTTTTTTGGAAAAACACAATAGCGGCGAAAACAGCGGCCATTGCTTCGCTTTTTATTAATTTGATGTAATAACACTCAAATCTACTGCACTCAAATCTACAAATGCAATGCAAATCTACAAATATTTTTATTTAGCATTCGTAGATTTGAATATTATTTGTAGATTTGAGTACCGCATTTGTAGATTTGAGTGCCTGATTATCCACATATCCACAGGGCAAAAAAATAACAATTATTAATTTTTTAAAAAATCTGTAAATTTGATTTTATTTTAATCTAAAATAAGCCAATTTGTTGTTCTTTGACATTACTATATCTTGTGGTATAATATAATCATAGAATACAAGATATAGTAATTTTCAGATAAAACACCGTTATTTACATCCTTTTTTCAAAAAATCCGGTAAATTCAGGTGTTTTTTTTATTTAAACCATGAAATGCCCTGTCTGCTATTACGAAGATACCAAAGTAATTGACTCGCGGGTTGCCAGCGACGGCCTTTCTATCAGAAGGCGCCGGGAATGCCTGAAGTGCGGCTTCCGCTTTTCAACTTATGAAGGAGTGGAAATACTTGATTTGAATATTGTCAAAAGAGACAGCCGCAAAGAAGCTTACTCGCGCGAAAAACTGATTAAAGGCCTGCGCAAGGCCTTGGAAAAAAGATCCATTACCGACGATAGCTTTAAAAAATTAGTCAATTCCATTGAACGTGACTTGCAGGCAATGCGAAAAAACGAAATCACCTCCAGCCAAATAGGGCAATTGGTAATGAAATACCTGAAGCGCGTTGACCAAGTGGCTTATATCCGCTATGCCAGCGTTTATGAATCCTTTAAAGACGCGCAGACTTTCAGGCGGGAGTTAAATAAATTGCTTAAAAATAAAAAAGGCAAGAAAAAATAGGATAATTTAGGAGTTGCGCGTTTGAATAAAAACAACGAATATCTTGATTTAAACCGAATAATGAAAATATGAAAATACAAGAATATAAAAGCATCTTTTGAACATAATAATATTGTATTTTTATATTTTCATATTCTTGTATTTTAGCATTAAGTAGAAATAAACCTCGTTAATTGTCAAATAACGCAAGCGCGTAAGTCATATAAGTATCAAATCCCCTATGCAAAACAACAATATAACTCAAATCAGAAAGCGATCCGGTGAAATTGTAAATTTTGAACCGGCAAAAGTAACTAACGCCATATTAAAAGCCGCTGAATCTGTCGGCATACAGGACAAGGAGCTGGCTCAAAAGCTAAGCAGCCAGGTTGTAAAAATTTTGAATGAAAAATTTCACGCGCGCAGCATACCTGCCGTAGAAGAAGTTCAGGATATTGTAGAGGAAATTTTAATAGAGAATAGGCGGATAAAAATGGCTAAGGCCTATATCCTGTATCGCGACCAGCGGGCGCGGCTGAGAGAAATGAAGTCAATGATCAACTCCAATGATCTGATGGATGGTTATTTAAAAAAATCCGATTGGCGGATAAAAGAAAACTCCAACATGAGCTACAGCCTGCAAGGGCTTAACAACCACCTTGCGTCGGCAATATCATCCAATTATTGGCTAAATAAAGTCTACACCGCGAAAATCAGGGAAGCGCATAAAAACGGCGATTTGCATATTCATGATTTGCAGCTGTTGGCGCCGTATTGCGCCGGCTGGGACCTGAAAGATTTGCTGATTCAAGGATTTGGCGGAGTTTCCGGCAAAATTGAATCAAAGCCGGCTAATCATTTCAGGACGGCCCTGGGGCAAATTATCAATTTTTTCTATACTCTGCAGGGAGAGGTGGCCGGAGCTGAAGCTTTTTCCAATTTTGACACATATTTAGCGCCTTTTGTAAGGCATGACCGGCTTAATCATAAAGAAGTAAAACAATGCCTGCAGGAGTTTTTATTTAATATTAATGTGCCTACCCGAGTTGGTTTTCAAACGCCTTTTACAAACATAACCATGGATTTAACGCCGGGCAAAACTGTCGGCGAGGAAAACGCCATTATCGGCGGACAAGTGCAAAAGGAAAAATATAAAGACTTTCAAGAAGAAATGGACGTGATAAACATAGCTTTTGCCGAATTAATGATGGGCGGCGACGCCAAAGGAAGAGTGTTCACTTTTCCCATACCTACTTACAATATCACCAATGATTTTTCCTGGGATTCTCCGGTGGCGGAAAAAGTATTTGAGATGACAGCCAAGTACGGCATACCTTATTTTTCAAACTTTATCAACAGCGATATGAAGCCGGATGACGCGAGAAGCATGTGCTGCCGCCTTAGATTAGACAATAGAGAGCTGAAAAGCCGCGGAGGCGGACTGTTTGCCGCCAACCCTTTGACAGGATCAATAGGCGTTGTAACGCTTAATCTGCCGCGATTGGGGTATTTATCAAAAACCAAAGAAGAATTTTTTAATAATTTGTCCAATTTAATGCAAGTTGCCCGCGAAAGCTTGGAAACAAAAAGAACTGTTTTGGAAGATTTAACAAACAACGGCCTTTATCCTTATGCCAAGCATTATCTGGAAGGAGTCAAACAGCGCTTTGGCGAATACTGGAAAAACCACTTCTCAACTATCGGAATTATCGGCATGAATGAAGCTCTGCTTAATTTCGCCCCAATCAAAAACAATATAGCGTCAAACGAAGGCAAAAAATTCGCCTTGGAAATTATGGACTTTATGAGGAATAAAATGCTGGATTTTCAAAATAAGACAAACAATTTATACAACTTGGAGGCAACTCCTGCCGAAGGCGTTACCAGAAGAATGGCCAAAAAAGACAAGGAAAAATTCAATGATATAATAGTGGCCAATGAAAAAGACGCGCGAACAGACAAATTCGCTCCTTATTACACCAATTCCTCGCAGCTTCCGGTGAATTACACTGACGACATATTTGAAGCTTTGGATCTGCAGGACGACATACAGACAAAATACACAGGCGGCACTGTTCTTCACTGCTTTATCGGAGAAGCACTGCCGTCAGCGGAAGCGGTTAAAAAATTGGTTAAAAAAATCGCAAAAAATTACCGCTTGCCTTATTTTACCATTACTCCCACTTTTTCAATATGCCCAAAGCACGGCTATCTGCCCGGAGAGCACTTTTTCTGCCCTAAATGCGACCGAGAAATCGGCTACGCGGAAATTGACAGCCGGCAAGCGGAAAGGGATATGATCGCGGCAATGGCATAAAAATGAATAATGAATTAAGAATTAGGAATTAGGAATTATGGTCGAAAAATTATGATTATACTATATGTATGACAGCGTATTTTAAAAAAACAATAAATTAAAATAAAATTAGTTTGGTGTTAGATTATTAGGAGTTAAGAAGATAATCTTCCTAATCCCTAATCCCTAATCCCTAATCCCTAACAAAATGAGCCCAATTGAAACACAAAGAACTGCTTGCGAAGTCTACAGCAGAATTACCGGCTACTTGCGGCCTGTCCAGCAGTGGAATGACGGCAAGCAAGCTGAATACGCCAACCGCAAAACATTTAAAATTAATAAATAGTTAATTAGTGATTGGTTAATTAGTTGATTAGTTGCTGTTAAAAAAATCCTAATCAACTAATCACTAAGCAACCAATTAACTATGTTAATAGGAGGTTTGCAAAAATTCAGCTTGCTTGACTACGAAGGTTTTATATCTGCCATTGTCTTTACGCAAGGATGTAATTTAAAGTGCAGATTTTGCTACAATCCCATGCTTGTCTGGCCTAGCGGCTTTCAAAGCAAAGCCAGTCAATTTAAACAAAAAGATCATTGTCCGAAAATAAAGGAAAGTGATCTTTTTGAATTTCTAAAATCAAGAGCCGGCAAGCTGGACGCTGTTGTTATTACCGGCGGCGAACCGACAATCCAGCCGGATCTCCCCCGGTTTACAGCCAAAATTAAAAAATTGGGCTATTTGGTAAAATTAGACACCAATGGAACCAATCCTGAAATGCTTAATTATTTAATCAACCCCGCACCTTTTTTAAAACCCCGCTGTAAGCGGACTGGGCATTCTAAAAGGTGCGGGGTAGCTAAAAAATTAATAGATTATATCGCCATGGATATTAAGGGGTCTCAGGTAAAATACAAAAAGATAACCGGATCTGCCGTGAACTTTAACAAAATCAAAAAAAGTGTTAAAATAATAATAGAGAGCAAGCTGCCTCACGAGTTCAGGACAACGATAATTCCCGGCCTTACGACACAAGCAGACATGCGCGAAATAGGCAAAATCATAGAAGGCGCTGACAAATGGTTTTTGCAAAAAATAAAAACCGATATTGATCTGATTGACAATAAGCTGAAAAAAATAAAACCAATAAGCGATAAAGAGCTAAAAGAGATGCAAAAAATCGGGTCTAAATATGTTAAAAAGTGCAAAACACGATAAACATGAATACATTAATTAGCTCTTAGTTGATCTCCTAATTCACTAATTAACTAAGCCCTAATTAACTAAATTAAATATGGATGAAGAAATTAAAAAAATATTGGAAAAAAATTTAAAATTAACAAAGGAAATTCACGAGATGGCGAAAAGCATTAAAAGCTTTATGATGTGGCAAAGAGTCTTCAGTTTTCTGAAGATTCTGATTATAGTGGTGCCGATTGTAATCGGTATAATTTACCTTCCTCCATTGCTAAAAAATGTTTTTAAACAATATGGCGATCTTCTTGGCATAGAAAGCGGCGGAAGTGGCAATGTTATTGAAAATCTATTGAAAGGCGGAGTCGGGGGGGCTGGATTAAAATAATATTTGCGTAATCGTCGCAGTCCTCTGCGGAGAGACTGCGACACGGCGGGGATATTGATATTGACAAACTGCCTCCTGAAGCGCGGAAATATTTGAAATAAGCAGAAACTATGCGTTTGAATGTAAAAAATAAAACTGTTATTTTATTATCAGCACCGAGTGCTGCCGCAGCACTCGGTGCTGATAATAAAATATTGCCAAACGCGCAACTCCTAATCCTATTAAACCTATATGAGAAAGACGCCTCTTGCGAGGCGTCTTTTTTATATTCATGGCATAACAAGGAAATCTGCGCCCGTGCGAACAGCCCTCAACATGATTAAGGCAATAATCAGCGTATTCCACCCCGCTTTTGTATAATAGGGATTTTCGTTTTATTTTGAGCATTGAAAATTTGCAAACAATTTATCAAATTCCAAAAGTTAATTGGCTTGATTTGTCGTCTATATCTTTTTTTAACTTTTTTTGCGATTCAATAAACCATTTCAATGGAATATAATCGGTGGCAAGCCCCCAATATGGCACTTTGCCAATTTTTTCCTTTTCCTCAATAATTCCAGCTTCTCTCAATGGTTTAAAATAATAGCTTGAAACATTTGATTGAGTTTTTCCAAAAATACTTACAATTTCTTTTTGGCTTATTTTATCTTTTTCAATTAAATAACGAAGTATTGTTTCTTGCTCTTCTGTTAATTTGACAGCCATTTTAATTTTTTCCCAGCGCTCTTCTCCAAGCAAGAGCATTGATTCGTCTACTGATAAAGATTTTGTTAATCTATCGGAACACTGGCTCAAAATTGCCCCGACTGCCGACATTATAGATCGAATATCTCCCTGATAAAGATCGTATAAACGAAATATGACTTCATTCTCAATGGGCTTGATGTAGCCGCTTACATCGCTTGATTGCAATAATTTCATTCTCTCTTCAAATGCCATCGCTATTTCTTTTTTACTAAGAGGTTCAATTTTAAGGGGGATTTGATAAAAAATACTTTTTACTCTTTGCTGCGTGCTAATAATATCTTTAAAAAAATTCCTTGGACCTAAAAATAAAAAATAAACATCTCGCAATTGTAAAATATCCCTGATTTCATTAAAAAAATTAATAACTTTTTTATTTGTCTTGTCATTTGACAAAACTACATCAAAATTATTTATATGGACGATTAATCCTGAATATTTTCTTCCTTTGATTTCATTTCTTTTAATAAAATCAACAAGAGAAATAAAATATTCTTCTAAAATAGCGGTTGAAAGCTGAATCGGCTGAATTGATGTTTTGTCTCTGCCAAAATCAAGACCGGAACCTAATATGGACACGCCCCCGGACATAGCGATTGTTTGGCTGATATCAACAATCCGATTTAACTTCAGCAATAATTCATCTTTCAACAAATCCGGCTGTAATAATTTTATTTCCCGCAATACGGAGCCAATGATTTCTATTAAAAAGCTTTTCTTATCAAGCAAATCTTCGCAGGCCTCTATCTCTCGCCGAAAAGAGAAAAGCAATTTTTGCTTGTTATATTTCCAAATAAACTTGTGAAAATTCGCTAAGCTTGTTTTTCCAACTCCGACATCGCCGCAAATAGTAAGGCAAAGGCGATTTTCAGATTCAAACAAAGAATTAAGAAATTCTCTTTCTTTTTCACGGCCAACAAAAGCTTTTTCAATAGGCAAATCGCCGCCCTCTACAAGAGGCAATGTGTCATAAGGATTTTTCTTAAGCCCGAATTGCTGCCAATTTATAATTTGCATATTTTTTAAAATTACTATATATATAGTTAAACGCAAAAATCTCTATATGTCTACACGCTCTTATTTTAGCAAATATTTTATACTTTAGCAATATTATCCAATCGATCATTTTACTATATGTCAAAGTTATCCATAGTTCAAGAATTTTGCGCAATAGTTTTCTTTTTTTCTTCCCCGGCTAATAAAGCTCATAAACCGTCCAATCAATCTCCCTTTCTAACTCCCATGCTATCCGTGTTTGGGTTTTGGTTTTTTGGGGTTTGATTTTATTATAACAAAAATCGCCGCGGATGGCGATGGTATGCGCGGAATAAAATGAAGGCGACACGTTGTCGCCTTCATTTTATTTCTAATGTGGTTGATCTTTCTCTCTGGTCGTATCTTTCAGTAACTTATTTGTTCTGAGATTAATTTGTCTGGTATATTTTAAAAAACTAAATTCTTTTTTTCGCATTATCTAATCTATAAAAAAGATGTGATATTAAACTTAAAATATCCAAACAATCTTTTTCTGTAAATAATCCTTTTTTAACAAGACTGGATATTGAAGAATGTGCTGTTGGATTTCTGAATCCCATAACAGCGCCTTGCGAAAATAATCCGTGTCCTTCTTGAATATTTTTTTCGGTTATATCACTATTATCCGTCACCAGCAACAATCCGGTTTTCTGACTAAATGCTTCTGCCATCATTGAAAACTCACTTAATTGCGTGCTACTTGATTTTTTTCTTACCGCTTCAATATATAGTTTTACAGCTTCAATTGCCGCCTCAAAATATTGGGGTGGCTCATTTTCATAATAGCTACGAACAGCTTCCCTTATTTCAGGGTGTAAATGTCGCCAATGATAAAAAGGATATTCCGGAACAAATTCTTCATGTATTGTCTTAATTACTTTTCCCTGTTTTTCTGTGGTCAATTCAGAATCTTTTGCAATGGTTTCTATAACCGTTTTTAAACTATTTTTTAAATTACCAACCGAACTATACCATTTATTTAAATCAATTCCAGTTTTTTCTTCTATGTCTTTTTGTGCCTCATAGCTTCTTTTATCTCTCCAATCTTTTTGTATATATTTAATCGCTTCTTCAAGATATTCTCCTAAATTTTGCGTAACGGGATGATTCCAATTAAGGGATTGTCTGTTTGTAGAAATCACATCTTCTGTAAGATCATCTATAAAGTCCACTTCCAACCATCCGGTTAAATAAGAAAAAAAATGGCTTGAAGCACTGCTTGAAAAATATTCCGGTAAATTAACTAATTTGTTTCTGGAAAAAAGGGTAATGCCTCTTAAATTAGTGTTCGGGGTTATCGGCTTTTTTGTTGTGACAATAACTCCTTTTATGTTTTTACTGTTTTTGAATTTTTTTTCAACAAGATCGTCTTTTATAGGAAAATTCCACTCAAATTGTTTCTCTATATCTTCGTATTTTAAATTATTTTCAATAACTACTTGTTCACCATTATTATGTTTAATAGATACTTTAAAGTCTTTGTCAAATATAAAAATTTTTGACAAACTTTTTGCAATTTTATGAGGATCAAAATCGCTCTTTCTGCCTATCTCAAGGATTATTTCCGTGCCTGAATCATCTTTGCATTCCTCATTATATTTAATTATTCGCGGACTGTAATTGCCACCCGATGACTTCTTTATAGATTCCCAATCCAACTCAAAAACATTCCACTTTTTTTCTTTTTTCGTTGAAACAATAATTTTGTTTGCGATTCCAAAAAAGGAAAGCTTGCCTATTCCTTTCTTGCCGATAGCTTTTCTCCCTTTGGGAGTAACATTGCCATTTTCTTCTTGTCTTCGCGGTCTTCCTATTCTTAAAAATTTTGAATTTATATCTTCAAAACTCATACCGAAACCATCGTCTCTTACAATGACTTTCTTTTCGCCATTATTCAACAATTCAATTTCAACTAATTCTGCATCCGCATCGTAAGCGTTCGCTATTAATTCCGCCATAACTGGAGGTAAAGTCGAATACATCCTGACTCCAAGATGCTCTATGGTATTGGGATCAAACGACATTTGTAATTTATTTTGCTCGGACATAATTTTCTTTAAGATACTTAGTAATACTGTTTGCGTGTATTCTAATAAATTCAGGCGGTAAAGCATTGCCTATCATTATAGACACAGCTCCTTTTCCGCCTGTAAGGGAAAATTTATAATTACTGGGAAAACTTTGCAGTAAAGCAGCCTCGCGAAGTGTAATCGCCCGATTCTGCTCTGGGTGTAAAAATCTTCCCTTTGACGGACTGGTACATCCGCCAGTTATTGTCGGTGATACATCGTCCCATTTCATTCTACCGTAAACATCTTTAAATCCTCCATCACACCTTCGGTGACATGGAAGCTGTAAGTCATAGCTCAGGTTTCTACGACTTCCTCCATTTTTCGGAATTTGTTTTATTATTTTCATTACTTTGTCGGTTCTATTCTCGGAATAATCATGTAGTGCGTCACTACCATTTCCGGGAACAGGTAATTTGGCAATAGTATCCCTGACAGTCTTACATTCCGATTTATTGACAACTAAATTAATTTTTCCTTTCTTTCCGGCTAACAAAATCATTCTTTTTCTTCTTTGAGGAACACCATAGTCAGTCGCATTCAATACAATCGGAGTGTCTCCGCAATCATATCCAATTTTAATAAGCCTACTTCTTAAAGTCTTCATTCGGTAATCTTTCATTAAGCCCGGAACATTTTCCATCATTACGGCCTTTGGTTGCAATGCTTCAATAAATCTTAAAAAATCCAATACCAAATCGTTTCTTTTATCGTCTTTTTGTTTTGTGCCTATGGCTGAAAAACCCTGGCACGGAGGGCATCCGGCCAAGAGATCAAGCTGACCTTTTTTTATTCCCAGTTTGCGTTTAAATTCGTTTAATTTAATATTTCTAATATCTTCTGTCCAAACTTTAACATTTCCGTGATTAAGCCTATAAGTTTCCACAAATATAGGATTGATTTCCACAGCTGCCACAACATTAAATCCGGCTTGTTTTAAACCTTCAGTAAGGCCCCCGCATCCGGAAAAAAGATCTATCGCGATAGGTTTCTTATAATTCATAAATTTTTATAAAAAACGATTCTTAAAAAACATTAATAAAATATTGCTTCATTATAAATTATACTACTTTTCTACAATTTTGTGAATTTAAATCAAAAACTTTGCTTAATTATTTTTATTTCCCCCTCCCCCAACCCATACAACTCATAAACCATCTCATCAATCTCCCTCTCCAACTCCCCCGTGTCCGCCTCCGGATTGTCTTTTTTCTTTTTCAGGATTTGATCAACGAGATTGATAAATGGTTTTTGTTGTTCTGGAGAGATTTTCGGAATTGGTAATTTTTGAACCCATTCTTTCTTAAATTCTGAAGCTTTATTTCCTAAAAATGGAGCATAGAATTTTTTGATTGCATAATCTCCCAATTTAGAATTTAAAATTGCTAATAAATATTTATCATTTTTTGTATTTGACATTATAAAAACTTTAGCCAATCCAAAAAAATTTTTATCATCAAAAGTAAATTTGGAATGTTCTGAAATTTCCGCCCACACGATTTTTTCCTTTTCAAATTCTTTATAATAATCGCAACCTCTCAATTCATACCATTTCTTTTTTCCATATTTTGCTTCCCATACTTCTTGTAATTGTTTTTTGTATTTGCTTAAATATTCGTAAATTGCCGGATATTTTTTGATATCAATTCCGCTATAAGCATAAATCAACCAATAATTTCTATGGGTGTAATACCATCTATTAACATCTTTGCCTCTTAAAATCGGTTTTAATATCTCCATAGATTTCTTATCTTCTTCTACTAATTTATCTTTAATATTTCCGTCAATAACAAAAATCTCATTCAATCCTGTAGTAATTCCCCTATAAATTTTCACATCCCAATTTTTCAGCGGCGTTCCCGCTTTCTCAATCTTCTTTTTTAAATCCAAAACTTTTTCATCTGCCAAAGTCCAACCGCTTACGCCTAAATCTTTTTGTAAAATAGCTTGGCGCTGTTTTTCAAAATAATCCAGTATATTTTCTTTTTTAAAATCATCGCTGACATTTACAAAATTAATTTTATAATCATCAGGCGGTTTTTCTTTCATAAACTGCATAATGTTAGTATCTACCGTCGCGGTTTCAAAAACTTTATGCCCGCCAAAATCAATCAGCCGCAAAACTTTTGTTTTATCCTGAAAAAATTTTCTTAATTTCTCGCCATACTTTGCCCGCATCCATTTATTGCTGGAAATAAAAACAGAAATTCCTTTTTCATTCAAAATTTTATAACTCAATTCATAAAAATAAGTATATAAATCAGATGTAGAATTATAAACTTCATAGCCGGTTTTTTGCAAAGCTTGTTTTTGGTTTTTTATCTGTTCATGTCTTACATACGGCGGATTCGCAATAACGATATCAAATCCGTTCACTCCAAACATCCATTCCGAATCAAAAAAGTCGGCGGAAGTGTTGGGGCTGTATGGATCCCAGTTGATAATTTTTTCCGTATTATCAGAAGGAAAACCGCTTTGCTCAAATAGCTCCGCCAGTTGCAAGCGAATTTCTTTGTCCTTTTTTCTCAACTTCTCTTTTTCGCTTTTATAATTAGCGTTGAAATGTTTTGCTCTTATTTTCTTTAATTCTTCTTCCAATTTCAAAATACGCGGATCTGGAAGCATAACCGCTCCGCTGGAATGCAAGCCAATCAAAGAATTTGCCGCGACAAATTTTGTTTCCAAATTAGGCAATGGCTCAATGCCAAAATTTTCTCTGCTTTCATCGCTCTTTTCATCAACCAAAAGCGAAATAAAAAATCTTAATTTGGAAATTTGAATCGCCGTGATTTGAATATCAACCCCGTAAATGCAATTTTGAATTAAATATAATTTTCGCCCGTAATCCAAATTATTATTTTCAAAATTAGATTCTATTTTTTTAATCAGCTCTTTTTTCAAAACAGCGTCTGAAACATTATTTTCCACCGCGTCAATTTGCTCCTGCTTCCATTTTTTGTTATGCGGATCAAGCTTGGATAAAACAAAAACCAACTTTTGCAAAATACCCATTGGAAAAGCTCCTGAACCGACAGCTGGATCAATTACTTTTAATATATTAATTGCTTTAATCAAAGCATCAACTTCGCTGTTGTTAAATTTATGGCTTTCTTCAGAATAAGAAAAAAGGTTGTTTAATTTATCATCTATTTTTGCATCCTCCGGCAATTTATTTTTCAAATACGCTTTCAAAGATTCATCAACCATATAATCAACAATCTTTCGCGGGGTATAATAACTGCCAGTCGCTTTGCGGGCGGTTGTTGATGTTTCGGGATTGTAGCTTGCCAGCAAATTTTCAAAAACCAATCCCAACAATTCCGGATCAAGAGCGACTTCTTCGTCAAACGGAGTGTTTTCGTCAATGGTGAAATTATACGACTGCAAAATATTAATCAGCCCTCTGCATTTATATTTTTTATTTTTCGTCCCATAGTCGCTGTTCAAATCAATTTTCATTTCTTCTGAAAAAAACAAAAAATTAGGAATTTTCAAAATATTGTCTTTTCTGTCAGAAAATCCGTCTATTCTTAAATATTTTTTTTCGCTATTTTTTTCTGTCCCCTTGTCTAAACATTCAAATAATCCTCCGTTTAAAAAAGGAATATCCATAAAAAATTTTAGTATTTCTTTTTGATCTCTGAAATAATCTTCATAGCGATAAATGCTATGATTCATAAAATCTTTATTCTTTCCTTGAAAATTTTCGCTTTCCCTAAACCCTCTTTTCTTAATCGGAGTATTTAGAGTAGCAAAAAATAAATTTTGCAAAACTGCTTTGTAGTAAATTGTTTTTTCTGCCGACAAATCTTTTAAGAATTCTTTTACTTTATTTTCATTAAACAAATAATCAGGAATCAGCTTTTTTTCTTTCATAAACCAAATAAAAATCATTCTGGTGATTAAGCGGATAACGCCAATGGAATATCTGCCGTTTTCGTCTTTTTCCGCGTCTTCCGGAAAAGTAATATTTTTAACAGCCCAAAAATACCAGCTTGATATTTCCCCAAAAAACTCCTTCGTAACTTTCTCAACTGAAAACGCATCCTTAATTTTTTCAAGCGTTGAAAAATCTCCCTCGCCGATTTGGTGTTTAAAAGTTTTATTGGTTAAATCAGAACTTACAAAATAAGTAAAACGGCGAAAAGCGCTCCAATCCCTTTTTCTGCCAAGATAGTTGGCATAAATCAAAGAAAAGCGGAAATTGCCGGCTTGATTGTAATAAATAAAAATTCCGGCGTCAGATTGAGCTTCCTTGAGAATTTTCTTTCCCAGTTCATACTGCGATTTTTTGCCGGAGCGTTCGGACAGCTCTTGCTTTGCTTTAAAAGCGCAAACGAGCAGCGCGCCGTCATCCAAAGCAAGCTCGCCTAATTTCAAGCCATCGGAAAAATTATCGGTATTATAAAAACCAAAATTTTCCTCGCTTGGACGAAATTTACTATTTTTTTCAGAAAAAAAACGCTTCAATCTTTGAAGATCAAAATTATCTATGATATTTTGTAAAATTTCTTTTGTTTCCATGGCTATTTTTTTGCTTTAAGCTGTTTTCCGCCTTCCGGCGTTTGCAGGTAATTTTTTGGAGAAACAACGCTTCTGCCGATTTCTTTTTCTGTTTGTTTTCTGGCATTTCCGGCAACGTTTCCGCCTCTCTCCGCCACCTTTTTATTTTTTATAAATGTATCGGGCTTTTCTCGCTGGGAAATTTCAGTTGTCACTCGCTCGCCGAGCATATTAAAAATCAATTCCAAGTCGTCCATATGGTCGCGCAAATTTTGCCGCTTCAATCCTTTTAATTTTTTATACTCGCTTGGTGTCACGCCAAAAGCGGCTTTAGAGATTTCGGCCGTCAAAATTTCATATTCTTTTTGTTCTTTTACGCCCCGTTTTTGCCATTCATCCGTCAACTCCTCGCGAATCGCAATCCCGCGCATCCGCTTTTCAATCCAACTCTCGCTGTATCCTTTTAATTTATAGAGCATTCTCGTCCGTTTTGCCGCCAATTCAGGATCTTCTATTTCTTGCACTCTTTCATAGCCGACCCTTGCCAGCCAGCGCTTAAACGGCTCGGCTTTTGGCGAGGGAATGGACTGAATTAGGCGAAAAATACCTTCTGTATTCCAGCAATACATTTTTTGCTTACCACCGGCAGTTTCTATTTCAAGCATAAGGGGTGGTACAAATTGTACCCCTCCTTGATTGATCAATTTTGCCAATTCTTGATCTCGCTGCTTCATTCGTTTAAAATATTGAGCCGGATCGGTTGAATCGGTTAGCGCTTCAATTACATCATTGATCACAAACCACCACTCATTTTGATAAATCGTTTTCCTGATTTCTTTTTTTCTAAATAAAGCAATTTTTGTTGTTGTTATGCTTTTTTCATTCATACAATTATTATTTTAATTTTTGATTTTCAATAGCTATAATAATTTCTTTAGACAAATCTTTCTGGCGGTCTTTTTCTTTTTGCAGGTATTCCGCGCCTCCCAGCTCTTTTTCAATCGCCTCAATTTCTTTTATGGCTGTTTTAATCTTCTTATCGTCGCCGCTTTCCAAATTGGCAATCCGCCGCAAAGTGTAATCCGAAAGCGTGCCGTAGTCAATAACATCTTCAAGTACTGTCCGCAGAAAGTCTTTATAGGGCATTATCTCTTCGCGCTGAACAGTGTTTATTAAAAATTTAAGGTTTATAATCGCCATTTGTTCCAAGCTCTGCTCGCTAATCGGACTTACGCGATATTCTTTGAAATTCTTAATATTTTCGTACGCGTCCCAAGCGCGATCGGAAAATTTCAATAATTTTTCTTCTTCATCACAAATAATATTATTAAATACATCCTCAAGAGTGGTTGGAAAAATTTGATCTTTCCCGTCTTCGCCGTATTTAACGCTATGGACATACAGCTGGCCTTTTTTTAGGAAAACCAGAAGTTCGTTTTCGCCATACTTCTTTGCAGCTTTAATCCGTGGCGGATATTTTTTTAGCGCCTCAATAAGTTCCGGCTTCTCTTTTTTAATCTTTTCGTAAATAGCCAGCATTTTGGTGTAAAAACTTTCTTCTTCCAGCTTATCCGGATTTTGCTGAACCTTTCCATAAAGTCCGGCCGGCGTTGGCTCTTCATCAATATCAAAAATTTTGGCATCTTCGCCTAAAGTGCTGTGAATAAGGAACATTTTATTTGAAGCAATTTCTCTTGATTTAACTAGCTCCGCGCCTTTTTCAGTGGGGAAGAAATTTACGATATAAAGCTCGTCAAAAACCTTTTTGCTAATACGATTGATACGGCCGACACGCTGGATTACTCGTACAGGATTCCACGGAATATCATAATTTACCACCATTCCGGCGCGGTTAAGATTAAATCCTTCGGAAATTTTATCAGTTGATAACAAAACATCAAATTCATTTTCTTGGCTATCATAAGACGCGTCAAAATTCTTATTTATAGAAAATACTTTTTTTGCGGATAAATCGCCGGCTATAAATAGCAAGCGTTCGCCAAAATGTTCTCTTAAAATCGGCTCAAGATATTTGACTGTGTCAAGATATTCTGAAAAAACAATTATTTTTCTTTTAGGTTCTTTCTTGTTCGGCTTCTCCTTTAAAACCGCCTCTAAATTATTAAGCAAACAATCTGTTTTTGGATCGTTTTTGATAAGATCTAATTCTTCCAAGTCTTGCAGAATTTTGTCAAAAAGCTTCAAATCCGCTTCAATGTGGGCGATAAATTCGTCTTTGTATTTAAAGTCTTTGAGCGTGTATATTTTATGGTTTTTGGGATACTCGCCATTTTTAATCTTTTCTGAATATTCATTAAGATAGTTTTCAATTTCTTCAGGATCTTTGTCGTAAATATCTTCCATTAAAGCTCTGTCCAGAATATATTTACCTGTTTTATTTATGAATTCTTGCGCGGTTTCAGTAATTTTTTTAAAGTTTTTAATACTTTGCCTGAACGAGCCAAAAGAGCTTTCAAATCGCTTGACCATTAAGCGGCGCATAAAATCATACAAGTTGCGCTGTTGGATTAATTGAAAATTTTCTTTTTCTGTCAGTTTCTCGTTATTTATCTTTTCTTTTTCCACTTCATATTCAAATGGACGATAAATTACTCCTTTAAACTGACCGCCTTCGTCTGGATCGCCAAAATATACACTGATAATCTTATCATAAAAATCAGACTGCTCTTTTGTCAATTTATAAAACCATTCTTTTGGATCGGCTACCTTTGATAAATTTTTTACTTCATCTTTATAATGAGGATTATTCTGCAAGTCTAAACGATTGCGCCGTATTGTTACCGGTTCAATCACATCTCTTATTTGTTTTGCCAGATATTTTGATCTTTGCTTTATTCTCTCAAGCTTTATATCTTTCTCTTCAAACAGCCCCTCGTAATACGCCAATGCCTTTCTCCTTTTGGTTTCTTCCGCGGATTTCCAATACTTTTTTATGTAGCCCAGCCGGTCAAAAATTCCCTTAAACGCCTGAAATCTGGCAACTAAATTATTTTCCAAAGTAATAGATGACTTTTTAGGGGTAATAAAAAGTTTAAGCAAAGAAAGAATGTCGCCCGGCCTATTATTAAACGGCGTAGCAGTTAGTAAAATCACGATTTTGTCTCGGCAAATGTTTTTCAAATATTCATAATCCTTTGTGTCTTGATTTCTAAATCTATGCGCTTCATCAATAATAATAACTTCAATGTCTTTTGTTTTTTGGACGAATTCGGCAATATTTTCCAAATCTCCAAGCGAACGCGTTTCCCAATCATACATGCCAAATTCTTCCGCATATTTTTTCCAGCCGGAATTTTTGTTTTTATCGCCAACCAGTCCCGGCGGACAAATTATAACGCCTCGCTTTTTCATTTCTTTCGCAACCGCGCAGGCAATGATCGTTTTTCCAAGTCCCACGACATCGGCGATAATCACGCCATTATTTTTTTCTATAATTGAAAGAGCCTGACTGACGGCATCTAGTTGATAGCGATAAGGAGTGTAACCGTTATTCTCCAATGTTTTAACAAGCGATTCCCCGATTTCTTTTTGTTCAAAAGAATCAAAATAGGTTTGAAGCACCAACACATATGCCTCAAACGGGGTTATTTCTTTTATAAGAGTTTCACCTTCAACAACTTCTATTAACCTCTTTTTTGTAATGTCATTTTCCGTAATTTTGATTGCTTCCTCCCAAAGCTTATCAAAATATTTTTCAGTATCTTCAAAACCATAGTCGCTGATTTCCACATTGAATTCTTCCTGCGTAGAAAGTCCGGCATTTGTTAAATTGCTGCTTCCGGTAATAAATAAATTTTTTCTGCCAACCTGCCCTTCTTGAAGTTTAAAAATATAAACTTTAGCGTGATTCGGATTGTATGTTTTTCTGATGATTAGTTTATCCTCGCGAATAAGCTTGATAAAATATTTTACCTGTTCATAAAAATCCTTCGTGTCAAAATTTTCCGTATTTAGGGATTTTTTTATGGATTCAAAAAATTTATAGCATCGTTCCGCGTCGGAAAGCTGTTTTTCCGGATCGCCGTATTCCAAAAGGCCATAATTTGACTTGTCAACATTGAGACCGACGAGAACTTTGATTTTTACATCCGGATTGTCTTTCAGGCCTTGGTATAGCTCCCTAATCCCGGAGAAATAGAAAAACCCGACCAAAAATTTTAATTCCTCGCTTTTGTCTATAAGCTCTATCAGGCGCTTTTTTAAATTCTCCGCGCCGCTGTTTGTAATGAAATTGCTCATATTTTTGTTTCATTGATGACTAATGCCATATTATTATATTCACACATTTTACCTCAAAAGTAAACCCCGTTAAGTCTGTATCGCCCGGCAAAATCACTTCTTGATAACAGTGTAAAGAAAATCAAGCTAACGCATAACACAAAAAGACGCCTCTCGCGAAACGTCTTTTTTATGCTTTGCTTGATAATATTACTTTGCGATTTTTGCCGCTTTATACCCTGTTCCCGCCGGAATCGGCCTGCCGATTATCACATTTTCTTTCAATCCTTCCAAGCGGTCGATTTTTCCCGTGATGGCCGCATCAATCAGCACTTTCGCGGTTTCCTGGAACGACGCGGCGGATAAAAAGCTATTGGTGGTTAAAGACGCTTTGGTCATTCCCATTAAAAGCTGGTCTCCGGCCGATTCCTTCTTTCCCGCTTTCTTGGCTTTCGCGTTCATTAAATTAAAAACATTTTTCTCAATAATGTCTCCCGGCAGCAAGTCAGTGTCTCCTGAGTCTTTAATATAAACTCTGGAAAACATTTGGCGCGCGATTATCTCAATATGCTTGTCGTTTAACGGCTGCCCCTGCGAAGAATAAACATATTGTATCTCTTTTATTATATATTTTTGGGTTTCCAATCTGCCTCTCAGCTTGTACAGCTGCTGCAAATCAAAACTGCCTTCAGTAAGCTGGTCCCCTATTCTTACTTCATCTCCGTCTTTTGCCCAAATACCGTATCCTTTGGGAATGATAAACTCCTTGGTTTTTTCCGCCATAGCTGAAATTTTAATATACTTATCTTCAATTTTTACCGCGCCGGCTCTTCTTGCTTTGATTGCTTTTTTCCCGACTTTAAACAAAACATCGCCTTTCCGGCATTTATAATTGTCTTTAACTGAAATTTTAATCTTGATTTTGCCGGCAACGAAATCATCGCTTTGCCCTGCCTCGCATTGCTTTATCGCTTCCGCGAAATAATATTTGTCTGATTCCGTGTCTTGGTAATAAATGCTCAAAATTTTAGATTGAGGATTATTAATCACTACTCTGCCTTTCTCGTCTTCAATGGTCCTTTGGGCTGTTTCTATTTTAACTCGGCCGGCCACATCCGCGATAAACGCTTTTCTTTTCGGCGGGCGGGTTTCAAATATTTCTTCCACTCTGGGAAGCCCCTGCGTAATATCATCCTGGCCCGCGACTCCTCCTGTGTGGAAAGTTCTCATTGTAAGCTGAGTGCCCGGCTCTCCGATAGACTGGGCCGCGATAGTGCCGACAGCCGTACCCTGCTTAACAAGCTTATTATGGCCCAAATCATAACCATAGCACTTGGCGCAAACTCCTCTGTTTATTCTACAGCTTAAGACAGATCTTATAACCGCTTCGTCTATATTTTCTTTGCTTAATTCCGCGGCAATCTCATCGGTTATCAATTCGCCTTGCTTTAATAAAATTTTTCCTTTGCTGTTTTTGAGATCACTGGCTAAAAATCTGCCTGTAATTCTTTTTACCAAATTTGTCCCTATTTCCTCGCTCTCCGCTTTTGTCATCAATAGGCCTTCTTTATCGCCGCAGTCTTCAGCCACCACGACAGCGTCTTGGGCAACATCAACCAAGCGCCTGGTTAAATACCCGGCGTTGGATGTGCGCAAAGCCGTGTCAGACAAGCCCTTCCTTACTCCATGAGTTGAGATAAAATATTCCAAAACGCTAAAGCCATGTTTGAAACTGCCTTTGACCGGCAGCTCAATAATGTCTCCGCCGGGAGAAGTAACCAATCCTTTCATGCCGAGAATTTGCGTTAACTGCGCCCATGATCCGCGGGCGCCTGATTCAATCATTGAATACACCGGGCCGTTTTTAGGCAAATTCATCTTGCAAATTTCCGTTACCTGCTCTTTGGTTGTTGTCCATAATTCAATAATCTTGCTGTATCTTTCGCTGTCCGTCAGCAATCCTTCCCTGTACTGCTCTTGAATTTCTTCCGCTTTTACGCTGGCCGCGGCAATCAGCTCATCTTTTTTCTTAAAATCGGGAATGTCATCCATCCCCCAGGAAAGGCCGCTTTTGGTTATAAAGCTAAAGCTCTTATTTTTAAGATCGTCTAAAAATATAACGGTTTTTTCTTCGCCGTAAAACCGCAGGCAATCCTTGACTAAGTTTTTTAATCTGCCTTTGCCCACAACTTCGTTTATATACCGCAATTTTTCCGGCAGAATATCATTAAAAATTATTCTCCCGACAGTTGTTTCAACAATGCCTTTTTTATCAAAAGCAACTTTAATCTTGGCGCGCAAATCAATTTTATCTAAATTATAAGCCAGCTTTGCTTCTTCCGGAGAAGAAAAATATTTTATGTTTTTTTCATCTTTGAAATTGCCGCCGCTTGTGATGTAAAATGTTCCCCACACAATATCCTGGCTTGGCGCCACGACAGGATCGCCTGTGGCCGGCTTTAACAAATTATGCGATGACAGCATAATGTCGCGCGCTTCGGCTATTGCTTCTTCCGTCAAGGGAACATGGACAGCCATCTGGTCTCCGTCAAAATCAGCGTTAAAAGCCGAGCAAACCAAAGGGTGCACTTGTATTGCCAAGCCCTCAATAAGAATCGGCTTAAAAGCTTGAATGCCCAAACGGTGCAAGGTGGGAGCGCGGTTCAGCAAAACATAAGCTTTTTTTATAATATCTTCTAAAATATCCCAAACCTCATCGCTTCCGGTTTCCATAAAGCGGGAGGCGCTTCTTACATTATGGACTATTTCTTTTTTAATCAGCTTGCTGATAACAAACGGCTTGAATAATTCCAGCGCCATTCTTTTCGGCAAACCGCATTGGCCTAATTTCAAATTTGGATTAACGACAATAACGCTTCTGCCTGAATAATCAATTCTTTTGCCAAGCAAATTCTGCCTAAACCGCCCTTGCTTGCCTTTTAGCGAATCAGCCAATGACTTTAGCATTCTTTTTTGCCCTGTTGACGCGACAACCGTCTTGCCGTGCCGGACTGAATTGTCAATCAAAGCGTCAACCGCCTCCTGCAGCATTCTTTTTTCATTGCGGCAGATTACTTCCGGCGCGCTAAGCTCAATCAGCTGCCTTAGCCGGTTATTTCTGTTGATGATTCTTCTGTATAAATCATTAAGGTCGGAGGTGGCGTACCGCCCGCCGTCCAAAGGAACCATCGGGCGCAAATCCGGAGGAATAATAGGAACAATAGTAAGCACCATCCATTCCGGCCTGATATTATTCGCCCGCAAATTTTTTAACAGCTTAAGGCGCTTGATTATTTTTTCTTTTTTTGAATCAATGGCGTTTAATAATACTTTTTCCAGCTCGCTGATTGATTTGTCCAAGTTAATTTGCTCCAGCAGCTTGCGCACTGCTTCGGCTCCGATGCTGGCGGTAAAAATATGCCCGTATTTTAAGCTTAAATTCTGATATGTATTCTCGGAAATAATAGCCAGCGGCTTTAATTCTTTTAATTCTTTTTGCGCTTGCTCAAAGGCGCGCTCCAAATTGCCTGATTTTTCATCTTTGTTTTTTTCCAAAGCTTCTGTTTCTCGGCCAATGTTTTGAACACCGTCTTTATTATTTTTGCTGGTTAATTCTTTAACCTGTTTGGCGAATTCCGATTCCAAAGCTTTTTTCTTGTTTTTATATTCTTGCTTTATTTGTTCTATGGTTTCTTGGCGCAAGTCCTCGTTAACATTAATTATGATAAAACTCGCGAAATAAACCACTTTTTCCAAACCCTGCATGGTTAAATCCAAAATCAGGCCTATCTTGGAAGAAATGCCGCGCAAAAACCAAATATGGGTTACGGGAGATTCCAGTTTGATATGCCCCATGCGCTCCCGCCTCACCAAGCTTCTAGTTACTTCAACGCCGCACTTGTCGCAGACAACTCCCTTGTAGCGGATTTTCTTGTATTTGCCGCAGTAGCACTCCCAGTCTTTTGACGGGCCGAATATTTTCTCGCAAAAAAGCCCGTCCTTTTCCGGCTTTTGCGTGCGGTAATTAATTGTTTCCGGACGAGCCACTTCTCCGTGCGACCAGCGTAAAATATCCTCCGGCGACGCTAACTTTAATTTGATCGCGTCAAAATCAGTTGTTTTTATCGGGTTTAGCATATAATTTATATTGTTATATTTATTTTTAAATTAATTTTTTATTTTATTTTTTTCCTGCTCTGGGGTTCATGCAAATAATTTCCTCTTACGGAAACTTTTTTGCCGCTCTTTTTTTCCAAATCCTTTCTTGCCTTGCCTGCCACGCCGCCGCCTTTTTGAGCCGCATCCTTGTTTTCACTAAAACCCAGAGCGTCTTTATTTTGCGCTATTTCAGTAGTCGCGGCTTCGCCAAGCATGTTAAAAATCAATTCCAAATCATCCATGTGATCCCTTAAATTTTCTCTTTTTAATCCTTTAAACTTTTTATATTCGCTTGGCGTCATATCAAAAGCCGCCTTGGAAATTTCAGCAGTTAAAATCGCGTATTCTTTTTCTTGTCTAACGCCCCGTCTTTGCCATTCATCAGTCAATGTCTCGCGAATCGCAATTCCGCGCATTCTTTTTTCAATCCATGCTTCATCATATCCTTTTGCTTTATATAATGCTTTTGTTCTCTTAGTCGCTAATTCCGGATCTTCTATTTCTTTCACTCTTTCATAACCGACTCGCGCCAGCCATCGCTTAAACGGCTCTGCTTTGGGCGACGGGATTGACTGTATAATACGGAAAATTGTTTCTGTGTTAGCACAATCTGTTAAATATTGTTTGCCGTCATTAGCTAATAATTTCAGTTGTCCGATATTTTCGGACACCTCAAAATATCCTTCGTCTATAATTTTTTTCTTAAGATCGCCCCAATATTTTCTAGGCCTTTCTGTGCCTGTTAATGCTTCTACGATATCTATAACCGAAAACCACCATTCATTATTATAAATAGTTTTCCGCATTTTCCTGCCTTTGAAAACAGCTATTTTTGTTGTGGTGTCTATTCTTTGATCCATGGATTTAGCTTTACTAAATTTATTTTTTATCATTTTGAGTATGCGCGCAAAATGATATTTTTGTTGTATTTTTAGCGATTTTTATCATTTTGGCGACGCCGACAAAATGGTTTTCTATATCTTGCGTTTTGGCTATCAATGTGTGTGGGGGGGGGACAATTTGTCCATACCCTTTTTCAGTTGTCTGCAAATTGTCTATAGCTGAACTACAAAAATTTTGTTTAAACAAAAATTATAATTATTATTTTTGTTTAAATTTAATCTTTGTAGTTTTTGGCTGGGCTTTTGGCTATAGTTTTGTTGTTTTGAATTTGTTTTTTGGTGTTTTATATCCCTGCTTCGTCGCAGTCTCTCCGCACAGGACTGCGACGGTTTTATCGCGGAACAAGGGGGTTGGCAATTTGCCTCGCCCTTTTTAGTTGTCTGCAAATTGTAGACAGCTGAACTGCAAAATTTTTGTTTAAACAAAAATTGTAATTGTTATTTCATAAAATTATTAACTACAAGAATTTTATCATTCGCATCCTTTTATAAAAACATCCTTGTAGTTTTATCTAATTCCAAACATCCTCCACATCAACAATTTAACAATTCAGCAATACAACAACTTATCTCCTCCCTCTCGGATCATCTTTCTCTTCCTTGTTCTCGTAATTGCTTTCCAGCACAACCGGCTTGTCGTTTTTATCAAGCAGTTCAACATCAAGGCAAAGGCCTTTTAATTCTCTGGTTAAAACATTAAAAGATTCCGGAACGTTCAATTTTTTGATCGGCTCGCCCTTGATGATGGACTCGTAGGCCTTGCTTCGCCCGGGCACATCATCTGATTTAATAGTTAAAATTTCCTGCAAAGTATGCGCGGCGCCATAGCCCTCAAGCGCCCAAACTTCCATTTCGCCGAACCTCTGGCCGCCGAATTGGGCTTTGCCGCCAAGCGGCTGCTGGGTTATTAGAGAATACGGGCCGATTGAGCGCTGATGTATTTTGTCTTCAACCATATGATTAAGCTTAAGCATATACTTATACCCAACCGTTACTTTATTGGCAAAAAAATCTCCTGTCTTCCCGTCAATTAACTTTACTTTTCCGTCTTCAGGCAATCCGGCTTTTTTTAATTCCTGCCTGATGCGCTCTTCGGAAATTCCATTCAGCGGACGCACCGCGATCTTGTAGCCAAGCTTTTCGGCCGCAAACCCCAAGTGCGTTTCAAGCAATTGCCCTAAATTCATGCGGGAAATAACGCCCAACGGGGATAAAATTATGTCAATCGGGGTTCCGTCCTCCAAATACGGCATATCTTCAACCGGAACGATCTTGGAAATAACGCCTTTATTTCCATGCCTGCCCGCCATTTTGTCTCCTGCTTGGACTTTCCTTAAATTAGCGACTGTAATTTGAATTGATTGGATTACTCCGGCTGACAGCTTATCTCCGTCTTCGCGGGAAAATACTTTAATATCAATGACTTTGCCATGCTCGCCATGCTCCAAGTAAAGAGAAGAATCGCGGACATCTTTCGCTTTGTCGCCGAATATGGCCCTGAGAAGCTTTTCCTCGGCTGACAATTCCGTTTCGCCTTTTGGCGTAATCTTGCCTACCAAAATATCGCCTGACGACACTTCCGCGCCAACGCAGACAATCCCCCGCTCATCAAGATTTTTTAACTTTTCTTCGCTGATATTCGGAATATCGCTGGTAACCGCTTCCGGGCCCAATTTGGTGTCGCGGACATCTATTTTATAATCTTCAATATGTATTGACGAAAAAACATCGTCCTTGACCAAGCGCTCGGAAATTATGATAGCGTCTTCAAAATTAAAGCCCTCCCATGACATGAAAGCCACCAAGACATTGCGCCCCAAAGACAATTCGCCATGATCAACGGCTGAACTGTCAGTCAAAACGTCTCCTTTTTTTATCGCGTCTCCTTTGTTGACAATCGGCCTCTGGTTAATGCAGGTTGAAGCGTTAGAGCGCAAAAATTTATTCAATTCATATTTTTTAACATCTCCTTTATCGCTTTTTATTTCAATCGCTCCGCTTTCAACTTTTGTTATTTCACCATCGTCTTCCGCTATAATCACATGGCCTGAATCGCGGGCCGCCCTGGCTTCAATCCCGGTGCCGACAATCGGAGATTCAGCGGTTATCAAAGGCACGGCCTGGCGCTGCATGTTCGTTCCCATTAAAGCCCTGATGCCGTCATCATGCTCTAAAAAAGGAATTAAAGATGTGGCGATTGAAACAATCTGATTGGCCGCCACGCCGATAAAATCAATGTTGTTCACATGCTCAATCGACGGCTTGCCGTATCTTCTCGCCTCGGTTTTATCAACTAAAAAATATCCGTCTTTATCAACGGGAACGGTAAAAGTGGCGATAATATATTTCTCTTCCTCAAAGGCGTCCAAATAAACCATTTCATTGGTGATAACCGGCTTGATGGGAATCAAAGCATCTTCTTCAAGCTTTGCTTTAAGCTCTTGCGCCATTTTTTTACTGATAACTTCACCTGCTTTAATAATAAGCTGCCCTTTTTTATCTTTCCGATTTCCGACATCCGAAATCCGACATCCGGAATATATATCTTCGCGGACAATTTTGCCTTCGGTAATCTTGGGATTATTTTTAATGTCATGCAGCACTCTCATGTAGCATGCTTCCAAAAAGCCGTATTGGTTTAATTTGGCATAGCTGGCAAGATGCCCCACCAAGCCGATATTCGGGCCTTCCGGAGTGGCAATCGGGCAAATTCTGCAGTAATGAGTCGTGTGCACATCGCGCACTTCAAAGCCGGCCCTTTCGCGAGTCAAGCCGCCCGGACCCATGGCGGACAGCCGCCTCTTGTGCTCCAGCTCCGCCAATGGATTGGTCTGGTCCATAAACTGGGACAGCTGGGAAGACATAAAAAACTCCTTGACCACGCTGATAACCGGCCTGGCATTGATTAATTTATTCGGGGTTAAAACGTCAACATCCATAATGCTCATCCTGTCCCTGATAATCCTTTCCATGCGCGACAAGCCGATTCTGAATTTATTTTGGATTAATTCTCCGATCGCGCGGACGCGGCGGTTGCCTAAATGGTCTATGTCGTCTTCCTGCTCCTGCGTTATGTTCAATCTGATAATTTCTTTGATAATGGCTATCAGATCTTCGCGGCGCAATATTCTTGTTTCTTTGTTGTTGGGTATGTCAAAGCCGAATCTTTTATTTATCTTATAGCGCCCGACCCGGTCAAAATCATAGCGGTCAAACCGGAAAAACATTGAATGTATCAATTGCCGCGCGTTGTCGGTTGTCGCCAAATCGCCCGGCCTGATCCTTTTATACACTTCTTTCAATCCTTCCGCTTCGTTTTTCGCGATGTCTTTCGCTATGGTGGAGTCAATATAGCTTATCTCTTTGCCAAAGTCGGCATCCTTTCCGCCAGAGGCGGATCCGCCTTTGGCGGAAAAAAGCTCTTTTATTTCTTCGTCAGAGGCAAAGCCGAAAGCGCGCAGCAAAGAAGTGATCGCCACTTTTCTTTTGCGGTCTATCCTTACCCAGATAACATTATTCATGTCGGTTTCAATTTCCAGCCAGGCTCCGCGGTTAGGTATTATTTTGGCCCCGTAATATTTTTTGCCGCGAATATTCTCCGAAGTGAAAATAACTCCGGCGCTTCTGATCAGCTGGGAGACAACAACTCTTTCAATTCCATTGACAATAAAAGTCCCGTTTTTGGTCATCAAAGGAAAATCGCCCAAAAAAACTTCCTGGCTTACTGTTTTATTTGACTTTTTGTTAACCAACCTGGCGTTAATTCTAAACGGAGCTTCATAAGTAATGTTTTTCGCCCTGCTTTCCGCTTCATTGAATTTTGGAGCGTCTAAATAATAATCTTCCAGGTATAGCTCCAAGTCCCGCTTGACAACATCGGTAATGGGGGAAATTTCGTCAAACAAATCAATCAGCCCGTTTTCCAAAAACCAATTAAACGAATTTTTTTGTATCTCAATCAAATCAGGCAAGGGCATTGTCCTGTCGTAATCAACAAAATGTTTTCTTTTAAAAGTTTTAATTTGATCAGGCATAGTATTATAGAGTTATATTGTTATATTGGGTATAAGTAACTTAATTTGGTGGAAAATTTATTAAAATTTTATCTAACACTAAAGACAAAATAGTAGTTTTATGGGAAAATTCATGTGTATGTCTAAAAAACACGTGAAATCCCCCTGCTGTCAGGGA
>VMTK01000061.1 GCA_013791585.1 Candidatus Falkowiibacteriota bacterium
ACATCATGAAACAAAGCGATTATGGCGGCAAGGCCGTATTTCCATGAAGCCACCGGCTTTGACACCTTCCTGAAAGTCCAAGCAATATATAAAACAATGGCGATTAAAACAATAATTATAGCCAAGACTGACTTGCGCTTAAGCTCTTGGCCGATTGACGGTCCGACAGAATCAAAGCGAAGCTCATCAATTTGATTTTCGCCGCCCATGATATTGAGTTTTTCCAGTATAAGCTGGTGTTTTTCCTCGCTGATATCTTGAAAGCGCAAAATAACCCCGTTATCCCCTGACGGCTGGGCAGTCAAACTGCCTAACCCCAAGTCTTTTAAATTTTCTTGAATTTCTGCCGCGGAAGGCCTGGCGCTTTTAAAATCAACTTCCAGCAAACTGCCGCCAGTAAAATCAATGCCAAGATTAAGTCCCCAAGCGATTATTGCCGCCAAGGACAGAGCAACTAACAGCCCCGAGATGCTTAACCATATTTTTCTTTTTTGGATTATATTATAGCTCATAGCTCATAACGCGTAACGCAAATTATTTAATCATTTAATTAACAATTTAATTAAATTTTAAACAATAACTCGTTAACCCGTTAACCCGTTAACTAATTAATACTTTAATTATTAAAAAATTATATTTTCTTTACTCCCACCAGCCACATTCTCTTCTCCAGCCATTCTCCGCTAGCTAATCTTAAAAAATTCCTGGTTATAACTATGGCGCTGAACATGGAAATAAGCACGCCCAAGCCAAGAGTAATAGCAAAGCCCTTTATAATGCTGGTTGAAAATTGGATTAAAATAAAACAAGTTATTAAAGTGGAAACATTGCCGTCGCGGATTGAAGGCCAAGCGCGCATAAACCCTTCTTCAATGGCGCTGTCCAACGGCTTGCCTGATCGCAGCTCCTCCTTAAATCGCTCAAAAATAAGCACATTAGCGTCAACCGCCATGCCGACAGACAATATAAATCCGGCCAATCCTGATAAAGTTAAAGTTACCGGCCACAATTTAAAAATAGCGAGAATCAAAGCTCCGTAAATAGCCAGCGCGAAAACAGCCAGCAGTCCGGGCAGCCTATAAAATATAACCATGAAAATCGCCACTAAAATTAATCCGATGATTCCGGCTCTCAAGCTGTTGGCAACGGATTCCTGGCCCAAGCTGGCACCCACTGTCTGCTGATTTATCAAATGAATCGGCACCGGAAGCGCGCCGGCATTTAAGCGCTGGGCCAAAAGCTTGGCTTCTTGAATATTAAAATTGCCTGAAATCACGGCTTTGCCGCCGGAAATTTTTTCATTGACAGTCGGAACGCTGATGGGATAGCCGTCTAAAAATATGGCTACCGGCTTATTAACATTTCTCTCGGTAATTTCTTCAAACATTTTCGCTCCATCATTATCAAATTCCAAAGAAACTTCCGGCGAACTGTCGTTTGGATTAAATTGCACAACTGCTCTTTCCAGATTTTTGCCGGTTAATTCCGTATTCTTCCACTCATTAGCCGGGCCGAGAATATCTTCCTGGCTTAAAGTACGGATTAAAATATGGCTTACTTTGTATTCTTCCACCGCTCTTTCATCCTGCTTATAAATTAAATGGTAGCCGAATTTAGTTTCCACAACATAAGAAATGGCGCCAACTTCCTGCTCAAACACAGTATCTTCAAACGGCTTTACCATAGCTCCCCGGCCAAACCAGCCAAGGTCGCCGCCTCTTTCGCCGGCTCCGGGCTCGGTTGAATTTTCTTTAACTAAATTTGCAAAATTATCAGCCGTGGCCTTTTCTTTCAAAGTTTTTATTTTCGCGTACGCGTCTTCCTTGTTTAAGCCGTTTTCGCACATCTCGCCGCCTTCATAGCAAATCAAAAGATGCGCGGCTTTTACTTCTTTTTCTTCCTGATCGGTAAAAGGATCTTTTTTAATTCTCTTGTCTTCAACTTTGATAATTTCATAGCCTTGGCTTGTTCTGGCTAAATCAAGGCTGGTTTTTCCCGCTTCTACGCCGACGGCCATAGAAAATATTTCCGGGTTGTCTTTGGCGGTTATCCAGCCAAAATCCCCTTTGCTTTCTTTAGTGCTTTCATCTTGATTATAATCTTCAGCCAAAGCGGCAAAATCTCCGCCGGATAAAACTTTTCCCAAAACTTCTTCTGCCTGTTTTTCCGCCGCAATATTAAAATCATTCAACTGATTTGTTTCTTCCTCTGTCAATTCCCTTGCCTGATCGCTTTCTTCTTTGAATTCCAGCAAAGGCGTCTCGCCTATCATTTGTATCGCTTCACTAACATCTTTTACCCCTGCCAATTCAACAATAACTCGGTAATCTCCGGCCGTAGTCCTGTTAACCTGCAC
The DNA here is from genome assembly GCA_013791585.1 of Candidatus Falkowiibacteriota bacterium. Lineage (GTDB taxonomy): Bacteria > Patescibacteriota > Patescibacteriia > Patescibacteriales > VMTK01 > VMTK01. The sequence goes on from VMTK01000061.1 coordinate 2,357, forward strand.
CACCGGCTCGCTGACGCCGAACACATTAACCCGGCGCTCTATAACATCCCGTACGCCTTCAACCGCGCTGCTTTTATCTTTTTCAGCAATCTGGGAAACATCCGCCTGGTAAATCAAATGCGTGCCGCCCAGCAAGTCTAAACCTAATCTAAAATTAATTTCTTTTGTTTGCGGCAGCGGCAAACCGAATTTATCAACCGCTTTGTTATAATATTGGCAGACATCCACTAAACTTGCGCCTATAGTAAGCAAAATTATCAAAACAAAAACCCAGCGGACTTTGCCCCGCGCGCTTGGCTGGAATAATTTTTGAAGTATATTGTCTGACATGTTTTGAAATTAGAAACAAGAAATAAGAAAATAAAAAAACACTTTTTAGTGCGATTATATTAATTGCGTAATCCACAGTTTTAATTTTGTGTATTATTATTTTAAACCAAACTAAAATAAATTGCAACATTGACAAGAATTAAAAAATATGCTAATGTCCATAAAAGCTCATTAAAATAGTTTAATTGTTTTACAATCAAACTTAAATATAATAATACGCAATTTTGTAAAAAAAAGGGGGGCAGCCATGAAAAAATTATTTGTTATGTTAGGTGTTTTGGTTTTATTTGTTGTCTTTACAAAACAAATTTTAGCTGGAACATACGAAAGCTGGAGAGAAATAAACGGCAAACTGATTTATGAAAAAACGGAATCACACACAACAACAAAAACATACGACCTGCAACCGAGCGGAGTAAGCGCTGAAGATGCCGGAAAATTAATTAGAGGCGAACTTGATAAATGTACTGTGGAAGAAAAAAAATACAGCTATGGAATAAAACCAATTTGCATCCCGCAAGAAATAACAACAATAACCAAAAAAAGAATTACTTATGCAGATGGAAAATGGATTTCAGAAGACATTAATTCCAGTACAACAAAAAAAACTAGCTGGATTACGATAGTATTCTTCATAGTAATACCATTTCTGTTAATACTGTCATCCAGCATAATAAATCAAACTAAAAAGAGTATGGCAGGAAAAATTAAAGGAATGGGTGATTGGAAGCTTATAGTGTTCTATGGCGTAATCATTTTTACAATTGTCGTATACGGAAATAGTGATGCGTTTGGCTTTATTGCTCATGTTTTCCTTTTATTACTGCTGATCATAGGCCTCGTGGCTGGTGCTTACAACAGCATGAAACTTGCGATAATTGGATTTTCCTGTGGTGTTATTATCGCTAATTTTTCTGCCTATTATAATTACCGCCAGGAAATCATTGAATATTCAGCTTTTATATCTTTTGCTTTTTATACTTCATTTATTATAGCAAAAGCTGTAAAAGAAATTCTGTTGTGGCGGGAGAAAAAACTCGCCGAATAAACGGTTTAATAATTCAAAAAACTCACAAGCCCGGCTTATATTTCCATAATATAATGTCCGGGCTTTTTATTTTTCTTACTTCTATGTTTTATTAACAATTCTGGCAATTTGACATTTTTAAAATAACAGATTAAGATAACACATTAAAGGAATAATCCTTTAATTGAACTTTAAAAAAAGCATAAGTTAAAAAAGGAGTTAAGCTATGAAAGAGTTTCTTGCGAAAATTTTAATTGAAATAAGGAGGAAAATATTATGAAAGTGCTTTTTGTATATCCAAATTTAGGATGGGGCGTATCTCCCTGCATGGGCATTGCGACACTCTCAGCTGTTCTCAAAAATAAATCACATAATGTTAAATTGATATATCTAAATGAATTTATGGGGTTTCCGCTTGACTTAATGAAAATAAAAGGAACTATCGAAGATTACAATCCTGATCTTATTGGGTTTTCAACGACAACAAATCAATTTACTATAGCCATAGAAGTTGCTCAGTTTATAAAACGAAAGGTTAATAAAAAAATTCCTATATTATTTGGAGGAATGCATGCGACTATGAATCCGAAGGAAACGCTTAACCATAGCTGTGTGGATATGATTATTTTAGGAGAAGGTGAAGAGGCGATTCTCGAGCTGGCAGAAAGGATGCAAAAAAATCAGGATATCAGCAAAGTTAAAAATCTATGGTTAAAGAAAGAAAAACAAATTATAGAAAATGGTCTGAGGCCTTATGTGTCTTTAGAAACATTGCCATTTATGGATGTTGCTGTAATGGATTATCAAAAAGTTATAGATCATCGCAATGGTTGGGTTGATGTGATGGTAACAAGAGGATGTCCAAGGAATTGTACATATTGTTTTAATGATTCATACAAGGCGATGTATGAAAACACATGCGATAAGGCAGGAAAATATGTAAGAGTAGACGATTATTTTAAAACAATAGATGGTATTAAGGATATTCTAAACAAGTACGACAATATTAAAGCTATAAACTTTTATGATGATGATTTTCTGTTGCCACTTTCTATTATCAATTTCGTTAATTTATTCAAAAGAGAAATAAATTTACCCTTTATGATAAATGCTCATGTCAATTCTATAACTGATAAGAATATATCTGCTTTAAAGCATTGTGGTTGCGATTTAATAAAAATTGGTCTGGAATCAGGTAGTTATCGAATAAGAAAAGATGTTTTAAATCGCCCTATAACTCTTAGGCAATTTATTGAAAAAATAAATATTATTAAAAAATATGGGGTTAAACTATTCACCTTTAACATGATTGGCTTGCCGACCGAAGAAAAAGAGGATGTATTTGAAACTTTGCGATTGAACGCACAAATACAACCAAATGTCGTACGTATTGCGACCTTTTACCCTTACACGGGAACTTCAATTTATTTCTTATGTCAAAAACTGAATCTATTGCAAAAAAATCAGAGTGAAGGACACTTAACATACTTCGAAAAGTCCATCTTGAATTTTGACAATCGTTTCAAGTTATTTTTACTAAAAATTCTAAGGTATTTTGATTGTTATTTAAACTATTTTAATACAAATATCTCCTTTTATTATGAAGATATGATAGATAGAATTAAATTGCTTTCAGATCCTGAACTCAATTCTGGTATTATACAAAAAAAACTTCAAAAAGAGATTGGAGCGATATCAAAAAATTTGTCTTCAGATGGAGTTCCGCACTATGTTAAAAAATTTACCCCTTATTATGCAGTTAGAATATAGTTGTATTTTTTAAGGGCTTACGCTTAACAAAATAAAAAGAGCAGGACTTGTGATTAACCGCAAGCCCTGCTCTATTTTTTTGCCAAGTCATACAATTCTGGCTTACCTTTGCCTTTGCGTTCAACTTTTAAACCAAAGTGTTTGCTTAAAAACATTCTCTGCTCACGAACCGTATTATTAGGAATAATTTTAAAGAACCCAAATTCTTGTGAATTCTCATCCGTGTGTATATTATTGGAAGTAATTTTAGACAGAAAAGCAATACCAATCGGCTGGCTAAAATAGTTTTCTAAAGTATATTCAATAATACCTATCATTTTTTCAATTTTTATCTTTACCCCCAACTCCTCTTCAGCTACCCTCTTAACAGCCTGTTCTATCCTTTCACCTTTAAGAACAGTACCTCCTGGTATATGCCATTGCCCATTTAATGGTTCAATACTTCTTTTAGTAAGGAGCACCCCTTTATCACTTTGTATCACAACCTCTACACATAATCGCGGAACACGCGTATAGATATGTTTAAATTCTGCAAAAGATAATTTTTTCGGTTTCATAAATTTGATATAAAAAAATTATTGGCATGTTTGCCGGCGGTATGATTATAATTCAAGAATATTTAATTTTTGCGACTTTAGTATTTTATGTTTCTTACTTCTTACTTCTACTTCCCACAGCACTTCTTAAACTTTTTCCCGCTCCCGCAAGGGCAAGGATCATTTCTGCCAACCTTATTCCCGCTCGCGTCCTTAATTTTAGATTTTATTAAATCTATACTGTTTTCGTGTTTTCGTGTTTTCGTGTTTTCGCGCGTGCCGGTCCCGCTACTCGCCTCTACTTGTCTAAAGCCCGAAAAAGAAGATGTTCCATGCTCCATCACCTTTGCCGGCGCGCTAAACTGTTTTGCCCTGTCAGCCAGCCCGGGAGCTCTGAATTCTTGCACTTGGCCTACTTTAAAAATAGAATAAACAACCTGTTTTTGTATCAAGCTGTTAAGCTCGTTATACAAGTGATACGCTTCTTTTTTGTATTCAATCAACGGATCGCGCTGGCCATAGCCGCGCAATCCTATCCCCTGCCTCATGCCGGCCATCGCTTCCAAATGCTCTATCCATAATGTATCAATTGATCGGATCAAAACCGCTTTTTCTATTTTTTCCCAATTTAAACCAGCTTGCTTAGCGCTGTTTTCTATTTTTTCATAATTGCTTTTTGCCAAGCCGGCTAAATGCTCAATAATGGCAGTCCTTGCCTTGACCGCGTTAAGCTTCCCCTGATTTTCAGTAAATTCAGCCAAATCGCTTTTTAATTTTTCTTCCACCGGAAAGATGGTTGAAGCAACTTGATAAATTTCTTCCAAATTCCAACCACTAACAACATCCCCCGCGGTATGAAAACCAACAACATGCTCAATCTCACTCTCTATCATCCCTAAAATAATATCCGGCAAATCCTGACTGTCATCCTGAGGCGAAGCAGAAGAATTCCGTTGTTCATGTGATACATCATCTTTGCTTTCGTGTTTTTGTGTTTTCGTGTTTTCGTGTTTTCGTGTTTCAGTGTTTTCGTGTTTTGAGGCGAAGCCGAGTGTTTTCGTGTTTTCGTGTTCCGCAATCTCCAGTATCTCACGGCGTCTCTTGTATATACTCTCCCGATGCTTATTTATAACATCATCATATTCAACCAGATGCTTTCTGATGTCAAAATTATTGCCCTCAACTTTTTTTTGCGCCGATTCAATTGATCTGGAAACAATTTTATTTTCAATCGGCATATCTTCCGGAACGCGCAATGTCGCCATTAAATTTTTCATCCTGTCGCCGCCGAAAATGCGCATCAAATCATCTTCCATGGAAACATAAAATTGGGACGAACCCGGGTCGCCTTGCCGTCCGGCGCGGCCGCGCAATTGGTTGTCAATGCGCCTTGATTCATGCCTTTCCGTGCCAATCACATGCAAGCCGCCAAGCTCTTTCACTTTTTCTTCCAAAACAATATCAACCCCGCGCCCCGCCATGTTAGTGGCGATTGTCACGGCGCCGAACCGTCCTGCCTCAGCTATGATTTTTGCCTCTTTTTCATGATGTTTGGCGTTTAAGATTTGCGCCTGCACGCCCTCGCGCGCCAGCATTTCGCCGAGCAATTCATTTTTTTCAATTGATATGGTGCCAACCAATACCGGCTGGCCTTTTTTATTTCTATTTTTTATTTCTTCAATAACCGCTTTAAATTTTCCTTGTTCCGAGCGGTAAATCAAATCATTCATATCATTCCTCTGCATCGGCTTGTTGGTCGGAACTACCAATGTCTCCAAGCTGTAAATCTTGGAAAATTCTTCCGCTTCGGTGACAGCGGTTCCGGTCATGCCGGCTAATTTAGCATACATTCTAAAATAATTTTGAAAAGTGATAGTTGCCAAAGTCTGGCTTTCGCGCTGAATCGCCACGCCCTCTTTGGCTTCTATGGCCTGATGCAATCCTTCGCTATAGCGCCTGCCGCGCATTAAGCGGCCGGTAAATTCATCCACGATTATAACCTGATTCTCTTGCACTACATAATCGCGGTCGCGCTTGAACAAAACATTCGCTTTTAGCGCCTGCTCAATATGGTGGACTTCGCGGATGCCGCCTGAAACATAAATATTCTCCACTCCCAGCCATTTTTCCATCTTGGTTATGCCGGCCTCGGACAGCGTGACAGCTCTCATTTTTTCATCTACATTATAATCTTCATTCTCTTTTAATTTTTGCACCAGCTGGGAAAATTTAAAATATTTGTCGGTTGATTCTTCGGCCGGCGCGCTGATTATCAAAGGCGTCCGCGCCTCGTCAATCAAAATAGAATCAACTTCGTCAACAATCGCGTAATATAATTCGCGCTGGGACATCGCGTCCAAATTCGGCGCCATATTGTCGCGCAAATAATCAAAGCCGAATTCATTATTCGTGCCGTACAAAATATCGCAATCGTAAGCTTTTTTGCGCTCCACCGGCCTAAAATGCTTCAGCCGGTCGTCATACTGGGAATCATCGCTAAAATCAGGATCATAAACCAAAGCGGAATCATGGATAATCACGCCCGTTGTCATGCCGAGCGAATGATAAACAGGCGACATCCAACCGGCGCCTATGCTGGATAAATAATCATTAACAGTCACCAAATGAACGCCTTTGCCTGCCAAAGCGTTTAAATACAGCGGCAATGTGGCAACCAAAGTTTTGCCCTCGCCGGTTTTCATTTCAGTAATCTGCCCGCGGTGCAGAATTATGCCGCCCATCAGCTGGACATCATAATGCCGCTGGCCCAATATTCTTTTCGCCGCCTCGCGAACAACCGCGAACGCCTCCGGCAAAATGGAGTCTAATTGAGAATTAAGATTTTGCTTACATTCTTTTTCTTTCTCTGAATCCCTAATTTCCAATTTCAAATTTCCAATTTCAAATTTCTTTTTTAACTTACCGGTCATCCCCTTCAACTCCTCATCGCTCATTTTTTCAAACCTGCTTTCCAGCCCATTAATTTCATCAACAATCGGCTGTAATGATTTAATTATTTTTTCATTCGGATCCCCGAATAATTTGCTAAAAATTTTCATATTAAAAAACACGCTTAAGCGTGATTAATTGCTATTTAATATTCAAATTATACACCTTGCTTAATAAAAAAACAACCCCCATTTTGCCAATAGCAAAACCCGATTCCCCGCCGCGTCGCAGTCTCTCAGCAGAGGACTGCGACGGTATGCCTATCCACCGCCACAGTCCCCTTTCGGGAGACTGTGGCGAGGCAGTAAAGAAAGAATTAAAATTTGCGTGAAGCAAATGAGGATGAATTTATAATTTTACCTAATATTACAGTTTTTTAAAAAGATTAGATTTGCTTGTGGATAAAATGGCTTGACGTTTATTATAAATGTGCTATGCTTATTGCAGGATATCAATCAGTGGAACTCTAATGCCTCGGCATCAATAATAACAATCTCAAAATTTTGGGGTTGTTATTTTTTTTGTGCTATAATAATAATCGTGGTAGGTGGTAGGTATTTCCCGGCGGTCCGGGATGCTGATTGATATCCAGTTGATGCTCTTACGGGCATGGGGTTCGATTCCTCTGCCTACCGCACTAAAAGCCATCTCAATTGCGAGGTGGTTTTTAGTTTTAAAAGCAAATTTCAAATTTAAAGTTTCTGATTTCTTTTTTTATCAATCCTCTTCTCCTTATACCTTTTAATAGACCTCGTTAAATGATCTTTTACTTTGTCAATCGCCTTGAACAAATCCTTTTCTGTTTTTTCAACGCGCAGCAAACTCCCCGGCACATCCAGATTCGCTTCAGCCCGATAAATTTCCCCCTTGTTATGATGCAGAGTGGTAAGCTCTACTTCAAATTTGGCGTTAATTACATCAACACTGCCTAAATATTTTTCCAGCATATCCATTTTTTCCTGGACATAATCCTTGATTTTCGGCGTCAGCTCAATGTTTGTGGCTTTAATGTTTATATTCATAACTTAGTTTTTTAGTTAACGAGTTCACGGGTTAACGAGTTAATTAAATCTTAAATAACAACTCGCTAACTCGTTAACCCGTTAACTAAATAATTCTTAAATTAATTATAAATTTCAAACTAGCCGGCTATTTTATCCCACAGCATCTTAAAATTATCCCCGAATCTGGCCACATCCTTAAAAGTAACAACCAACACCAAAAGCATGAGCAAAATTAATCCTGCTTGATGTATCGCCGCCTCCAGTTCTCTCTTGACCGGCCTGCCTTTTATCTTTTCAAGAAATAAAAATAACACTCGGCCGCCGTCCAGAGCCGGAAAAGGCAAAAAATTAATTATAGCCAAATTAATAGACAATAAAGCGGCAAACTGCAAAACATAAACAAAGCCCATGCGCGCCATCTGGCCGGTTAAAGCCGCTATCCCCACAGGTCCCGCTATGTCAGCGCTTAAGCCATGACCCGCAATCAAGCCCTTGAAAAGCTCATAGAAAGCGGCGATTATGGCCCAGGTTAAAAAAACAGTTGTCTTCACGCCCTCCGCAATCGCCAAATACCAAGGATATTTTACTATGCCTGTTTCAGCTATGGCAATTCCGATTCCGCCCATGCTTGTTTCCTGCCTGATCTCAGGCGTAATCGCGATTAGCATCTCATCTGAATCCCGTCCGATTATATAATCCAATTCTTTGCCCTGATTTTCATCAACGAATTTTTGCAATTCTTCATAATTAACAAACCGGACATTGTTAATGCTGATTATCGCGTCGCCGATTATAATTCCGGCTTGCGACGCCGGAGAATCAGGATAAACTTGGACAACTTGAATTTTTTTATCGCTAATTTGGGCCTTGGGATGAATTCCGTCAAGCACTTGCGGCATGCCTATTGATAATCCGAAAATAATCAGCGCGGCGGCCAAAACAATATTCATAGTTACTCCTGCCGACATTATTATCGCGCGCTGCCAAATCGGCTTGTTTACTAAGCTGTCCTGCTCCAGCTCCTGTTGGCAGGAATTTTTATCCTCAGAAGTATCACGCGAACCGCCGACAATAGACCCGTCTCCGGCCGCGTCTTCGCCTTTTATTTTTACAAAACCGCCGATAGGTATCCAGTTAAGCGAATAAATCGTTCCCGGCGCGTCTTTCACTTCTTTGCCGCCAATTACCCGCTTCCATTTACCTTGCTTATCTTTATACACGCCAAACATTCTCGGAGGGAAGCCAAAGCCGAATTCTTCCGCCTTAACGCCGAATTTCCGCGCAGCCAAAAAATGCCCCAGTTCATGGACAAAAACCAAAACCCCTAAAACTATTATAAATGTGATGATGGTTAAAAACATAAAAAATATAATGCTAATCAACGAATAAATGCCAATCAGCTAATCGCGAATTTTTAAATTAAAAATACAAGAATATGAAAATATGAAAATAAATTTAAAGAATTGCTTTAATTATTCTTGTATTCTGGTATTTTCATATTTTCATTATTATTAGCAATTGGCGGATTAGCATTATTGTTATATCATTGTTATATGGTCATTATCTCCTTTTCCTTACCTTCTCTAATCTTTTTTACTTCATCGTTCTGTCTGCCGACTTCTTCATCCATTTCTTTGATAAATCTAAATTTGTCATCCTCGTTGATTTCTTTATTTTTTTCCGCCTGCTCAATATTCTCTTTAATTTCATCCCTTGTCTGCCTGATGGAAATTCGCGCGGCTTCCATCTTTTCATTTAATCTTTTAACTAACTCACGCCTGCTTTCTTCAGTAAGCTGGGGCACTGTTATCCTTAATTTATCCCCCTCATTGACAACAGATACTCCCAAATTAAAATTAATAATCGCCTTTTCAATATCCTTGATAACATTTTTGTCCCAGGGAGCTACAACAATGCTTCTGGCTTCCGGAACAGTAATGCCGGCCAAGCCGTTAAGCGGAGTTTTTGAGCCGTATGCTTCCACCTGCACTCCGTCAAGCATAGCTGGATTGGCCCGTCCTGTCCGCAAGCTGGCGATGTCTTTTTTGAAAAAATCAATCGCCTTGTTAAACTCTTCTTGTTTTGATTGTGTGTATTGATTCATATTTTTTTAATAATTTGTAATTAATAATTTAAAATTTTTCTGTTAATTAATTCCTTAATTATTTAGTTAACAAATTAACGGGTTAACGAGTTAATGGGTTAACTGATAAAAATAAGAACTCGTTAACTCTTGAACTCGTTAACTAAATAATTCTTTAATAAATTACTTAATACTTCCCTTAACCCCCATATAAATAATGCTCGGCTCATCCGGATCAATCAACAGCTTCCAGCCGGATCTTGCCGTAGGCAGTTTTTTAGGCGTCCAGTTCTGCCCGCCGTCAAGCGAGCGGTAAAAAGTAGTGTCTGTCGCGTAATAAATCTCATGGGCATTTTGCGGATTTACGGCTATTGAATTTATGTATGATTTGTCTTCTGATGTAATCAATTTGATTTCGGCCCAGCTGTCTCCGCTGTCAAGAGATGTTAATATTTTATACTTTGTGGCCAAAAATATCAAATTTTCCTCCATGTTCGGAATTAATAAATCCTTAAAATCTTTTTCTGCCTGAAATTCTTTTAATTTATCCTTTAAATCAACCCAGTTTAAGCCATTGTCTTTTGAGCGATAAATTCCCTTGTCAGCGGAAGCCGCGAAAATAACGCGGCTGTCATGCGGATCCATGATCATCTTTTCTATGCCTCCGCCAATCTTGTACAGCGCGCGCCAGCTTGCTCCCCGGTCAGAGCTTTTTATAATATTCCCCTGCGAAGAGCCGATATAAATATTATTGCTGTCATAATGGTCTATCGCTATGGCGCTTATTACAGCCTTTAAGTCATTGTCAAAATAAATTTGCTCCCAGGTCCTGTTGCAGTCAGTTGACTTGTAGACAGCATTGTTAATCGCGGCGTAGATTACGCATTTTGAATCAGGATCCACGGCTATGGCCTTGATCGTGCCTTTGCCAAGGATCGCCGCGGCCTGCCATGTCTGCGCCCGGTCATAAGAATAGAAAAGCCCATTGTCAAAACTGCCGAAATAAATTGCCTTGCTGTCGTTCGGATCCATTACCAAAGAAGCGGTGTTAAGCGGACCGATGCTGCCCGGCTTGCCGCTGGCAGTAGGAATTAAAACCGCCTGCTGCCAAGAGCTGCCTTTATCACCGGTTCTGAATACTCCGCCGTCATTTCCGCCTGATTTTGAATCGGTTTGCAGCGTGATGCAGCCGGAAACAAGCGCGCATAACGCGATTAATAAAATTGTAATTTTAATTTTGTTTAGCATACTTTTATAGTTATTTAAAATTATAAAACATCGTCTTATTGCCATCGCTCACCTTGTCAGACTGTCTAAAAACTGCTTTTACCGACTTTTAAGTCGGGTTTTGAAGCTTTAGCTTCACTAATGTTAGTGGCTAAAGCCACTGGAACCCGAGCTTCAGCCAAAGGATGATCAGCCTCTGGAGGAAAAGCTCGGTAGAAGGGTGCTTTTGGAACAGTCTGAAATAAAAAATCAACCCATCCCAACAACAACATTCTCCAAAACCAATTTCGGATTAACATTAAATTTTAAATATTCCTTGGCCTGCTTTAAATTCTTGGCTAAATTTATTAAATCGCTTATTTCAAAATCTTTTTTTATAACTTCCAAATCATCCATTATAACCGCGTGCTGAATTAAATTCTTTTGGCCGAATTCAAGCAATAACAAATCCCTGGCAATGCCTTCCCAGATTTCTATTATTCCGCCGGCCAAACTTGCCGATTCTTGGCCGGATGGCCGAGGGCCTATCAAGCTTTCAACTATGGACAAGCGGCTGTTGATATCATTCCGGGCCAGACGCAGAAAAGATTTGGCTTGCTCAAGATAATTATTCAAGAACTCTTTGTCTCGCAAAAATTTAACGGCCAGCGCCGGCCTGCCAAGGCATAAATGCGATAAATTTTTAGCCGCGCTTCTTCCGGCTCCATGCTCATTGATTAAATAATCGTAAATAATATCCGCGCTTACCGGATTGAATTTTAATATTTGGCTGCGCGAAACAATTGTTTTCGGCAAAGCGCTTGTATCTGTAACAGTTAAAATTACCGCCACTTTGGCTTTTGATTCTTCCAGAGTTTTCAAAAGCGCGTTTGCCGCCTCTATGCTCAAGCTTGCCGCATTTTTGATTATGCCTATCTTGTAGCTGTCCATGAAAGAAGCCATATTCAATATCCTGATAAATTCCCTAACCTGCTCAATGGAAATATTTTTCTTGTCTTCCTGCTTTGTTATAACATGGACATCCCCGTGCAAGCCCTTTTCCAGCTGAACGCATGGCGAGCATTGGCCGCAGGGCAGACTGCCTCCCTTTCCTGATAATTGTTTACAAATCAAACTCTTGGTAAAATAATTAGCTATAGTAAATTTGCCTATATCATCCGGTCCGGAAAAAATATAACTGCTTGAAACATTATCATTCTCAATGCTTTTTGATAAAAAATCAATAATATGGCTGTTGCCGGCCAACGGCCAGTTGAATGTGAATTTCTTGCCTTTCATGTATAACATTATAGCAAAACTATCCCAAACAATCAAACAAAAAAATAAGGGTTGTGTTTTAAAAAACACAACCCTGTATAAAAATTTAATTATTTTCCCTAGCTCTCTATAATTTTAAATCCATTAAAAATTGCGTCGCAAATAAAATCCTCCAGAGAGGTAAAATCGTTTTTGAGCTGGCTTTTTCTTAAATAGTTTAAATATAATCTTTTTTCTTGAATTCTAATGACTGCCGGGGGTAGATTATTAAGAAGAAGCATAGCAGTAAGTATTAAGCGCCCTATACGGCCGTTACCATCAGAAAAAGGATGAATCTGCTCAAATTTACTATGAATTACTGCCGCATGCTTAATTATATCAACTTGTTTTTTGTTAATTTCTTTAACAAGAGCAGCCATTAATTCTGAAATTTTTAGATAATTAGCCGTGGGGACATTTGAACCAACTATTCTTACGCCATGGCGCCTGTGTCGTCCCGCATCTTCCCTGATTCCGCTCATCAGCAAGCTATGCAATTTGAGAATCAGATTTTCGTTAATTTTACCTGTCTTTAAATAATCAAATAAAAACTTTATAGCTGTCTGATGATTCTTTGCCTCTAAGTGTTCAATCAGATCTTTGTTGTTTATTGTTTCATTGCGAAAAATAACTGCCGCAGTTTCATCTTCGGTTAAAGTGCTTCCCTCTATGCGGTTAGTATTATAGGTCAAAGACAAAATAAGTTGATCGTATAAATCAGTTCTATCAAGGATTAAGTTCAACATATTTTTTTGTTTTTTGGCTTTTTTATGAATTATATCTTTTTTATTCATTACATCTTTTCCAACGCTTTCAGATACTGGAATACCTGTATATTTTGATAATAGCTTATCTATTAATTCTGTCTTACTTTTATGAGGTTTTGATTTGTTGTTTATCCAGCTGTTAAGCGTAGCAAAAGACACGCCCAAATCTTTGGCCATGTTCTCCTGAGTAAAGCCGGATAACCTTTTTATCATTTTTAGTTTTTCTGAAACATTCATATTTTTGCTATTTATAATATACATTATCCATTTTACAAAACTTTATAAAATTTGTCAATATGCGATACTTTATAAAGTTTACTTAATTTAATATTTTTCATCTCTAAAAAGCATTACTGAATACTGCTTAATTATAACTAAAATACTGCCCTCTTGCTTTATTGTTGATCTTTAATATAACCCTTGAATTTTCCCTATAAATCCGCTAAACTAAAAACAAAAGAGAATTAAAATCTAGAATTTCAACTTTTACCTCTCACGCCTTTGCTTCGCTAAGACACCCTCTCCTAATTAGGAGAGGGACGGGGTGAGGTTTCAAAACCATGAATAATAATTTTAAAAAAATAGCGCTTTTAATCGGCGACATCGGCGTCCTGTACTTATCGCTTTATTTAACTTTGCTGATTCGCTATTGGGGACAGCCGATACAAGGCGATTGGCAAAGCCATTTTTGGCCTTTCACCATAATTTTTGTCGCGTGGATTTTAATATTCTATATTTCTAATCTTTATGATTTAAATGTGGCAGTTAATAATGTTAAATTCTTTCAGCGAACAGGACGCAGTTTGATAATAGCCGGCTTGCTGTCAGCGGCTTTTTTCTATTTGACTCCGCAAATAAATATTGCCCCGAAAAGAAATTTATTAATTTATATAATTGTTTTTGCCGCGCTGTTTTATCTTTGGCGGCAATTTTATAATTGGTCGCTTAAGGCCTATCTGCCTAAAAATATTATCGCCATTATCGGGCTTAACGATCAAGTGAAAGAACTGGCGCGGGAGCTTAAACAAAAACCGCATTTGGGCTATAAAATCGCCTTTATTGTTGATGATAAAAACAGCGGGTCTGATGAAATAAACAGTATTCCTGTTATAAAAAGTATTTTAGATTTGGAAAGGATGATTAAAGAAAAAAATGTGACTACAATTATTTTAACTTCTGACCCGCATCAATCTTCCGAATTGCGCTCTTGTTTGTTTAAGTGCCTGCCGCTTAAAATCAATTACATCAGCTTGCCTAATTTTTATGAAGCCATAACCGGAAAAATACCTATTGTCGCCATCAATCAAATGTGGTTTTTGGAAAATTTAAGCGAAGGCAATAAAATGCCGTTTGACATTGCCAAGCGCGGCTATGATATTGTTTTGGCATTAATGATTCTGGCCATCACGCTCCCGTTTTGGATTATTATCGGCTTATTGATTAAGCTGGACAGCAAAGGCCCGATTTTATTCAGCCAGAACCGCGTAGGAAAAAATAATAAGCTTTTTAAAATTATAAAATTCCGCACTATGGCAACCGTAAATAATGATTTTTCCCCGACACAAGCAAACGACAAGCGAATAACCAAGTTCGGCTCTTTTCTGCGCGAAACCAGAATTGACGAGATACCCCAGATGATCAATATTTTAAAAGGAGAAATGAGCTTTGCCGGACCCCGCCCCGAAAGGCCGGAATTAATAAAAAACTTGGAAGAAGCAATCCCTTTTTACAAAGAAAGAATGCTGGTCAAGCCGGGCATTACCGGCTGGGACCAAATTTCCGGCGAGTACCACTCGCCTTCCAGCGAAGACACTTTAAAAAAACTTCAATACGATCTCTTCTATATAAAAAACAGATCAATCTATCTTGACCTGTCTATTGTCTTAAAAACTATTGCTACAGTATTGGGAAGGGCGGGGAGGTAAAGCTCGCGCAATGCCCGCAGGGCACACTTCTACCGAGCTTTAGCTCGGGTTCCAGTGGCTTTAGCCACAAATTTTAGTGAAGCTAAAGCTTCAAAACCCGACTTAAAAGTCGGTAGAAGCGGTTTTTTCCGCCACAACGAAAAAGTATATCAAGAACAAGAAATCTCACGTCTTACTTTCTTTTGTTTTGCTAAAATTACTACTGCTTCATACGCTCCAAACAAGACGGGAACATAAAACAAATTGCCTAACAAAGTATTTCTAAAAAACGGCAAGGCCAAAGCATAGCACTGGATTAATCCCGCTATGCTTTTTGCGTACCATGGAGAAAATTGCCACACCGCCCAATTGGTAACAATGAAAAATATCACGGAGGCAACAATGCTTCCGGCCATAACGGTTTCAAAGCTTTTATGCTTTTTTATAACCAGCCCGAGCAGGCCGATAATCATATAGCTGCCGTAGACAGCCAAACCCAGCCGCCAATCATAAAAACCGATAAAAAAATCCCCGATCAGCATCGCTATAATCGGCAAACCGATCGCGTAGTTCTTGCCCAGATACACTCCGGCAAACAGCGCGATAGCGGCAATCGGCGCGAAATTCCAGGCATGAGGCATTAATCTGCACGCTACTCCCAGAAAAATCAGAGCGATTGAAATAATTAATTTTGTTTTGTTGGACATAGTTTTGAAATTAGAAATTAGAAATTTGAAATAATGAAAATGCAAGAATATGAAAATATCTTTTCTGCCGCGGCAAAAATTGTAAAATTAATCAATCTGCCCTTCCGCGTATTTCCACTCAACAACATCTCCATTCTGCAATTCATAAGAGCTTGCGCCTACTTTCGCGTATTGGCCGTTAACCCAATACTGCCAATAATAACCGGAGTCAAAATCATTCCGCTTGCCGTTAATTGATTCAATAAACACGCCCATATCTCCGCCATAATCTTTGTAATTTAATTCTATATTATTTTCAGAAACAGCTTTTTGCAAAACCTCAAATACGGAATCATTATCCCCTATCGCGATATCGCTGAATGTTTTAATGTCTTCATCGCCGAAATCAAAAATTAAGCTGGCGTATTCCTGCTCTTGTTCCTGCTGGCAGACAATCGGCTGGCTGTCTTGCACTGCCGGTTCTGCGGCGTATTGCTGGCCAAAAATGAATCCAGTGAAAAACACGGCGATTAGAATAATGATTTTAGCCAAAAATTTCATGTTTCTATTATTTAACTATTTTATTATTTTATTATTTTTATTATTTTATTATTTTTATTATTTTATTATTTTTATTATTTTATTATTTTATTATTTTATTATTTAATTATTTTTATTATTTAATTATTTTATTATTTCTCTTCTTTCTTAATTTTACCATAAAAAATATTATTAAACAACTTCCGATAACTATTTCTAAAATTATCCACCAAAAAGGAATGTCCATTGCCGTAATAACAATCGGCACCTTAACTCCTGAAGCTGCTGTTAAGCCGGTATGATTAACCGGCCGGCTTACAACTGAAATATTATCATTGAATTTGCATGGAATCCAAGATTTAACAATAACAACAGCTATCCGGCTGCTGTTTGGCTCCAAAAGAAAATCAACGGGGCTGATAGTTATCTTTCTTTTTAAATTGTCAGCGGAAACAGAATAAAACGCCGGTTCATCGCTTGGATTAATAATTAATATTTCTGTTTCCGCGGCTTTGCCGATTTCGGTTTTTATGTTTAGCTCTTTGGGCTTTACGCCAACGCCGATTGCCATAACGGATTTTGCGGCCGACAGCAAAAAGAAACAAATTAATATTAAAAATAGAGTATTCTTTTTCATACGCTTATTATAGAGGTTGGTGATTTTCTTGATTTCTACCGACTTTTAAGTCGGGTTTTGGCGGCTTTAGCCGCCAAGTTTAGTGAAGCTAAAGCTTCACGAACCCGAGCTAAAGCTCGGTAGAAGTTAGCTTGGGTTTTAAAACCCAAGCTAACAAAAAGCTATCGCGCCCAGAATATTAATTCGCCTGTTTTAATGCCTGAACCAAAATAATTTTCTGGTATATTTAATTCCGCGTTTACTTCCTTGCTTTCACTCGCCGCAAGAGTATTGCCGAAATTTTGCCATATTTGATTATCAAGCCGTAAATTATTTAAAAATAATAAATCGCCGCTTACGGATGCCGTTATTGTCAAATCAACCGTGCCTGAATTAATAATATCCAATGACTGGGACGCGGCATCGCCCGGCTTCATTTTTCCAAAATCAAGCCGGCTGGCTGAAATTTCAAAAATTATTGATTCGCCGGCAACATTGCTATTTTCTGACTGGATAATCTCCACGGACAAAGCGATGTTCTGAGATATTCCATCGCCGACAAAAACTTCTTCCTGATTACTGCGGATAAAACTGTCTTTTTCAGCAAACAAATTATAATAACCGTCAGGCAATACTGCCATTGCCTGTCCCGAAGCATCAGTTGTGTAATCCTGATCCCCGCCCTTGATGACAGCGTCTTGCAGCGCGTTCCATGCTTGGCCGTCAAAATATTCAACTGTCATAGCAATGCTCCGGCCTGTTGCTAAATTGTTTGCGCTTACCGACAACCTTGCCGGCTGCCACCCCCATTCGCCGTAATACCACAGCACTTCATCGCCTTGAGATAATGTATAATCAGCCGCGCCGATTAACGGAGATTCATAATTCACAAAATACATCCAGCCAATCATGCCTGAGCCGGATTCATTGTTTATTTGGCTTAAATAAGATCCAAAAGAAGAATCAGTAATAACATACGAATAGCCGCAAATTTCAGCCGCGTTCTCTACGACTTCCAAAGCTGTATCGCCGGCAACATAAACATCGCAAATCATATTGTTCTGACCCTCTATTCTTAAATGATAATCGCCTGAATCCGCGGTCCAATAGCCAACAGGAAAACTTTTGCCGCTTAAAGCAATAACCGCGTAAGCAGTCATGGCTTTATTGTTCCATTCTGAAGTTCCCGGCTCTACCCACCAAAAACCGCCGCCAGCATCCTGAAGAGATTCTAAATGGCTGATCGGATTATTGTTGTTTTTGTCCCAATCAGCCGGATTCTGCCCGATTTTATACAAAGCGGAAATAACCCAGGAATCAGAGCCGGAATCAGAATCTGTTCCCCAGTCAGACGCTGGATCATACGGAAAACCGCCGTCATTGTTTTGGCTTAATTCTAAATAGTTAACCGCATTAACAATAACAGAATCCGCAACACTTATTCCAGCTTCAACTAATGCCATAATTGCCGCGGCCGTATCATTGGTATCGCTATCGCCGTTAACAGCATAGCCCCAGCCGCCGTCAGTATTTTGATTAGACATTAAATAATTTTTTGCCGCCATTGCCTCGTTTGAATTAACTTCACCAACTGAAGCTAATGCTAAAATTGACCAAATATCATCATTAAGCAAGCTTTCATCTCCTATTTGATTATTGTTTAAATAAGTTTTTAATTTAGCGACATAGTCAATATTGCCAAAGGTTTTAGGATTTTCTCCAACTGCCGCCAATGCCAAAATGGCTTTAGCGTAATCAGTTGCCGATGTTCCTGAAACATTGGTTAAATGATCAGTTGCTATATTGTCTGCTCCGGCGGCAGATAACGCCTGGGTAATCCACGCGTCTTGCGGCTGGGCTTGCAAATAGACAACAGCGCTTCCAATGTCGGCGACAGCCAAAATCGGAGAAAAAATTAATGCCAGCGCGATAAATAAACCCCGCACAAAAAAGTGTCGCCCCGACAATCCTGTCGGGATAAACTTGTCAGTGGCATTAGGCCACAGACTGCGACGATTTATTGCACCCCTAACTTCATTAACCCCATTAGATAATTTATCTAATACGTGATTAGATGCTTTTTTTGTGCGGGGTAAAAATAAAATTTTTGTTTTCATAAAAAAATCTCTCTTTTCCAAGAGAGAGCTAAAAATAACCGTAAAAAAACGGATATTCATTAGTTCTCTAACCTCGAAGAATTTAATGAATTAATAAAATAATATAAGCTATTACCAACTCGTTCTGGCTTATTTCTGAATTTTATCAGAAATTCACAGCTGCGGGACAGCGGAGGATTTTCACCTCGCTTCGGAAAGTAATAGCAATTGATTTATGATTATTATATTCTAAAAATTTAAAATAGGCAAGGGTTTATAAAGGATCTACTGATTGTTAGCTTCTACCGAGTTTTTCCTCCGGAGGCGGATCATCCTTTGGCTGAAACTCGGGTTTGTGAAGCTTTAGCTTCACTAAACTCGGCGGTTAAAACCGCCGAAACCCGACTTAAAAGTCGGTAGAAGCAATTTTTTTTCCGCCACAGAGAAAAAATATAAAAAAGCCTATTAGAAACATGAAACCTCACGGCTTACCGCCGTGGCAGAATCTCTCAGCAGAGGATTCTGCCGTTTTAAGAATTTTTTAGCCGACAACCCCTCTTGACACCTCTTGACACTTTATTTATACTTAAAATATGGAACAAGAAATAAAACCAAATTCAATATATACAACCAATGAAACGCAAAAGCTGTTAAAAATAAGCAACAGCACTATTAAGCGCATGCTTAAAAACGGCTTGCTAAAAGCCAACAAAGTAGGCGGGCAATATAGAATCCTTGGAAAGGAAATCTTGCGCTTAGTATCGCCTGAAGCGGAAAAGAAAGCGGTAAAATCATATTTAAAAATAAAAAAGCAAGTTGTGGATAAAATTAATAAATGGTGAAATATAATCCGAATCTACGAATTTTATCCAAATACTGCAAATTACTACAAATTAAAACTATATGAGAAAAGCATTGATAACGGGCATAACAGGCCAAGACGGCTCGTATTTATCTGAATTACTATTGGCTAAAGGATATGAAGTCCATGGCATTATTAGGCGCGCCAGCAGTTTTAACACCGGCCGCATTGATCATCTCTACCAAGCTCCTTGTGAAAATAAAAGAAAATTTATTTTACATTATGGCGACCTGACTGACGCGACTAGTATTATTAGGCTGATCAAAAAAATACAGCCGGAAGAAATATATAATCTGGGAGCGCAAAGCCATGTTAAAGTATCTTTTGAATCGCCTGAATACACCGCGAATTCAGACGCTATCGGAACGCTTCGCATGCTTGAAGCCATAAGATTGTTAGGATTAGAGCGCAAAACAAAATTTTATCAAGCTTCAACCTCTGAAATGTTTGGAGCCACTCCCCCGCCGCAAGATGAAAATTCTAAATTTTATCCAAGAAGCCCATACGGCGTCGCGAAGCTTTATTCCCACTGGATAACAATAAATTATCGCGAGGCATATAACATATTTGCTGTTAGCGGAATACTTTTTAACCATGAATCTCCAAGGCGGGGAGAAACTTTTGTGACTAAAAAAATAACAAGGGCTGCCGCGAGAATAAAATTAGGATTGCAAAAAAAATTATTTCTGGGCAACCTTAACTCAAAACGAGACTGGGGCCACGCGAAGGATTATGTTATGGCAATGCACCTTATGCTTCAGCAGGAAAAGCCCGATGATTATGTTATCGCCACGGGCAAGCAATATTCCGTCCGCGAATTTTGTGAATTCGCCTTTAAAGAACTGGGCATTGAAATAATTTGGCAAGGAGAAGGAATTTCTGAAAAAGGAATTGATAAAAGAACCAACGAAACAATAATTGAAGTTCATCCTGATTATTTTAGGCCGACTGAAGTAAGCTCTCTTCTGGGCAACCCGAAAAAAGCTAAAGAAAAATTAGAATGGAAAGCAAAAATTTCTTTTGAAGATCTGGTTAAAGAAATGGTCCAATGCGATTTAGAAGAAGCCAGAAGAGAATTGCACCTAAAAAATCACGGTTTTAAAATAAATAATAAACATGAAACCCATTAGATATTAAAAAATACCGCGGAAACATAATTAAAATAATTTAACAAGTATAAATTCAATGGATACTATGGGAAAAAAATCATCTAACGGGTTAAATAAAAATTCTAAAATTTATGTCGCGGGCCACCGCGGATTAGTCGGCTCGGCAATAATCCGAAGTCTTATCAAGCAAGGATATAATAATCTAATAACTAAAACCAGGCAAGAGTTAAATTTGCTTGACGCGCAAACTGTTGCTGAATTTTTTAAGAAAGAAAAGCCGGAATATATATTTCTGGCCGCTGCCAAAGTCGGAGGAATTATGGCAAACAAAACTTATCCGGCTGAATTTATTTTTGAAAATTTGACAATACAAAACAACATCATCCATAACGCTTATTTGAATAAAGTAAAAAAACTTTTATTTTTGGGCAGTTCCTGCATCTACCCCAAATTATCTCCTCAGCCGATTAAAGAAGAATATCTGTTAACATTAGAACTTGAACCAACCAATAAAGCTTACGCGATAGCCAAGATCGCGGGAATTGTTATGTGCCAATCATATAATCGCCAATACGGAACCAATTTTATTGTGGCTATGCCGACGAATCTCTACGGGCCAAATGATAATTTTAATTTAGGCACATCGCACGTACTCCCCGCTTTAATGAGAAAATTTCACGAAGCAAAAAAAACGATAAAAAAGAAATTGAAATCTGGGGAACCGGCGTGGCAAGAAGAGAATTTTTGCATGTTGATGATCTGGCAAACGCATGCGTATTTTTAATGAACAATTATAATAATTCTGATATAATAAATATTGGAACAGGTGAAGATTTATCAATAGAAGAATTAGCGGAAATTATAAGAGAGATTGTTGATTTTAAAGGTAAAATAAAATGGGACTCTTCCAAGCCGGATGGGACGCCAAGAAAATTATTAGATGTAAACAAATTACATAAACTAGGATGGAAGCATAAAATTAATTTAGAAAAAGGTATTACAAACATCTATCAATGGTATAAAGAAAACGTAAAAATATAACATAATTTGAATGCCTCCCGTCATTCGCATGCGCCCCATCATTCGCATGATCGCCATTTGTAGCGGCGAGTCTACTCTGTTCATTCGTAGCGGGGCTCCCAAAGGGAAAACATAAAAATACTTATGAATGGCACAAAAATAACCATTATCAGGCCTAAAAAAACATTCAGCTGGAATGACATAAAAGAAATCTGGCAGTACAAAGAACTGCTCTACTTTTTTACTTGGCGCGATTTGAAAGTAAGATACAAACAAACCGCCGTAGGCGTTCTTTGGGCGATTTTTCAGCCATTTATGACAATGGTAGTTTTCAGCATATTTTTCGGCAAATTGGCTCAAATGCCGTCCGACGGCATACCCTACCCTATTTTTGTCTATACAGGCCTGTTGTTATGGCAATTTTTTTCTTCCGCATTGTCAGAAACCAGCAGCTGCTTAATCAGCAATCAAGCGATTATAACCAAAGTATATTTTCCGCGATTAATCCTGCCAATATCATCCGTGCTTACTAAATTAGTTGATTTCGCCATAGCTTCTGTTATTTTAGTCGGATTAATGGCATATTACAATTACTTGCCTAACTTAACGGGACTTTTAATAATACCTCTGCTTCTGCTGATAACATTTATGGCCGCGGTTGGCTTTGGATTATTTTTAGCCGCAGTTAATGTTAAATACAGGGATGTGCGCTATGCTTTACCGTTTTTTATCCAGATGATGATGTTCGTAACTCCTGTCATATACCCTGCCAGCATTGCCGGCAAATATTCATGGATCTTGGCGATAAACCCGATGACCGGGGTTATAAAAGCGGCCAGGGCCGCGATCCTCGGCAATGCTCCGATTAACTGGGAATTATTGCTTATTTCAGGAATTGCCTGCTTAATCATGCTGATTATCGGAGTAATATATTTTAAAAAAACAGAAAGATATTTCGCGGATGTGGTATAAACGATACTAATACGCTGATTAGCTATCATCATAACCTACGAATTATATTTACAATATTTATGAGCCAGCCAATAATATCAGTAAAAAACATATCTAAAAAATACAATATAACCCACCAGCAGGGCGGGTATGTCGCTTTGCGGGATGTTTTGACAAATATCGCGAAAAGTCCTTTCGCGTTTTTAAAACACAAGGCCAAGCAAGCGATTGGCAAAGCAGGCAAAGAAGAATTTTGGGCGCTGAAAGATATTAATTTTGAAGTTAATAAAGGCGAGGCAATCGGCATTATCGGAGCCAACGGCGCCGGCAAATCAACTCTTTTGAAAATTTTAACCGGGATAACTCCGCCCACAACCGGCGAAATTATAATGCGCGGCAAAGTGGCTTCCCTGTTGGAAGTCGGCACCGGTTTTCATCCGGAATTAACAGGAAGAGAAAATGTTTTCTTGAACGGCGCTATTATGGGGATGGGGAAGAAGGAAATATCTGATAAATTTAACAGCATAGTTGAATTCGCCGGAATTAAAAAATTCATTGATACTCCCGTAAAACGCTATTCTTCCGGAATGTATGTCCGGCTGGCATTTGCCGTTGCTTCGCACATGGAACCGGATATTTTATTGGTTGACGAGGTTCTGGCTGTTGGCGACGCGGAGTTTCAGAAGAAATGTTTGGGGAAGATGGATGAGGTGACGAAACAGGCAGGCAGGACTATTTTGTTTGTTAGCCATAATATGGGGGCGATTCAGAAACTTTGTAAAAAATGTATTCTCTTAAATAAGGGGGAAATAATTAACGCCGGACCAACACAAAATGTTATTAACGCTTACTTGCACTCAGAAGTATGTTCGGCCGCATCAAAAGAATGGACAGATATAACTAAAGCGCCGGGTAACGATATTGTTCGTTTATGCGCCGTAAGAGTTAAACAAAAAGATAAAATAACAAATGCAGTAGATATCCGGTTGCCAGTAGGAATTGAGATGGAATATGAAGTTATTAAACCAGGGTTAATGCTATCACCCAATTATCACTTCCTTAACGAAGACGGGGTATACGCTTTTGTCTCGGGTAATCAAGATCCTGAATGGCAAAAAAAATCTTATCAAAAAGGAAAATATATAAGCACGGCTTGGATTCATGGAAACTTTCTTTCAGAAGGAACAATGATGGTGGGAGCCGCCATCACCACTTTTAATCCTACTGTTGTTCATTTTTTTGAACAAAACGCGGTTTCTTTCCGTGTTATAGACAGTTTTGACGGTAGTTCAGCTCGCGGGGATTATATGGGGGCAATACCTGGCGTCGTAAGACCAATCTTGCGATGGACTACTCAGTTTAATGAAATTAATAACAAAGTTTAAATATAATTATATTTTAAGTAAAAAAATATGAAAGTAGTTATACTATGTGGCGGGCTAGGAACTCGCTTAAAAGAAGAAACCGAATTTCGCCCGAAACCAATGGTTTATGTCGGTAATAAACCCATTCTATGGCATATTATGAAAATATATGCTCACTACGGTTTCAAAGACTTCGTATTAGCGTTGGGTTATAAAGGCGACATGATCAAAGAATACTTTCAAAATTATGAACTAATGAATAATGATGTAATGCTTGAACTGGGAAGACCGGAAAATCGCGTTGTCTACCAAAACCATGAAGAAGTCGGATGGAAAGTTACTTTAGCTGATACAGGCCAGCTTGCGCTTAAAGGCTCAAGATTAAAACAAATAGAAAAATATATTGACGGAGATGAATTTATGATGACTTACGGAGATGGCGTTGGAAATGTTGATATCTCGGCGCTATTAGAATTTCATCGCGATCATGGAAAGATGGTAACTATAACCGGATCCATACCTAAGTCACAATTCGGAAAATTAGCTATACTGGAAAACGATACGGCAAACTTTACCGAAAAGCCTAAAGCCGATTCTTTTATAAATGGTGGCTTCTTTGTTTTTAATAAAGCTATCTTTAACCATCTTGTTGATGACGATAGTTGCGATTTAGAATATGGAGTATTAGAGAAGCTTTCGCGAGAAGGCCAGGTTAAAGTTTTCAGACATAAAGACTTTTGGGCAAACATGGATAATTTTAGAGATATGGAATATTTAAATAAGCTCTGGGACGAGGGAAAAGCGGAATGGAAAATCTGGTAAATACACTAAGAAATAATTAATTAAATTTTTATGGAAAATATTCAAAAAAAATTTAAAAATAAAAAAATTTTAATCACCGGGCATACCGGATTTAAAGGAGCTTGGCTTTCTCAAATATTACTAAATTGGGGCGCTTGTATTACCGGCATTTCTTTAAAACCGACAACCAGCCCTAATTTATTTAATCCACTAAAGATAAAAAATAAAATAAACAATTATTTTACGGACATTAGAGATTTTAAAAAAATAAAAGAAATAGTAAAAAAAGAGAAACCGGAAATTGTATTTCATCTAGCCGCCCAACCGATAGTGAGAGAGAGCTACGATAGACCCTTATACACATTTGAAACTAATATTATTGGCACTGCTAATATTCTAGAAGCAATCAAAGAAACAAATACGGTAAGATCGGCCGTAATAATCACTACTGACAAAGTCTATAAAAACAATGAATCAGGACGTCCCTTTAAAGAGGGTGACAAACTAGGAGGCGATGATCCTTATAGCGCCAGTAAGGCGGCTGCCGAAATAGTGATAGATTCCTATATTAAATCATTTTTTAATCCAACTGATTATAATAAAAAACATAAGACTTTAATAGCTTCGGCAAGAGCCGGCAACGTTATTGGCGGTGGCGACTGGAGCGACGATCGATTAGTGCCTGATCTTATCAAGGGAATTTTTCATAATAAACAAATTATTATTCGAAACCCAGATGCCGTTAGACCATGGCAACATGTTCTTGAACCACTTTATGGCTATTTATTATTAGCAACTAAGCTTCAGACCGGCAAAAAAGATTTTTCAGGAGCATGGAATTTCGGTCCAAACAACCAAAGCTTCCTAACAGTAGAAGAATTTACGAAGCTAGCTCTAAGAATATTAAACAAAGGAGTTTATGTTATAAAAAAGGATTTAGATAGTAAACATGAAAGTAAATTATTAAAATTAAATTCCAACAAGGCTAAAAAGCAATTAAATTGGCAACAAGAATTAAATATTAACAAAACCCTACAGTTAACTTTTGAGTGGTATAAAAATTTTTACAACAAAGAAGATATTATTGATGTCACCAATCGGCAAATAGAATCTTTTTTTACTAAATAATATGGAATGTAGAGCCTGCCATGCACCGATAATAAAATTTTTCTCTTTAGGCCAAATGCCTCTTGTTAATCTTTTTTTAAATAAAGAAGAGATTATCAATGAGAAAAGATTTGATTTAAGTGTCGGCTTCTGCCATAGATGCTATCTAGTCCAATTAATTAATGCCGTTGCTCCAGAAAAATTATTTAGTGATTATATTTATTTTTCTTCTACCTCAAAATTTTTTTTGGAGCACTGCAAAGAAACGGCTGAGCAACTTACTAAAAAGTTAAAATTAAACTCTAAAAGTTTAGTGTTAGAAATTGCTAGCAACGATGGAGCCCAGTTACAATTCTTTAAAAACCTAGGAATAGAAGTATTAGGAATAGACCCGGCGAAGAATATTGCCGAAGTAGCAAACAAAAAAGGCATTCCGACTATTTCTGAATTTTTTAATTATAAATTTGCAAAAAGACTAAAAGAAGATAAAAATATCCAGGCGGATTTAATTTTTGGCGCTAACGTTCTAGCCCACGTACCGGAAATAGTGGATTTCGTAAAAGGAATAAAAATAATTTTAAAACCAAATGGTACGGCAGTCTTTGAATTTCCCTACCTTAAGGGACTGCTAGAGAAAAAATTCGATACTATTTATCATGAACATGTTTTCTACTATTCACTTATAGCTTTAAAGAACCTTTTTAAAAAAGCTAATTTAGAGATATATGATGTTGAGATAACGCCAATGCAAGGTGGGTCTTTGAAAATCTTTGTTTCTCATCCGAATAATTTTAGAATTAGCGCTAATGTCAAAAATCTAATTAATAAAGAAATACAAGATGGTTTTGATAAAATAGAAACTTTTAAAAAAATGAACGAAGATGTCCTAAATTTAAAAAATGAACTTACCTTATTACTGAAAAAACTAAAAAGTGAAGGAAAAAAAATAGCCGCTTACAGCGCACCCGCTAAAGGAAATATTTTATTAAATTATTTTAATATTAACGAAAATTATCTTGATTTTATTGTAGATAAATCAGAGGCAAAACAAGGGCTATGCACACCCGGCACTCACCTATTAGTTCATCCGCCAAAAAAAATTAATCAAGACAAGCCA
This sequence comes from Candidatus Falkowiibacteriota bacterium, assembly GCA_013791585.1. Taxonomy (GTDB): domain Bacteria; phylum Patescibacteriota; class Patescibacteriia; order Patescibacteriales; family VMTK01; genus VMTK01. Next base: position 29,519 of record VMTK01000061.1, read on the forward strand.
GACTATCTATTAATACTATGCTGGAATATCGCTGACGAAATTATAAAACAACTAGAGGATTATCATAATGCCGGCGGTAAGTTTATTATACCAATACCCGACATAAAAATAGTATGAAATTTAAAAAAACAAAATTAAAAGGTCTTTATATCATTGAACCTGAACCAAGGATTGATGAAAGGGGTTATTTAATGCGTACTTTTTGTAAAGAAGAATTAAATAAATATGGCTTACAATTTACAATCGTCCAAGTAAACCAAACCTTAACAAAGAAAAAAGGCACCGTCCGCGGAATGCATTTCCAGACACCGCCAAAAGCCGAAGATAAAATTGTTCAATGCTTGCATGGGGCTATTTACGACGTAGCTATCGATTTACGTGCCGACTCCCCTACTTATGGTAAATGGGTTGCGGAGGAATTAAACGAAGACAATAAAAAAATGTTTTTTATACCAAAAGGATTTGCCCATGGTTTCCAATCCTTAACTAATAATTGCGAAGTTCAGTATTTTATGTCAGAATTTTATTCACCGGAGCACGCATCTGGCGTTCGTTGGGATGATTCTATATTTAATATAAAATGGCCGATAAAAAATCTGAGTTTATCTGAAAAAGATAAAAACTGGCCTTTAGCAAAACAAAAATGAAAAAAATTCTATTAATTGGTAAAACCGGTCAGATAGGAAGAGAACTAATAAAAGATTCAGCTTCTTTTGATTTTGAAATTATTAGTTTTAATAGAAATAAATTAGATGTTAGTAATGCAACACAGATAAAAGAAAAACTAGAGGAAACTAAACCAGATATTTTAATTAATACATCAGCTTATCATGTTTTACCTCAATGTGAAGAAAATCCAATTAATGCTATGGCAATTAATTTTATTGCCGTGAAGAATATGGCGGAAATTTGCAATGATATGAATATTAAATTTGTAACATATAGCACTGATTACGTATTTAACGGAAAGAAAGATTCACCTTATTTAGAAAATGACGAAACAGATCCTTTGCAAGTCTATGGCTTATCAAAATTAGCAGGTGAATATGCGGCTCTAAACTTAAACCCAAATAAAACTTTAATTATCAGAACTAATGGACTATACGGCGGAAAAACCGGAAGTTCGGAAAAAAATGGTAATTTTGTTTTAAATATAATAAAAGAAGCTGATGGAAAAAAAGAAATAGAAGTTAGCTCAGAACAAATTGTTAGTCCTACTTATGCCGGTGATTTAAGTAAAGCTACTCTTAAATTATTAAAGCAAGAAAATGAAACAGGTGTGTATCATTTAGTAAATGAAGGCTTATGCAGTTGGTCTAAATTTACTGAAGAAATTTTTAAAATAGCAAAAATAGATACGATAGTTAAACCAGTAGTTAGAAATAAAATTATTGGGCAACTACAACGTCCAAAATTTACCGCCTTATCCAATACTAAAGCAAAATCTCTAGGGATAGAACTTCCATCTTGGCAAGATGGATTAAAATCATATTTTAATTTTTTAAATAACAACGAGGATGAAAGCTAAAATTAAACCAAGAATTGATTTAGAAAATAGGACAAAATTAGAAACGGTTATACCGCTTAGTGTTCCTTTTATCATTTTTGTTGATCCAAGCGATTTATGCAATTTTCGGTGTAAATTTTGTCCTAGCGGAGACATGGCTTTGATGAAAAAAATAGGCAGAAGTCTTCAGGTTATGAATTTTGAACTATATAAAAAAATCATAGACGATATTTGCGAATTCGAAAAACCCATTAAAGTTTTAAGACTTTATAAAGACGGAGAACCACTATTAAATCCGCATTTTGCCGAGATGGTACGATATGCTAAAGAGAAAAAATGTGCCGAGAGAGTAGACACTACAACCAATGCTTCATTACTTAACCCAAAAATAAATCTAGAAATTATTGAAGCCGGTCTTGATCGAATTAATATCTCCATAGAGGGCGTTAATGCCGAACAATATTTAGAATTTTCAAATTATACGATAAATTTTGATAAGTTAGTTGAAAATATACGCCATCTTTATGAAAACAGAAAAAACTGCGAAATAATAATAAAGATACCTGGAGATAATTTATCTGAAAATGATAAGGAAAAGTTTTATGAAATTTTTGGCGAAATGGCTGACGGCGTATCTATCGAACACACGATGTCATGCTGGCCTGAATTTGATTTAAAAGGAATTGAAGTTAATCAAGAATTTGGCATATACGGGCAAAAAATAAAAGAAGTTCAGGTTTGTCCCTATGTTTTCTATTCTTTTTCAATTAATTCCGATGGTCTAGCTAGTCTATGCTTCCTAGATTGGTCAAGAAAACTTATTATTGGTGACGCGAAGAACGAAAGTGTTATAGATATATGGAATGGAAAAAAACTTTTAGAATATCAAAAAATGTTTTTACGTAAAGAAAGAAAAAAACACCTCTTCTGTGGTGAGTGTGGTCAAATGTCTCACGGACTGCCTGATGATATTGATAATTATGCAGGTGAATTATTAAAAAGGATAAAAAAATAAATGAAAAAATTAAATTTAAAACCATACACTTCTCTCTCTTTATTATTGCAAAAAGATGAGCTAGATCTTTTGGAAAAGATATTATCTTCTAATTGCGAACTGCAACCAAAAAAAATAAATAAACCCGTAATACTTTATGGCGCTGGTAGCTTAGGCAGAATGGCGAAAAAATTTTTTAATTATTTAAACATACCTTTTTTATATTTAGTAGATAAAAATGCTAATCAGCTAAAAAAAGATAAGTTTTGGCAAAACACAAAAATTATCCACCCTGATGATGTTGATGAGATAGATAAGAATAAATGTTTACTTGTAATATGCATTGTCACCACCCCCCTTATTGCTTTACGTGATGAATTAAAAGATAACGGTTGGAAAGATACGGCTTTTTTTTATGACGTAGCTGAAAACTATTGTGACAAATATCCTTTAAACAACGGCTGGTTTCTTGGAAAAATTGATAATAAAGAAAAAAAACTAATAACAAAAGTATATTCTAGTTTAAGCGACAATGTTTCACGCGCCTATTATCTACAATTTTTAGCTTGGAGGAAACTAAGAATAGAATTATTATTTAGTAACTTAGAAATAAATAATGACAATCGTTTTTTTATCCCAGAGATAATGAACGCTTTGCAGAAAAATGAAATTTTTGTTGATTGCGGAGCTCATCACGGGTCTGTTACGGAAAAATTTCTAAAAATAGTTCATAACAAATATAAAAAGATTTATGCGATTGAACCTGATCGTGATAATCTTGAGATGCTTGAAAACAGGCTGAAAGATATTTCTATCATCAAAATTATAGAATGCGCTTTAAGCGACAAAAACGGTGAAGAAATATTTTGTCAAGGATTTGATTTCGCTTCTAAATTAAGCCGGCTCGGCAAGGATAATGTAAAAATCGCCACTATTGATAATTTAAATATTCCCGCTACTTTCATTAAAATGCATTTGGAAGGCGGTGAACTAAACGCATTAAAAGGGGCAGTAGATACGATACGAAAATATCGTCCAATTATGGCCGTCACTATCTATCATAATTCCGATGGAGCTTGGAGAATACCGCTTTTTTTAATAAGTAATACGAAAAATTACAAATATTACATAAGACTACATTCATGGGGTGGGACGGGGGCTGTATTTTATGCTATCCCAGAAGAAAAAATTAAAATTTAAATAGAAAATTATATGCTCAAAAAAAACTTAATCTTCGATTTAGGCTTTCACAACGGCGATGATACGGATTTTTATCTACAAAAAGGATTTACTGTGGTAGCGGTTGAGGCGAATACAAATTTAATTAAAGAAGGTATCAATCGTTTTGGCAAAGACATTGAATGCAATAAATTAATCTTAGTAAATAAGGCAGTTTCTAATAATAGAGGGGTACAGAATTTTTATATACACCCCAATAAATCCGATTGGAGCAGTTGCGATAAAAATATGGCAGAGAGCGATGGTTCACAAGCAAAAGTTGTTTCTGTCCAAACTGTCTCTTTTAACGACCTATGCCGAGATTTTGGTACTCCTTTGTATGCTAAGGTTGATATTGAAGGCTGTGATTTAATTGTTGCAAAGCAACTTTATCACATAAAAGAAAAACCGCGATATGTTTCATTTGAGATATCAAAACGAGACTATGCGGGAATATTTTCATGGCTTTATGTCGCGGGATACAAAAAATTTCAACTAGTTAATCAATTGAACAATATTAACAGGAAGAAAGACCCGACTCAAAAAATATTTGAGGGAAAAAACATTGATTACCAGTTTACAAAATATTCATCTGGTTTTTTTGGCAAAGATTTACCAGAAAATAAGTGGCTCTCCTACGATGAAGCCATTGACCATTATCTTAAATATAAAGAGCTAAAAATCATTGATAATCAGGAATTATCCTTGGGTTGGTTGGATCTACATGCCATTTTATGAACGGGGAATAAAAAAAATAATATGCCTGTAAAAATTTTGTTTATTATCCCTCCATATTTTAATATAGAAGATTTTTTGAATCCAAAAAACAACCAAACTCTTCCTGTTTTTACAATTCCTTACGGTATTCTTTCCATGGAAGCTTACATTAAAGCTAATGCGACAAAGGAGGTTGCTGTTGAACTTTTAGATCTCAACACAGAGGCTTACAAAATTGCTAAAAATAACCTGAATGCCACTAATATTCAAAAGGACCTAATGAGTATTGTTTTAGAAAAATTGCAGAGTCCAACAGACATAGTGGGAATTTCTGCACTTTTTAATAACAGCTACGAATACTTAAAGGAATTAACCTACACAATAAAAAAAGCACCTATGCCTCCGTTATGTATCGTCGGTGGAGGGCTCGCTTCAAACTTATATCAAAGAGTATTAAATGATTTCCCGTTAATAGATGGTGTCTGTTTTGCTGAAGGCGAAATTCCTTTGATTGATTTAATTAATTCAGACAATTTTCCCCATCTTTTAAATGAACACCCCTCTTGGATAACAAAGGAAACCTTAAAAGACGGAAAAATCCCCAGAGCTTCTTATGTAGAGAATCTTGACAATATTCCTATGTCTGATTATAGCCTTGTAGATTTAAATAATTACAATGGAAGATCTTTGGATAAACAATATTGTAATCAAAATAACAAAAGAGAAATATCTATCCATACTTCAAGAGGTTGTCCGTTTAATTGTGTTTTTTGTGCTAATTCTTCCGTTCATGGTAAAATGATTAGATATATGAGTGAAAAAAGAGTTATTTCAGAAGTGGACAATATGATTAACAATTTTGGCATGAATGTTTTATTAATAGAAGACGATCATTTTTTGTCTAACAAAAAAAGAGCGGCTAGAATTTTAGCCGAATTGAACAGACGAAACATTAGAATAGAATTTCCAAACGGAATAGCTGTGCATGCTATAGATGAGGAAATAGGTAAATTACTAAAAGAAGCCGGGGTGACTACGGTACAATTAGCGGTTGAGTCATGTTCTGATTATGTGTTGGAAAAAATTATAAATAAGCCCCATAGAGTTTTTCAAATAAGAAAAACGACAAAGATATTAAAGGAAAATGGAATTTTTGTTCATGCTTTCATTGTTCTCGGATTACCAAACGAGATGGATGAACACAGAAAGGAATCATTGGAAATCATAAAAGAAATTGGTTTTGACTGGGTTTATTTTTTTATTGCGGCACCTATTGCGGGTAGCAGACTTTATAAAGTTTGTGTTGAAAATAATTATCTAGTTGAAAAAGATTTCAAAAACCATATTGTTTCCAAAGGATCAATTAAGGCCCCAGGAGTTGATCCCGATGAGATCGAAAAAATCGCATATAAAATGAACCTTGATGTAAATTTTGTTAATAATTCTAATGTTTTACTGGGTCTTTACGATAGAGCTTTGCCCTATTTTATTCATATTTCTAATAAATATCCTAAACATGCTTTGGCACACTATGTACTTATGAATATTTATAAACAAAAAAAAGAAGATGATTTATCAAAAGAACATCATGATATTTATTTGAGCATACTTAAGAAAAGTAAAGGATGGAAAACATATGCCAGCGAATTTAATTTATAAAAAAAGTAAAATTTTACATATTACCCCCCACCTTGGCGGTGGCGTAGGCAGAGTGCTTTTGAACTATTTTGCACACACTAAAGAGAGTAAATCTTTTGTGCATCAAGTTGCTTGCTTGGACTATGCGAACAAAGAAGCTATTGAAACGGCAAAAAATATTGGGCTGAAATTGTTTGACAAAATGTCTAGCAAAAAGAATTTTTTGCTAAAAATGATAGCTGAAGCCGATATAGCCCTTGTTCACTGGTGGAATCATCCCTTATTATATGATTTTTTAGTACGCACCTCCTTACCTTCGTGTCGCTTAATTATGTGGAGTCACAACTCTGGATTTAACGCGCCTTATGTATTTACTAAAAAAATTCTTGCATATCCCGATATATTTGTTTTTACCACGCCCATTAGTTTCGAAACAAAAGAGATTCAAATACTCTCTAATAAGCAAAAGCAATCATTAAGAGTCGTCTGGTCAACAGCAGGCGTAGATCATGTTAAATCGGTCAGACCTAAAGCACACAAAGGATTTAATATAGGATATATTGGCACTGTTGATTATGTAAAACTTCATCCAAATTTCTTAAATATATGCAATAAAATTAATATTCCAGATGTAAAATTTATTGTATGTGGCGGATCAAATGAACAAGAAATAAAAAAAGAAGCCGAAGCTATGGGCATTGCGGATAAATTCATTTTCACAGGGTTAATTTCTAATGTGACTGAATATTTATCAATTTTTGATATTTTTGGATATCCTTTGGCCTCTCATCATTATGGCACTTGCGATCAGGTGCTAGCAGAAAGCATGGCGGCAGGCGTCGTCCCAGTTGCATTGCCAAATCGTATGGAAAAATATATGATTAAAGACGGGGTTAGCGGTATTGTAGCCAAAAACGAAAACGGCTATATCAATGCAATTCAAAAACTTTATGCTAATAAGGCATTAAGAAAATTACTATCAAAAAATGCCAGAGAATATGCAATAAAAACTTTTTCTGTAAATAAAATGGCAAAGGAGTGGGAAGTAATTTTTAAAGAAGCATTGACAATGCCTAAAACTAATAAAAAATGGAATATTTTAAAAGATGATAATAACATAACTGCAAAAGATGTATTTTTAGAATCATTGGGTAGCTATAATAAAGTCTTTGCGAATTATTGTAGCGCAAAAACAGAACTGGAAAAAATAAATACTACTAAAAAAATAATAAATCTTAATAAATCAGCCCTCTGGCAAGCGAGCTCAAAAGGTACTGTGCATCAGTATTATTCTTTTTTTTCAAATGATAAACACCTTGCTATTTGGAGCAGACTAACAAAAAATGATAATTAATTTTTAAAACTATGCCAGACAATCAACTAGAACAATTTAAATTAGAAGCGACAAAAAGAGCAAAATCATATCAAAACAATGAATCTTTACAAAAAGCATACCAAGTTTTTTTGGCACAACTAGTAAAGGCTAAATATGCCTATAATTTTTTTTGGTTAGGAGTACCTATTATTCAAGCTCCACAAGATTTGCAAGCCTTGCAGGAAATAATTTGGGAGGTTAAACCGGATCTTATTATTGAAACAGGAATAGCCTGGGGAGGCTCGATTCTTTTTAATGCTTCCATGCTAACGTTACTTGAATCATGCGGTAAAATAAAGAACGGCGAAGTATTAGGAATAGACATTGACATTCGTAAACATAATAAAAAAAATATACTAAAACATCCAATGAGTAAAAAAATTACTATGCTTGAAGGCTCAAGCATTGACAAAAAAATAATACAGACAGTTATAAAGTTTGCAAAAGATAAAAAAAAGATTTTAATTATGCTAGATAGCAATCACACTCATGACCATGTCTTGTCAGAACTTAGAGCTTATGCACCGTTGGTCAATTTAGGTAGCTATATTATTGTGCAAGATACTGGGGTAGAAGATTTGCCAGAAGGATCAACGTCTGATAGGCCATGGAGAAAAGGAAACAACCCTAAAACAGCGGTTTGGGAATTCTTAAAAGAAAATAAAAAATTTAAAATTGATAAAAATATTGAATCAAAACTTATACTTACTGCTTCGCCAGACGGATTTTTAAAAAGAATAAAATAATTCAACAAAAAATATGGATAATGATAAAAATAAGTCAGAAAAAAAACCATTTTTTAGCGTAGTAATTCCAACAAAAAATCGTAGCTTCTTAGTCGGCTATGCGATTGAAAGCATCTTGCTACAGACGTTCAAAAATTTTGAATTAATAATCGCAGACAACGATGATACCGATGATACAAAAAATGTGGTTGCTATGTTCGATGACTCTAGAATTCGTTATTATCGAACAGGAAATTTATCAATGCCAGACAATTGGGAATATGGGTGTACAAAAATAACTGGCAAATATCTTCTTGTTATTGAAGATAAAATGGCGTTAAAATTAGATTCTCTCCAAAATATTTTTAATGTTATTCTTGAAAAAAAAGCAGAAGTTATTAAATGGCAACATGATTATTTTGTTGAAGATACTGGCATGGTCCACTCATTCCCGGAAAAATTTAAAGCTCAATTTTTCGATTCAGACTCAATTGTTAAAAGTTTTTTAGATATAAACTTTGATTTTTTTACGCCCCGTGCCCCGTCTGGCTACGATGTATGTGTTTGCAGAAAAATCGTTAAAATAATACAAGAAGGAGCGATGAAACGTCTGTTTATACCGGTATCGTGTGATTTTATGATGGGACTACAAATTTTAAATACGGTTGATAAAATATTTGTAATGCCTGATATGCTTACAACAATGGGAGGTTTAAAATATAGCTCCGGCGGGTCGTATAAAAGAAAGAATGGTAGCAATGAGCAATTTCTGAAAGAGCTAAAGATACAAGAAGCAGATTTATATAAAAACACTCCAATAGTTGTACGTACATTAAGTAACGCACTCTTGAATGATTATATTAATTTAGCTAAGATTATCGGGGGCAGATTAAACAAATTTCAATTAAATAAATTTAATTATTTTATAAGCATTTACGATCAATTGCAGTCGCCAAGCGAAAACTTTGATATAAAAAAAGAGTTAAACGTTTGGGAGGAAACACTTCTCAAACAGGACGATGCATTTATCGCTAAAATCCGAAAAGAAATTGATTTGATTAAAAATAAAAAACAGCCGAATAATTACTTTCTTAAATTTATAACAATTCTTAAACTAATGATAAGAAAAATGTGGAAAAAACCAAAACATGCTTCCATCTTAGATTATATTAAACAAAAATTATAAATAATAAAAAATTTATAAAAATAGTCTACATGAAGATTAAATCTATGAAACCTTTTTTGAAAACAAATAAAGTTAATAATAAATAAATCGCCTTTAAAAAATATAATTAAAAAAGTTTATGATCTACCAAAAAATAAAAGACAATATTAAATATATATCCAGAAAATATTTTCAATATGATTTGAGCACCATCAGAACGAAACTCGACCAAGATTTTTTTGATCAAAAAAATCTTTTATCTAGTGCGCAAGTAAAAACGATTTTTGATGTGGGGAGTCATATTGGACAAACCACGCGTAAATACAAAAAATTATACCCTAAAGCTAACATACATGGCTTTGAACCATACCCAGAAATATATAAAAAATATATTGATTCAACTTGTGGGGACAAAAAAATTTACTCCAACAACTTTGCTCTTAGTGACAAAAACGGTGAAGCTAAATTTTTTGTCAATAATTTTCATGGCACTAATTCCCTGTTATCAAACAATAAAGAATACACTGACGCAATAGATTCTTATAAACCGCTAAAAACCATGCGAGTCAAAACTGAAACATTAGATGATTATTGTAAAAAAAATAAAATAGAAAAAATAAATATCTTAAAAATGGATGTTCAGGGCGGAGAGTTACTAGTACTTAAGGGCTCAAAAAAAATGCTTTCTGAGGGTAAAATTGACCTTATTTATACAGAAGTGGAATACGCTCGCATTTATAAGAACCAGCCACTTTTTAAAGATTTAGAAATATTTTTGAAGCAGTATAATTATAGTTTATACAAAACCTACAATTTAGCATATTTAGATGATAACACGCCACTTGCTGGTGATGCTATTTTTATCCATAATGGTATAAAAAATAAACTCTAATTATTATATTAAAACTCAACAATACAATGAAAAAAATTCTTCTAGTGCTTGAAAGTGAAGCATTGTCTAATAATGTACTTTTTGAAGTGAATGATGTCAACAACTTAAATGAGCCATGGAAATATTTAAAGAGAAAATTAAAAGAGTTAGATTATGATCTTAAAACTGCTGATAATAATAAAATAGATGACTGTGATTGGATTATTTTTGTAGATACACGTTGCCTTGGTATATTTGAAAAAAAAGTAATAAGAAGAGTAATAAATTATTTAAAAAAAATATTCAAAAAAAATATTCAAAAAGAGAGAGACGTTTATCAGGAGTGTATTAGAAAAAACCTGCAAAATAAAATGGTTTTACTTCTCCAAGAGGGAGAAGCAGTAATTCCATATAATTATTCCAAAGAATATCATGAACGCTTTGATTATGTCCTTACATGGAATGACGATCTGGTTGATAATAAAAAATATTTCAAAATCTACCCCCTAGTAGCCAACAAAAAACCATTGAGAAATAACACTTCTTTTTCTCAAAAAAAACTTTTAGTAAACATATCAACAAAAAAAAGTTCACCTTTCCCGAAGGAATTATACTCTGCAAGAAAAAATGCTATTCTATTCTTTGAAAAACATTGTCCAAATGACTTTGATTTATATGGTGGTAGATGGGATTGGCCAACAAATAGATGGGAAAAAAGATTCCCTATACTTATCAAAAAATATAAAAGTTATCGAGGATTTACAAACGATAAAATCTCCACTCTATCTCAATACAAGTTTTCCTTGTGCTATGAAAATTTTGATGGGGCAAACGGCTACATAACTGAAAAAATATTTGATTGTTTTGTAGCAGGAACCGTTCCAATTTACTGGGGAGCGAATAATATTAGCAAATATATAGACAAAAATTGTTATATAGATCGCAAAAAATTTAAATCAAATACCGAATTATATATTTTCCTAAAAAAAATTACAGAAAAAGAATATAATGAATTTATGAAAAACATTGATAATTTTCTAAATAGCTCTAATTACAAAAAGTTTCTTCAAGAAAATTTTGTAAATATTATTATTAAAACTTTAAAAATAACGAAATAAAATATGAAACTGATTAAAAAAATTATTAGATTTATTATGAGACGAGAAGAATATTATCCAAATAGATACATTTTATTGTATTACATATTAAAAGAAATACAAAAAATCATGATTAAAATCATTCCCGGGAAAAGAAAATCTTTTCTAAAAAATGATATGTTCAATTGGTCGCTTTACCACATCCATTACAAAGGAGAATTACTAGTTGTTGGAAAAAATTCTACTATTGACCTACAATCAAATGATTATCATTTCGAAAACAACAAATTAATTAAAAATAATAAAACAATAAAACCACTACACCCAAATCATCAGTTACTTTACGAAACAATAATACAGCTACATCCGACAAGTATTTTCGAAATGGGTTGTGGTACTGGTATGCATTTAAATAATCTGCAAACGCTCCTTCCCTCTGCAAATCTTTACGGTATGGACGTTTCCGAAAAACAAATAATACAATTAAGGAAAAACTATCCTTTTTTAAATGCATCTATTAAAGTAGCTGATGCCACCACTCCCTTTCCAAAAAATTTTCTACCCAAGTCAGATTTAGCTTTTACCCAAGCCGTAATCATGCATATTCATACAGGAGAAAAACATTTAACTGCGCTTGCTAACCTATTTAATTCTGCTAAACACCATGTTATCCTGATGGAAAGCTGTAAAAATCATCCCATGATGGAAAATATTAAAAATTTATTTTCTAAAAAAGAAATCAATTGGGGAAAAATAAATTTCTACTACAAGATATTAAAGATAAAGGGAAACCCAGCCTGCATAATATGCTCAAACCAAACTTTAGACTACCCAGTATTAAAAGACTATAATTTTTTATTAAACCGTTAAAAATAAAATAATTTACAAATATGAAACATTTTTTAGCACGGATCAAAAACAAAATATTAAATACATTTTTTAAAAATTATCAATTTACAAAATTTATGCCTAGTACATTTTTAATAGAAACGGTACTGGGATGCAATTTAAGGTGCCCGGGGTGCAGTTGGGGAAATAAAACCATCAAAAGAAAAAGCGGTTCAATGAGCTTTGAGCAATACAAAATAATAGCAGACAAAATTAAACCTTATGCAAAAAGAGTGTACTTAATAAACTGGGGAGAACCCTTGCTTAACAATGATATAATTAAAATTATTAATTACACTTCTCATTTTGCTAAAGCAAGTATTAGTACAAATGCTCAATTATTAACTCCGGAATTAGCGGAAAAATTGATAAATTCTGGACTTCATGATTTAATAATTTCCATTGACGGAATTACCCAAGAAGTGTACGAAAAATATAGAAAAGGAGGGAGCGTAAAAAAAGCCATTGAGTCTCTTGAACTTTTAGACCAAATCAACAAAACTAATGGAAACAAGGTTAAACTAATTCCCCAGTTTATAGTCTTCAAACATAATGAACATGAAATGGAAGAATTTGAAAAAAAATGTCATCAGCTTGGCTTAGAGCCATATTTTAAAGAACCTTATATCCAAAAAAATTCAGGAGTAGAAATTTCTTCTATAGAAAGATATAAACGAAAACATTATAAAGATTTAAATACACTTCGAAAAGTCATGAGAGGTTGTATTGATCTTAAAAGCACTATGACGATACTTCTTGATGGCACCATTGTTCCATGTTGTTATGATTCACATGGCCAAATAAAGTTTGGGAATATATTTAAAGAAGAATTGTTGGAAATCTGGGATGGTTCTATTTCTACTAATTTTAGAAAAAATCTATATAATGGAAATACTCCGTCTTTTTGTGTCAACAACTGCTTATTGTATAATTACGATAACAAAAATAATATTGCCAGCAACAATAATAAAAACCAATAAACCAAATAATTTTATTATTATATGTTAAAAACATTAATCAAAACAATTGTACAACTTCTTGGATATTCAATTAATAAAATAAATAAACCAATAGTCAAGCAAGACTATGATAAAGATTATTTTATCAAAAAACTTTCAGAAAACTACAAAAAGAATAATATTGTAAAACTTCACTTTGGTTGCGGTCCACGCATACTAAAAACTTGGATAAATATAGATTTAACTTACTGTCACTATAAAAAATATTTAAAATCTTATACCAACAAATATTATCCAAAAAATATTAGAGGATCAAAAGATGATTTTTACGAAATAGATATAACAAAAACAAGCCTGCCATTACCAAATAATTCAGTTGATGTTATTTTTCATGAAGACTTTATGGAGCACTTATCGCAAAAGGGGCAAGTACTATTCTTAAGTGAAACATTAAGAGTTTTAAAAAGTGGAAGTATTCACAGAGTAAATACTCCAAATCTTTTAACATCAATGGATAATGATTCTGACTTTACAAAAGGATTTAACGGAGTATTTATTCACGAATGGGATAAACATAGGCATATAAATATTTTAACACCGAAAATTTTAGAAGAAATGGCTCTAACGGTTGGTTATTCAAAAGTGATATTCACCACCCGAGATAATAGCACTTCAAAATATATTCCATTAGAATATCGTCCCGATCCGATAAGTAGATCCGATAATGGAAATATATTTGCAGATTTAGTAAAATGATATACAAATATTATCAATCGAAAAATTTTTAACTACACTATGAAAAATGAATTAAGCAACTTAAAATTTTATTTCCCGCGCTTGTATTTTTTATATATTGTAATATTCAAAAACTACATTAAAAAAGACCTATCCCCTCGCCCATGGATCACGGCCGAAGCTATTGAATGGTTAAAGCAAAACTTAAAAAAGGATATGAAAATTTTTGAGTATGGCGCTGGCGGCTCAACCCTATTTTTATCAGCTCTAACTAAAAAGGTGGCAAGTGTTGAGCATGATCCGATTTATTATATAACCCTAAAAGATAAAATTAAAAAAGACAACATAAAAAATTGTGAACTATTTTTTTCACCGCCTGCCAATAAAATACTAAAGGACATTCTTTGCGCAAGTACCGAAGAAAAATATAAAAACATGAATTTTAAAAAATACATTAAAACAATCGATAAGTATCCGAACAATTATTTTGACCTGGTTTTTATTGACGGCAGAGTGCGAAGCGGCTGCATCATTAACGCCCTGACAAAAATTAAAAATAACGGTTATCTAATGCTTGATAATTCCGAACGAACAGAATATGCGGCTGGAAAAGAAAAACTAAAAAAGTATCCACATCAAATATTTTCTGATAACCAACAAGAAACAACTATCTGGCAAATTAATAAAAACTTATGAAAAATGCTTTAGCGCCAATTTGTTTATTTGCATATAATCGTCCTTGGCACACAAAACAGATGATTGAGGCTTTAGTTAAGAATGAATTAGCCAATGAAAGTGAACTCTTAATTTTTTCTGATGGCCCAAAAGACGACGAATCAAAACAAAGGGTAGCAGAAGTTAGATCGTATTTAAAAAATATTACTGGTTTTAAGAGTATTACGATTATTGAAAGAACTAAAAATTATAGTTTAGCTAAATCAATCATATCTGGCGTAACTGAAGTCATTAATAAATACGGGAAAGTTATAGTCATGGAAGACGATTTAGTAAGCTCACCTTATTTTCTAAAATACATGAACGAAGCGCTTGATCTTTATGAAAGCGAAGAGAAAGTAATAAGCATTCATGGTTATATCTATCCAGTTAAAGCTAAGCTCCCTGAAACATATTTTATTAAAGGCGCTGATTGTTGGGGCTGGGGAACATGGAAGCGAGGATGGGCTTTATTTGAAGCTGACGGACAAAAATTACTAAATAAACTAAGAGAAAAGAAGTTAACTAAAGAATTTGATTTTAATAATTCGTTTGACTATACTGGGATGCTAGAAAATTACATTAAAGGTAAAAATAATTCATGGGCAATCAGGTGGTACGCAAGCGCTTTTTTACAAAATAAATTAACTCTATGCCCGGGTAAATCACTAATAAATAATATTGGGCTTGATGGCACCGGTACGCATTGTACAGAAAATAATAATGATTTTAATGCTGATATTTATCAAAAAGAAATAAAATTAAATAAAATATCCATAGAAGAAAATAAATTAGCTAAAAAAATTATTTCAAAATATTTTGAATCCATAAATCCTGGCTATAAAGAAAGAATTATCAATAAAATTAAAAAAATATGGAAAATATAAAGAAATACCGAAAAGTCATTAAAGAATTTATACCGCCATTAATATTGCGAGCTATTCAGAATAAAAATAAAAAATACGGTTTTTTTGGTAATTATTCATCGTGGTCGGATGCCCAAAAAAAAACTACCGGTTATAATTCTGATAATATCTTAGAAAAAGTCAAAGCCGGAGCGCTTAAAGTAAAGAATAACGAAGCGCTCTACGAAAGAGACGGAATAATTTTTGATAAAATCGACTATTCTTGGCCGCTGCTGGCTCATCTATTATGGATTGCTTCAAAAAATAATGGTCGATTAAATTTAATTGATTTTGGCGGATCGCTTGGCACTACTTATTTTCAAAATAAAAATTATTTTGAAAACTTAAAGGAACTAAAGTGGAATATTGTTGAGCAGAAGAATTTTGCAGATTGCGGAAAAGAATTGTTTGAAGACAATAACTTAAAATTTTTTTATACAATTGAAGATTGCCTATCTAAAGAAAATTCTAAAATTATTTTAATTTCCAGCGTACTGCAATATCTATATAATCCGTATGAATTTTTAGAAAAAATAATTAACCTAAATTTTGACTACATAATTTTTGACAGAACGACATTTATAAAAAATGATGATAGGATTACGATTCAAAAGGTACCGCCAAAAATTTATGATGCAAGTTATCCCTGCTGGCTATTTAATCAGGCTAAATTTTTAAAAATCCTAAAACGAAATTATAAATTGATAGCCGAGTTTGATGCCCACATAGGAACTAAAATTTTATTAAAAGATACCACTGCAACATACAAAGGTTTCTGTTTTAAAAAAATTAAATAGATGATAGTTAGCAACAATAAAAATGGACCGGTAATACTTGTCGCCAAAGATGTAATTTACACCTTTCCTTTCGGCTATGCTTACCTATCTGGCTACCTTTTAGAAAAAAACGAAGATGTACAAGTTTTATTCCGTCCTAATAAAAGATCCGGTTATAATCAATTCGTAAAAGATATAATTGCCCAGAAACCTTTACTTGTCGGTTTTGGCACCCTTTACCCGGATTTATACGACATTGCTGAAATAATAAAAATATTTAAAAAACTAGGATGTGACTTTCCGCTAATTATTGGCGGACAGATGGTCACCCCCACTCCGCAATTCGCCATGGAAATAACCAATGCCGATATTGGCGTAATAGGTGAAGGAGAAATTATACTGTATGAACTTGTGCAGGCGTTGCGTGAAAATAATAACTTGCAAGACGTAAAAGGAATTATTTTTAAGAAAGAAAATAAATATATCACTACCGATCCAGGAGAATACATAAAGGACATGACAAAACTGCCTGCGGTTCCTTATGATTTATTCCCATCAGAAAAATGGATTGACATTGGACGATTTTACATTGATTATAGTCAACCACATTGGCTATATAATGATCGCGTAGTCGCTATTCATGGAGGCCGAGGTTGCCCATTTAACTGCAATTTTTGCTATCACCATAGCCCTCCCCGCTATCGAACAGTAGCTAATATGTTTGAAGGGATGGATAAATTACTTAAAAAATATGACGCTAATATGCTCTATTTTGGAGACGATTTAGTCTTAGCTTCTCCTACTAGAGCTAAAGAATTAATTCAAGCAATTAAAAATTTAAAAAGAAAAATAAGCTATTCTGTTTCGTGCCGTTTTGATATTCTTGAGCGACTTGATGATGAGATTCTTGAAGAGATGAAAAATACAGGCTGCCGTATTATGGGTCTGGGGGTAGAATCTGGCTCACAAAAGATTCTGGACATAATTGATAAAAGAATAACGGTTGAGCAAATAAAAAAAGGATTACGCCGCTTAAAAACTATTGGTATTTTACCTTCAGTTTCAATTATGGTCGGCCAATATACTGAAACGATTGACGACGTACAAAAATCTATGGATTTAATGTTGGAAACGCTAAGACATGATAAAAATATTAATTACGCTTTTACCATCACTACCCCCTTTCCTGGAACTAAACTCTATGACATTGCCATGAAAAAAGGTTTAATTAAGAGCCATCTTGATTTTTATAATAAATTCAAACTAGCTACCGATATTAGCCGTCTCTCTGTTAATTTATCTGCCATGAGCGATAATGAGGTCGTTGAGATGCGCAATAAATTAGAAGAAACTTATAGACAAGAAAAAAAGAAATTAATTGGAAAAAAAGTTGAAATAGTAGAACGAACACGGTATTTTGCATTTCGCGTTTACAGGAAATTAGATAAAATAATAATTAGTAAATTTCCAGATAATTTAATATTTAATTTAATAAAAAAAATATATCATAAATGCCATAATTACGTCCAACTATTATTAGACAAATTAAGATTATATTTATTAGATATAAAATAATATGAAAATCATTGAAAAAATTTTATCAAGACAAGAATTTAAAAATAATCCACCCGTTCTTTTAGATATCGGAGCTTCGGGTAAAATATATGAGCCATGGAGAGAAATAGCTAAATATTCTATTTGTATAGCATTTGATGCGGATGAAAGAGAGATGAAAGAAATAACTATTAAAAGTGGCTACAAAAAACTCTACATTTACAATAAAATTGTATCTACTGATAACGACAATAAGGAAGCAAAATTTTATCTTACTAAATCCCCTTTCTGCTCTAGTTTATTAGAACCAGATCAAAAAAGTTTAGATGACTGGAATATTTCTAATTTATTTAATATTACAAAAACCGTTGAGCTTAAGACAACAAATTTATTAGATGCATTAAAAGAACTTGGAATTAAACAAATAGATTGGTTTAAAACAGATTCCCAAGGCACAGACCTTCGAATCTTTCACAGTCTTGGTGATGAAATAATAAACAAAATTATCATAGCCGATTTTGAACCCGGCTTAATTAGCGCTTATAAAAACGAAGATAAATTATTTCATCTTTTATCCTATATGGAAAAACTTCCTTTCTGGATTAACGAGCTTAACTTACCTCAAGCTATTAGAATTAATAAAAAAATAAAAGAAACTATTCTTGATAAAAAAATAGGATATAACTCTGATAAAATATTAAATTTAGTGCTAAAAAGCTCTCCGGCTTGGGGTGAAGTATCATTTATTAATTCCTTTAAAGACGGGAGCGAATTTAGTTCGCGAGACTATCTTCTGGGCATTGCCTTATCTTGCGCAAAAAAACAGTTTGGTTTTTCGTTGGAGCTGGCCGACGGGGGCGAGAAAAAATTTAACGACTTGTTCTTTACTGAGATAAAAAATGATATCCTAAACGAAATAGAGGTAAAAATAGAAAGACTAAAATTTAAAATGCCCATATATAGAATTTTTAGAATAATTAAAAACTTAATTCGCTAATATGATAAACTTTTGTACATATTTTGATTCAAACTATTTGCTTCGGGGACTGGCTATGTATTATTCTTTAATCAAGCATTGTCCGGATTGCTATTTATATATCTTTGCCTTTGACGATAAATGCCTAAAAACACTTTTAATCCTTAACTTGCCTCGAGTTATCGTTATTTCTTTAGAAAAATTTGAAGATAAACAATTACTATCCGTAAAACCTACTCGCAGCAAAGCGGAATATTGCTGGACCTGCACACCCTCAACTATCCTTTACTGCCTTAAAAAATTTAACCTTGAAAGTTGCACCTATCTTGACGCTGATTTAATGTTTTTTGATTCTCCGCAAATCTTATTAAATGAACTAGGAAATGATTCTGTCTTAATTACTGAACATCGCTATCATCCTGAACACGATAAAACTTCTTACAGCGGCAAATATTGTGTCCAGTTTATGACATTCAAGAATAACTCCATGGGACTTAAGGTCTTGACATGGTGGCGAGAATCCTGCTTGGATTGGTGCTACGCCAGATTTGAAGATGGTAAATTCGGCGATCAAAAATATCTTGATGACTGGTTAAAAAGATTTGAGGGCATTAAAGTTTTACAAAATCATGGCGGCGGGGTTGCTCCTTGGAATGTTTTAAATTATGATTTTTTTACTAAAAATAATTTTCTTTACGGACGAAGAATTAATAATCACGAAGAATTTAAAATTATCTTCTTTCATTTCCATCACACCAATATCTATAATTTATTTAACTTAATAAAAGCAACATACTTTGAACCGGTCAATAAACCCTCTGAACTATTAGCTTATAGATACTATGAAAAATACCTTAGGCTCGCTTACAAAACAATTAAACAAATTAAAATTAGTTTAGATATAAATTTTGACAAAAAATCAGACTATTTATTTATAACGCTTAAAGAGAAAAGTCCGGCTATTGTTAAAAAAATTTATCGCTATATAAAATATGCTCAAAAAACTAACAGTGGGAACAAAAAATGAATATTCAAGATTGGAATGGCTTGAAAAAACCTTAAAAAAAATTCCTCAAAAATCAAGAATATTAGACGCTGGTGCCGGAGAATTAAAATACAAAGATCTTTGCGAACATTTAAAATATGTTTCTCAAGATTTTGGAAAATACGATGGAGCAGGAGACGGAATAGGAAAGCAGACGAAAGAATGGAATAATTCTATATTAGATATTATTTGCGATATAACTGATATTCCGGAAAAAGATGATTCGTTTGATGCTATTATGTGTATAGAAGTATTTGAACATTTGCCTGACCCGATTTCAGCAATAAAAGAATTTTCAAGACTACTTCAGGAAGAAGGCCATCTCATAATTACGGCCCCTTTTTGCAGTCTTACGCATTTTTCTCCATATCATTTTTACACTGGTTTTAATAAAAATTTTTATGTTAACCATCTTAGTGATTACGGCTTCAAAATAATTGATATCCAACCGAATGGAAATTATTTTGAATATATCGCTCAAGAGCTAAGAAGACTTAATAGTGTAGCTAAAAAATATTCAAACAAAAACTTAAAAATATACGAAAAACTTATGATTAAAACTTTTCTTTATTCACTGGAAAAATTATCTAAGAATGATCATGGTTCCAGTGAATTACTGAATTTTGGCTACTTTGTACATGCTATTAAAAAATAATTTTATATGACTAAAAAAATAAAAGTTAAAAACTCGGGAATTATTAAACTGCAATTTTTTGATGATTTTCCTGATGGCAATTTAGTTATCGGCGAAGCTAAAAAAAACGTCCCCTTTAACATCAAAAGATTTTATTATATTAATAATTTATTTAATAAAAAATCACACCGTGGTTTGCATGCACATAAAAAACTCGAGCAGATTATTTTTTGTGTAAATGGGCATTTTACTTTATTACTTGATGACGGCGAAATTAAACAGAATATTTTAATAGATGATCCATATAGCGGTATTAGATTAGGTCCAAAACTTTGGCATCATATGACTAAATTCTCGTCCGATTGCGTAATTTTAGTCTTGGCTGATGATTATTATAAAGAAAGTGATTATATAAGAAATTATAATAAATTTTTGGAATATATAAAAAAATAATATATGCGAGTTCCATTTTTTAACTATACTAGACAACTAAAATCAATAGAAAGAGAGATTAATCAAGCAATTAATAAAGTTTTAAATTCCGGCCGACTAATTTTAGGAGATGAAGTTAAAAATTTTGAAAACAGTTTTTCTAAATATATTGGCGTAAAATATGGAATTGGCGTAAATTCCGGAACTGATGCCATAAAAATTGCTCTTCGCGCCTTAGATGTGATGCCCGACGATGAAGTCATAACAGTTTCCAATACTGCCGTGCCGACTATCAGCGCTATTAGGGAGCTTGGGGCAATACCAGTATTTATTGATATTAAATATGACTCTACTATTAACGAAAGTAAAATCAAGAAAGCAATCACTAAAAAAACAAAAGTTATTTTGCCTGTTCATTTATACGGCCAAGGATGCAATATGCCTGTTATTTTAAAAATCGCCAAAAAACATAACTTAAAAATAGTTGAAGATTGCGCTCAGGCGCATGGAACAAAAATAAACAACAAGAAGACCGGAGCATTCGGACACATAAGCTGCTTTAGCTTTTACCCGACTAAAAATTTAGGCGCTTACGGGGACGCCGGAATTATTTTAACTTCAAACAAAAAATTGGCGGAAAAATGCCGCGCGCTAAGAATGTATGGAATGAAGCAAGGATACTATTCTCATTTTGAGGGATACAATAGCCGCTTAGACGAATTACAAGCAACGATACTTAATGTTAAATTAAAACATCTTGATAAAAATAATAAAAAACGGCAAAAAATAGCTACCCTTTATTTAAATAAAGTCAAAAACAAAAAGATAACCTTGCCTGATATTTCTAATATTAATGAACATGTGTTTCATCTTTTTGTTATCAGAACAAAAAATAGAGCAAAACTTATAAAATATTTAACTGCTAAAAATATTGGCTATGGCATCCATTATCCACTGCCCATACATAAACAAACCGCTTATAAATTTCTAGAGTCTTCTAATCTATTAAACACTGAAAGCTATGCCAAAGAAATTATTTCTCTGCCAATATTCCCTGAACTATCAAAAAAAGAGGTAAATTATATTATTAAAACATTAAATTCATTTTAATATGATCATAGTAAAACTCTACGGCGGTCTTGGCAACCAAATGTTCCAGTACGCAACTGCTAGACGCCTAGCCATAAAAAATAATACTGAATTAAAAATTGACAGCGCGGATTTTCAGTCAAACAATTATAGGGCTTATGGCCTGAATTTTTTTAATATCAAAGAAAATATTGCCGGCCGAAAAGAAATAAATAAAATAAATAATAATTGGCAAAAATTATTAAATGAATTCAGGTCCGCCGATAAACAAACAATAATAAAAAACTTTAATTATAATTATAATAAAAGCATATTGAACCTTAAAAATAATAAATATTTAGACGGACATTGGCAAAGTGAAAAATATTTTTTAGATATCAAGAATATAATTCTAAAAAATTTTACTTTAAAAAATCCCCTCTCAAGCAAAGGACAAGAGATTAAAAAACAAATCGCGGAAAAAAAATCAATCTCAATCCATGTACGGCGAGGCGATTATATTAATTCACCTAAATTTTCAAAAATTTATAACTTGCTAAATTTAGAGTATTACCGAATAGCAATTAAAAAGATAAGCGAGCGATTAGAAAATCCTACTTTTTTTATTTTTTCTGACGACACTGAATGGGCGAAAAATAATTTAGTTATTAGCAACTCCGCTGTTCATGTTAGTCAATCACAACTACCGGCTCACGAAGAACTATTTTTAATGAGTAAATGCCGCCATAACATTATTGCTAATAGCTCATTTTCTTGGTGGGGCGCATGGCTTAATCAAAATCCTGATAAAATTGTAATCGGCCCGAAAAAATGGTTTAAATTTTGTGATAATGATCGCGAAATCATGCCTAAGAACTGGATAAAATTATGAAAATACTATTGATACAACCTCCTTTTTACGGTTTCCAAAATATAATAAGTAACCGACTATATCTCGGCCTTGCTTATTTAGGCGCAGTCTTAGAAAAAGAAAAACATGAAGTATTAATTTTAAACGGTGAATTATATTTTGATAAAATAAAAGGAGTTAACGAAAAAATTACAATCAACGCGGATGATTATGGTAAAAAATTTACTCGCGATCATTATGTTTATCAAAAAATATTAAAAGACATAAGCGAATTTAAACCCGACATTATTGCTATTTCTTTTATGACTGCCGTGTCAACATCGGCTTATTATTTAGCGCAATATATAAAAAAATCATTGCCGGATGTTCCCTTAATTGCAGGCGGTATTCATCCGACTCTAGTGCCAAACGAACCATTAAAAAATAATTTTGATTTTACTGTACGTGGTGAAGGAGAAATTACTACTGTTGAATTAATAAACTATATTAACAATAAAAAAGATATAGAAAAAATAACCGGTATTTCTTACAAAAAAAACGGACAAATAGTATGTAATGAAGATCGGCCATTAATCACGGACTTAGATACGCTCCCATTCCCAGCTTTTTATTTAATGAAAGATTATAAAAAAAATACTCATTCCTGCAAAGGCATTATCACTTCCCGAGGATGTCCTTTCGCATGCACTTATTGCGCTTCTAAACTGCTATGGACGCAAAAAGTCCGTTTTAGATCACCGCAAAATGTGGTTAATGAAATAATTGACAGGCACAAAAAATATAATATAACATCTTTTGCTTTTCATGATGACACATTTACTTTAAGACAAAGCTATGTAAAAGAATTCTGCCAGTTAGCATTATCCTTAGATTTCAAAATTACTTGGCACTGCGATACGCGCGTAGACACTATTGATTTACCGCTATTAAAACTAATGCATAAAGCAGGATGCCGCCATATTTATCTCGGATTGGAAAGCGGCAGCCCGAAAATACAAAAATTAATTAAAAAAAATATAAACACCGAAAAGGTTAAACAAGCGATAATCCTATCCAGACGCGCTGGAATTGAGACAACGGTTTATTTTATGGCCGGTTTTCCAGACGAAACCGAAGAAGATATTAAACTCAGTATCAAGGCCATGAAGGAGCTATCGCCTGATTATGTAATTTGGAGCATATTAACGCCCTACCCCGGCACGGAGGTTTGGGAAATTGCTAAAAAACAAGGATTAGTAGATATTAATAACTGTGATTGGGAAAAATATTTCCACCATTATAATCAAGGTTGTTTTTTTAAAACTATTCCGGAAGAAAAATGGAATAGCTTGATTGAGAGTATTCGCCGAGAAGAACAAAAAATAAACAACCAGCTAACTTTGCTAAAAACTAAAAAAAATATTAGAAATAAATTATCACAAATTTCGTACGCCCTGCATAACCCTAAAAAATTGTTTAAATACATCAGCAAAAAAATATGCCTCCAAAAGTAACAGTATTAATGCCGGTTTATAACGGTGAAAAATATTTGCGAGAAGCAATTGAAAGTATTCTTAATCAAAGTTTTAACGATTTTGAGTTTCTTATTATTAACGACGGTTCAACTGACAACAGCGTAAGCATTATTAAGTCTTTTCCGGATAAAAGAATTAAATTAATTGACAATAAAATTAATTCCGGTTTAATATCCGCTTTAAATCAAGGTCTGGATTTAGCTTTAGGCGGCTACATAGCCAGAATGGACTGCGATGATATTAGTTTAAGCAACAGGTTGCTTGAGCAAATAAAATTCATGGATAAAAACTCAAAAATCGGCGTATTGGGCAGTTGGGTAAAAGTACTGCATAAACAAGGCAATTTTATTGATCACTACTATGTAAAACACGAGGACATAAAAGCTAATCTTATTTTTAATACTTCTCTCGCTCATCCCGCGGTTATGCTGCGTAAATCCATAATTGATAAGCATAAAATAAGATATGACTGTAATTACCGGCATTCTGAAGATTATGAATTATGGACTAGACTGATTGACCTTACGCTTTTTGCCAATCTGCCTAAAGCGCTATTCCATTATCGGAAGCACGAAAACAGCATTTGTTCAACCGAATCAGAAATTCAAAATAAAAACGCCGTTGATATAAGATTGAAACAAATAAAAAAAATCGGCCTAATGCCGACTGACGCAGAGATTAAAATTCACCTTACTGGAATTATTTTAAAAAATAACGATGCGGTAAAAACATTGAAAGAGATTGAAATTTGGCTAATGAAAATTAAAAACGCTAATCTAAAATCTGGATATTGCGCAAAAAATTCTTTAAATAAAATATTATTTAATCGCTGGCATAATATAGCTTATGCAAATCTTAGAAACAATAATGGAGTATTAAAAATATTTTTCCAATCTCCTCTAAATCAAGTTCGAGGCCAACTTAAAATAAAAAGATATTTATTATTACTCTTAAAATATATTAGAATTTTTTTTATAAAACCTGATAAACGATAACATCTCCTAGTTTTATAAGTGGTAAAATAAAATCATACTTCTCTATCTTCTCTACCATCTCGCCGCTAATATCTATTTTAGTATTAAGAATAATATAATCTAGTTGATACTTTTTTAAAGCGGTCTTAACATCTTCTTTTTTAACCTCGCGGTATTTTCCTATTACCCAATCTATATACTCCGGCGGATATATGTCTCCGATTTTTTTATTTTCTTTAGTTAATACGGAAATAATTTTATTTCTTACTTGCTTATTTTGATAAACACTAATGTAGTATAAAACCAAAGGTCCAAAACGATTTTCTCTTATAAATTGCTCGGTAAAAGCATCGTTAAAAATATTATGCCTGATTGCCCTATCTAAAAGCTCTTCATTAGATAACAAAAAACAGACATCGCAACCGCCGCTATAAATATTATTGTGGGTATAAATTGGATACAAAGCGCTGTAAGCATAGGGATCATCGCCCAAAAAATAGATTACCGAATCTTCGGCGGTATTCTGATTAAACCAATCGAAAATTACTGATAAACTCTGCAATTCAGCCATCCTCTCTTCATTAGCACTTACAGTTAGGGCTAATTTAGTTCCGCCAAATTGCAGATTGGCAATTAGCGCTATTAACGCCAACGAACCAACAATAACTATTCTTTTTGTGTTTTTACTTAGCGCTAAACCATTGATTTTACTATCCCGCGCGCTGGCTATTATGATTACTAAGCTAATAAATATTAAAATAATTGTCGGTGGAAAATAATGACTTGAAAATAACAAATATTTCCCCGTAATTACATTTTGCCAATTTATAATTACAATTGTAGATAGACAAACTAAAGCAAAAATAAACCTTTCTTTTGTAATTATTTTTCTAGTACCGAAAAGAAGTAAAAGAGCAAAAAAGGCAAAGCTTACATTAAAATAACATGCCGGCCAATGGGTGCTAAGCATACCCATTCTTATTGAAGATTCGGCAAAAAAAATGTTTGTTGTCGCCCATGATAAATTTACTAAATATGGCAAAGAAAATAACAAAGCGCCAGAAATAAAAATAGCTCCACTTTTAAAAATAAACTTTATGTCTCTTTGCGTTAAAAATACAGCTCCTAGAGTTAAAAAATATAATACAACTAGTGTAGTCCAAAAATAAGGAGATATGTATAATAGAATACCAAAAAATATACTAACTAAAGAACTATAAGAATAACTTTTTTTATTAGCTGTAATATATGTTTTCCAAACAGCCCAAACGCCAAGAAAAAATGGTAAAAAAACTAATTGCTGAATAATTGGCCTATTAGCTTCACGCAAAAATAATATAAAAAATAAAAAAACAAAGATTGCCGCTATTCTTTTTTGTTTAATAATTCCGTAAAGCAAAAAATAGAAAAGAATAAGCCCACAGAACGGCAAAATAAAATCAAGATAAAAAAACAGCGTGGCTACTGGCAAATGAAAAAAAATTGCAGCCTGCGCTAATAGCCACTCGGATAGCGGCGGCGCCATATAAGGGTCATTTTTATGTTCAGCTAAATAAGCATTGCCTAATTTAGAATGACCGTCAACTATGTCTTTGGTTCGAGCCAGATAATGCTCTTCGTCATCAATTAGAATAGGGTAAACGCCTTTAAAGCTGCTAAAACCTAAATTATTAATTGACCTTAGGACCGGCAGCATGGCTAAAAAACCAATGATAAAAGCGAATACAATTGCTATCCAATGTTGCCGAATTTTAGTAAGCAAAATTTTTATTTTTTTCATCATATTATTTTTCACATACATTCTCAAAATATCCTATAGTTAAATAAAATGTCCTGCGCATGGGGATGCTTTTTCCTTTAAGCCCAAGATTTTGAAAAGTTTTAGGCGTAAACATTTCCTCGTCGCTAAATGTTAAAGTTCTGCCAAAAAATTTATTTAGAGCGAATAGCCAACGGAAATAAAAAATATCGTAAGGCACCTCTATAAAAACACACTCCTTGGCAAGGCGCTTTTGTTCGGATATTAATTTTTTTTGCTCATTTTTATTATAATGCTCTAAAAAACCTAAAGAATAAACTAAATCAAACTTTTTTTCTCCAAAACGCCCAAGATTAAAAGCATCGCCGATTATAAACTCGCAATCTTTGATTTGTTCAGAAGAGAACTTTATAGCTTCCGGCGAATAATCAATACCAACGCATTGAGCCGCTCCCATCTTTTTTAAATAAGACAATGTCAACCCGGATCCAACTCCAATCTCGCAAATAGTTTTTCCTTTAACATCATAATGACCGGCAATGAATTTTGCGAAAGCTTTGGCAAAATAGTATTTTCTGGCTAATGCCACCAACGTGTTAAAAAAAACGCTTTTATTTACATTTTCCCGCCAATATTGATTCCATTTTTTCTTATTAGTCGTATCTGGCATAATTATTTGCTAGCTATAATAAAAATAGTAAAAAAATAATGATTTATAAATTTTGTTATTTTAAAGCCATGGCTTATAAATAAATCTTGAATTGATTTTGGAGAAAAATTATTTATATGACCGCATCTTTGCTTGTAATATTCTTGTTTTTGAATAGACCCTTTATAAAAACATTGGATGGCGAACAAGGGCCTCCAAAAACTGAAATTAGTGTCATAAGGTACAGAGCAGATAACTTTAGCGCCGGGTTTTAAAATACGTTTAATTTCATTTAATTGAGCGCTTAAATTATCCAAATGTTCTAAGACTTCTGTAATTATCACAATGTCTGCGCTATCGCTCGGCAAACTGGTTTTATCCGCAGGAGCAACAATGATTTTATTTAATCGCCCGCTTTTCATTGTATAATTCAATGAATCTGAATTAACATCAATCCCGATTGCCGGCGATTTACTTTCATTCCACAGAGAGTTTCCACAACCTAAATCTACAATAATTTTTGATTCAGCATAAAATTCATCCACTAAAGCTTTAGTTTGCATATTGCGCGATTTATGAAACCAAGCGCCTAAAAAATTTTTTGATTCTATCTGCTGATCATAAAAATCGCTTGGTGTTTGTTCGTAATTTATCATAATTTAATTTTATACAACGCGTAAGACAACAACTGTTTAAAAAATAACCAAAACTCTTTATAATTTAATTTTGATTCACTATGCTTCCGCATTCTAAAAGTGTAGGGGAATTCAATAATATTTGAATAATTGCCTTTAACTAAAATCTCAAATAGTATTTTATATCCTGTTGTTGTTAATTGGATATTCTTAATTACACTTTTTTTAATGAAAAAATAACCGCTCAACGGATCAAGGGTGTTAGTTAATCTGCTAGCTAAAAATACGCCTATGCCAGAGATAGATCGCCGCCGCCAATTCCATTTTTCTACATGACTTTCACAATTAAAGCGGCTGCCAATAGCTATATCATATTTTAACATTGATAAAATTAATTTATTCAAAATAGCTGGATCATGGCTTAAATCTCCGTCCATTGCTCCGACATAATCTCTGCTGGATTTTGCGAAACCTTCCAGAACAGCGCTGCCAAGCCCTAATTTGCCGGAGCGATGAATTACTTTAATTGGGTAATCTTTCGCTAATTCTTCAGCGACTAAACCCGTTTTATCCGGAGAATTATCATCTACGATTATCAATTCTAAATCAATTTTAGAATTATCTATAACTGCAAAAATCTCCTCAACTAACAAAGGTAAATTTTTTGCTTCGTTATAAGTTGGTATAATAATAGCGGCTTTTATCATAATTTTATTTTTATTTAAATGGAAAATTTCATAATTTATTATTTAATTTACGAATTCATAAATTGAATAATTATTGATTGTTACTATTTTCTTTACATTATTATCTTTTTCAATCATAAGAAAAGTTTTTTGATCGTAATTCGCATTTACAACCATATAGTCAACAGAAAATTTTTCTATTGCTATTATAGCATCTTGCTGTTTTATTTTTTTATAATCGTTATGCACTCTTTTGATATATTCAAGAGGAACTCTCGGCTGATCTGGCAACTTAATGCCGACTAAATTAAATACTTTCTTTACTGTTTGCTTTTGCTGATACTCTTCTAAAAATTTTGAAACCCAAATATCAAAATAATTATCTGCAATATATTGTTCATTAACATTATTGTTAAAAATGTTTTTTCTTGCCCACCTTTCCTCCATCTCTATATCAGACATTAAAAATAAGCCTGCAAAATAATTAAAATATAAATTATTATGAGTATAAACTGGAAACATAATTTCTCTTACTTTATCATCAATTATATAGGTTTAATACGCAAAAATAGTTGGTAAAATAGTTAAATTTGTTTTAACATTAAAGTAAATTTAATAACAAAGTTAAAACACTTTAACTATATGAACAAAATTTCAAAAAAAATGCTGCATTTATTGTGGCGGTAAACATGTAATCAAGTGGGGTAAACAGAATAATAAACAAAGGTGGTTTTGTAAAAATTGCGGTAAATTATTTATTTGGAAAATCAAAATTAATTCACTTGCGAGACAAAAGATTTGGTTTAAAAAATGGATCATTAGCAGAAGGACATTACAGGATTTATCAGATGAAAGCGGCAAATCAATTGATACGCTCAGAAGGTTATTCCAATATTTTTTAAACAACACTCCAATTATAAAAATCAAATCTAATAATAACTGCCATTTGATTATTGACGGCACCTACACAAGCGATTTCTGCATACTGAATTATTTAGACAATGATTTAAAATATTTGCAATTTTATAATATCGTAGAACGGGAAAATTATAATAATTATGTTGCTGATTTGGAATTATTAAAACAATCAGGATTAGACATCGTTAGTATCACATCAGACGGCCAAAAAGGGCTGATTAAGGCAATAAACAGGGTATTTCCTAATGTTATTCATCAGA
>VMTK01000020.1 GCA_013791585.1 Candidatus Falkowiibacteriota bacterium
CCAATTGCGGTTTTATAAGTACCCGTAGGGCCATAAAAAACGATCCTATCACCAGCAGATGTTATTGATAGTGTCGGATTTGCCCATGAAGCACCTCTTCCTAACCAAGTATATGACCCTATTTGTAGTGGCGCCCCCGGCGCCGCCGTCCCGATGCCGACGTTGCCGGAATCGTAATAAATGTCAGAGCCGGACTCTGTCCATAAACTTCCGCCAGCGCCTCCGGCAGTGGTTTGAAAAGTTCCGTCCGGAAAAATAATGCCATCCACGCCGGCTGTTCCTACAATATGGAGTTTTGCCGCTGGGGAATCAATTCCAATGCCCACATTGCCGTCCCCGTCCACAATAAACGGGCTTGTGTCTCCGGCGCCGGAATCATCCACTCTAAACAAAGTAGACGCGGTTAATGATGAAACATGCAAAGACGCGCTTGGCGAATTTTCCCCTATGCCGACATTGCCTTGGTCAACAATCAAGCCGTTTACATTGCCTCCCGTATTAAGCGTAAGCATGCCTGCTTTCATCTGGGCAGTATTGCTTATGTTTAACGGCTCATCGCACCCGGGGCTTCCCAAGGCGCAAGCCGGCGGAGAAGCCGCGGGCGGAGCCCATGCCGCCAGCAGAGACTGCAGAGAAATTGACAATCCCAGAGTTAATAAAACAGTAATGGCCAAGCAAAAAAGAAATTTTATATTGTTTGTTCGCATACTATTCGCAAACACATAACACGTTGCGCGCGGCGCGCAACAATGTTTATGTGTTTATATGTTAAAATGTTAAAATGTTAAAAATTACCGCGGATTAGCCATATTGTCCAACTCTTCCTGAGTATAGAATTTAATCTTTTTCAGTCCTTGGATTATGCCTAATTCTTCCTCAACTGTTTTGCGCGGGTTGGCCATAAAATCCAATTCTGCCTGAGTGTATCCATGGGATATTATTTCCTCTCGCGGCTTTTGTTTCAGCTCTTTAGTTTTTAGCTCCAACCTGTCTATTATCGCTTTTTCCAAATACGCCTTTTCTTTTTCAGATAATGCTTCTTGATTATTTTTCTTGCCGACTAATTCTTGGATATTAAAAGATTCGCGCTCCCCGGCAATATCTTTCTGCTTGTGCTTATTAAACAATAAAACCGCGAAAACAGCCGCGATAACCGCGATAACGACCAATAAAATAATAATTGTTTTTTTATTATAATCCATCATCTGCATTTTACCACTTTATTGGAAATAAGGCAAAAAAGAAAACAAAAAAAAGGCAGAGCCGATTCAGACCCATGCCTTGTTTTAATAATTTTAAAAAATAAATGCGTCAATATTGGCTGATTATTTTTCAACATTCCACTCCGTCAGTTTTTCAATAACTTTTTTTCCGGATAAAGTATTTCTTAAATATTCTTTATAGCGCGAAGAGTTTATTTTTCCCGCGATTTCCTTATTGTCTTTATATTGCTTTAATAAATCTTCAATTGTTTTTTCTATTTCTTTGTCTTCAACTTCTATTTTCTCAACATCAGCTATCTCGCGGATAATCAACGATGATTTAACTCTCTTGATAGCGTCAGGCAATAAATCTAAAGCTATCTGGTCTCGTGTTTTATTAATATGGCTCAAATAGTCGTCAAATTTTCCGCCTTGGCTCGCGACTCCGGATTCAAGCTCGGCCATCATGGTTTTGGCTTCGCTGTTGATTAAAATTTCCGGAATATCGCTAAACTTGGATTTTTCAATAATTTTATCAAGCATTGCTATTTCCGCCTTTTGCGCGGCCTTCTGCCGCTTCTCCGCCATTATGCTTTTTTTAATATTGTCTTTAAACTCCTCAGCGCTTTTAAAGCCAAATCCCTTAACAAACTCATTATTAATTTCAGGCAGTTCTCTCGCGTAAACCTCTTTAACCGCAACTTTAAATTCAACTAATTTTCCAGCCAGATTGGCTTGATGATGATCCTTTGGGTAAGGCAGGCTGAATTTACGCGTATCGCCCTTTTTCGCGCCAATCAGTTTTTTGCCGAATCCCGGAACTATATAGCCCTTGCCGATTATCACTCCCGCGCCTTTGCCTTGCCCGCCTTCTACCGGCACATTATCCAAAAACATTTCTATGTCAACCACGGCTTTATCGTTATTTTTTATTTCTCTGTTAGCAATAACTTCTTTGACGCGCATCTCGCGCAGCTGCTCTATTGTTTTTTCCGCTTCTTCATTTTTGATTTCAATCTTTTCCTGCTTCACTTTAGCGTTTTTATAATCGCTCAATTCAACCTTGGGCAGCAAAACTATAATCACCTTGTATTCCATTGGATTATCCGGAGCCAGCTTGGTTATATTTACTTGCGGCTGGCCGATTGGCTGGCCGTCTATATTATTTTTAATCGCTTCATCAATTGTTTTGTCAATCGCTATCCTGGCGGCTTCTTCCAATATCGTCATTTCCCCGATTTTTTGCTTCAAAATTCCATAAGGAGCTTTGCCCGGGCGGAATCCTTCTATTTTTACTTCGCGCGAAACTTTTTCCGCCCCGCTCTTAATATACGGCTTAAATTCCTCCGCTGTCAGCTCAACCGTTAATTCAATTTGCGATTTTGACAAATCTTTTTTTTCTACTTTCATATTTATGTATAATGCGAATCCGCGAAATCTCTCCGGTGCACCGGAGTAAAATGCGAATGCCGCGAATTACGAATTATGCGAATATTTATATTATCTTGCTTCATTAATCTTTTAAATTTATATATAAATTTACTGTTTTTAATAAGTTGGCCTGAAGTGATTTTGAAATACTTCAGGCCATTGTTTCTTTTTAAGAGAGTTATCAAATTTCCCTATTGGTTAAAGCAAAAATGCAAATTTTCTTTGGACAGTGAAATACTTTCCTTCCTTTAACCATGATATAATGCATGGCTTTGCCGCCGCAATTTTGGCATTTTTCTTCAGAAAGCAAACTGGCATCGCGATTTGTTGACACTGGATAAATCAAAGATTCTGCCATCGTCTTCCCTCCTTTTTATAATTTTTTCTGCCGCGTCTACTAAATTTTTTTCTACTTTTTTTACTTTTTCTTTTGTGCACAATATTCCTTTCTCTCTTTTTATCTTTAATCTTCTTAGTAATCTTTTCAAAGATATCATTCTGCCCTCCTTTATTATACTCCTTTTAAAATATTTATTATTAAGAACAATATTTTATTTAACATTAGCATTTTTTAGTGCTACGAACAATTTAGCTTGACATTTAATAAAAATGTGTTATGATTATAACCATAAGGGCAGTATGCCTATTGCATTACAGGCATCACATTGCGTGTCAACAAAGAGAATCCTTGCGAAAGGGTTCTTTTTGTTTTATAGTAAATATGTGGACCCTGGGCCTGTGGTGTAAGCGGTTAACATACTGCCCTTGACACGCAGTGATACGGGTTCAATTCCCGTCGGGTCCACATATGAAATCATCTCTTCGCGAGGTGATTTTTAGTTTTTAAGGAATTAAGAATTTATGTTTTTCCGTCTCGTTGCAGTCTCTCGGTAAAGGATTGCGGTGGTTTGCCTGTTTGTCCGCCGCAATTTCTTCTACCGACTTTTAAGTCGGGTTTTTGAAGCTTTAGCTTCATTAAGATTTGCGGCTAAAGCCGCGGGAACCCGAGCTAAAGCTCGGTAGAAGACTATTTTTTAGACAGTCTGTTTTGTTAAATAGCCCAAATCATGCCCCGCGCCGATTCCATAATCCCGAACGCGACGAAGTGGAGTGAGTGGCTGTGGAGCCATGATGCAAGCTATAAATAACAAAAAAATGACAACAACAGTTTGCAGTTTGGCTCCACATCCTGGAGTTTATCCCGCATCGCAATGCGGGAGGACTATGGAGCCCTCATGAATATTTTATTCATCAAAAACCCCCGCAAACTTCGGCGCTACCTGCTTTTTTCTGGAAATAACTCCCTTTATATAAACTTTATTATTATCTAACTTAACCCCCAACGCCTGCTCAACTTTTTCCTGATCATTAGTCGCGACTAAAAATTCCGACCCTTCTTTAATAATATCCGTAATAAACAAAATTACGCTGTGGTAATTTTCGCTGTTTTTTAACTTATTTAATTCGTCCATAAGGCCGTTTTTCCGATCCGCGAAATTATTCAAATCAACTGTCTCCACTTGCCCGATTCCAAACTTTCCTTGCTTAAAATTAAAATCCTTAAAATCGCTTTTTATAATCTCGGCATCAGACAGCTCGCTTGCGCTGGAGCGGATTTTAAATATCTCCATGCCAAATTCTTGCCAATGTTTAATATCCGCGATACCGGCCAATTTCTCAATTATAATTTTATCATTCTCCGTACAGGTAGGGGATTTGGTTATTACGGTATCAACCAAAATCGCCGCCAGCATCAGCCCGGCCAAATTTTTATTTAATTCTAAATTATTTTTAAAATATTTTTCAGCGATAATGGAACAGCTTGCCCCCCAGGGTCTAACATCAAAAACAATCGGCTCGCTATATTTAAAATCAACCTTATGGTGGTCCAAGACTTCAATTATTTCCGCGTTTTCAACCCCATCCGCGGCTTGCGCGAATTCATTATGGTCAACTAAAATAACTTTCTTGCCATCAGCGTTTTTCAAAATCTCCGGGGCTTCAAAACCGAATTTTTCCAAAGCAAACACAGTTTCTTTGTTCATCGCTCCCGCGGAAGCCGGCAAATATTCTTCGCCACCGGATTGCATTTCCGCCTCGCCGCAGTCTCTCGGAAGAGGACTGCGGC
This sequence comes from Candidatus Falkowiibacteriota bacterium, assembly GCA_013791585.1. Taxonomy (GTDB): domain Bacteria; phylum Patescibacteriota; class Patescibacteriia; order Patescibacteriales; family VMTK01; genus VMTK01. The sequence continues at coordinate 4,762 of VMTK01000020.1, forward strand.
GGTTCTTAAAATTAGCATAGCTAATCGCCGCTGCCACGCTGTCTAAGTCAGGCGACTTATGGCCGATGATGTAAATCTTATTAAGCATATTGAGTATGGCTATATGGTTATATTGTTTTATTATTTTTTGTCTTTCTTAGTATCTAATTTCTCTTTTTTATCTTTTTTCTTCTCATCTTTCTTCTTCTTTTCGCTTTTTTCAATTTTTTCGTCTTTCTTGTCACTATCTTTTTTTTCAACCGCGGCATCTTGCGCCTCTGCAATCTTGTTTTCGTGTTTTTGTGTTTTCGTGTTTTCGTGTTTCAGTGTTTTCGTGTTTCAGTGTTTTCGTGTTTTCGTGTTTCAGTGTTTTCGTGTTTCAGTGTTTTTGTGTTTTCGTGTTTTTGTGTTTTCGTGTTTTCGTGTTTTTGTGTTTTTGTGTTTCAGTGTTTTCGTGTTTTTGTGTTTTCGTGTTTTCGTGTTTTTGTGTTTTCGTGTCGCAGTGCTCGTCCTTTTGTACGCTTGGCGCAACTGGCACATCGCCGGCAATATCAATTTTCCAGCCGGTTAAGCGGGCCGCCAATCTTACATTCTGCCCGGCTTTGCCAATAGCCAAAGACAGCTGATCTTCAGTCACCTTGACTATCGCTTTTTTTTCTTTTTCATTGATTTCAACACTAAGGACTTTGGCCGGAGACAGGGAGTTTGAAATAAATTTTTTCCGGTCTTCGTCATATTCAATTATGTCAATTTTTTCTCCGCCCAGTTCGCTGATAATGGTTTGGATCCGAGCGCCTTTCTGGCCTACGCATGATCCTATCGGATCAACATTCTCGCCATTGGCTGAAACAGCAACCTTGGAGCGGCTGCCTGCTTCGCGCGCCACGGCTTTTATCTCAACCAAGCCATTGGATATTTCCGGAATTTCCAAATAAAATACTTTTTTCAATATTTCATCCGAAGTGCGCGACAAAATTATTTCCGGGCCTCGCGCGCCAAGCCGCACTTCTTTGATATAAACTTTTATTCTCTGCCCCTGCTTGTAAAATTCGCCTCTGATTTGCTCTTCAATCGGCAAAATACCGGCGGCTTTGCCTAAATCAACTAAAACAACCCTGCCTTCCTGGCGCTGAATCGCTCCTGAAACAACTTCATGCTCCTTGCCTTTGAATTCATTGAAAATCATTTCCCGCTCCGCTTCGCGCAATTTCTGGATTATAACCTGCTTGGCGGTTTGCGCGGCCATGCGGCCATAAGAAGATGGAATTTTAAGCTTAAGCTTAATTTCATCTCCAATTTTCACGGTTTTTTTAATTAATTTGGCATCTGAAAATTGAATTTCCGTCCTGGGATTAAACTTTCTTTTTTCTTCTTCCGGCTCTTCTTTTAATAAAGATGCGTCTTTTTCATGCTCTGCCATTTTCGTGTTTTCGTGTTTTCGTGTTTTCGTGTTTTCGTGTTTTTGTGTCCTTGTGTCCTCTTTGCTCTCCTCTTTAACTGCTTCTTCATCGCCGACAGCAACATCCTCATCTTCGGGCATGTCTTCAACAACTGTTTTCATGTCAAAAACTTTTGACTTGCTGACATCGCCGATAAATTCAACTTTAATATTTTGATTTTTCTCGCCATAATCCTTGCGGTAAGCCGCGGCCAAAGCCGACTCAATAGTAGCGATAACCGCTTCATAGCTTAAACACTTCTCATCGCAAATTTGCTTAATGGCGCTGTTTATGTTGTCTGTGTCTGGCATAATTTTATAGTATAATGCGAATAAACAATTTGCGCTATCCGCATATAATTTTTAGATTTGTATTATTTTTTATTATTAAAAAAAGCCAGTTTGTCAATAAAACAACCAGCTTTTATGATTTAACATTAACACGGCAAAAAATTTCTGTCAAGAAAAAATTATTTTCCCATTTCATCCAGCTTAATGGAAAGCAATTTGCTTACTCCGTCGTCTCCCATTGTAATGCCGTATAAAATACTGGCTCTGCGCATTGAGGCGCGGTTATGCGTTACCACGATAAACTGCGTTTTATGGGAAAGGTCGTCCAAAATTTTCGCCAAACGCTCCGAATTGGACTCGTCCAGCGCCGCGTCAACCTCGTCCAAAACCACGAAAGGCGACGGGTTGGCGCTGATAATGGCGCAAATCAAAGCGATCGCGGCCAAAGCCCTTTCTCCTCCCGAGAGCATGGAAACTGACTTTATTTTTTTGCCCGGAGGAGTCGCCTGTATTTCAACTCCTGCCATCCCGGTTGCATTGTGCTTTTGCAGGAATTTAATCTTTTTAACATCGCTATTTTTGCCTTGCTGAGAATCCAAAAGAACGGGGCTGTCTTCGTCTAATCTGTCTGCCGTCTGCTGTCTGTTGTCTGCTGCCTTATCCTCCATTACTTTAATGATTTTAGCCCGCCCTCCGTTAAAAAGTATTTTAAAATATTCTTCAAACTTGGCGGAAATTAATTTGAATTCATGATCAAACCTTTCTTTGATCATGATGTCCAGCTCTTTAATAATCTCTTCCAGCGAGCCGATCGCTTTTGTCAAATCGCTTACTTGGCCGTCCAAAAAATCAAAGCGCTCCTTGGTTTCCGCGTATTCTTTTTCAATCTCCGGATCAATTCCGCCGATCAAATCAAGCTGCCTTTTCAATTGGCCTATTTGCCCGCGAACCTGCTCTGGATCAATATCCGCGTTGCTTTTATGCTCTTTTACGCCTTTTAATCCGCCTAAATTGTTTCTTATCTCAATTTCCAAATTTTCCAAATTGGTTTCATGCCTGGTTGAGCTTATTTTTATCTCGCTTAGCCGGCCGCTGAGCCGATTGGCTTCGCTTTGCATGCTCTGGATGTCCCTTTGCAGAATAAATAAGCGGTTCTTTTTTTTGTCTTCCTCGCTGGCATAAGAATTTATTTTTTCTTTTAGGCCGTTAATTTCGCCGTCAGCCGCCGCCAGCTTATTTTTTAATTCTTTTGTTTCTTTTTCGCCTTCAGCCGAGCCGAATTGTTTTTCGCGCGGCTTCAGCTTGCCGTCAATAGATTTTATTTCCTCTTCCATTCTGATTGTTTCGCTTCCAAGCAGCTTGGCTCTTTCATGCCAAGCGGAGACTCTAAGTTTGCTCTCGCTGATTTTAGTAATCGTTTTTTCTTTTAAGCCGGCCAAATTGATTAAATCGTTTTTGATTGAATCCATGCGGCTCTTGCTATTGATTTGCTTGGAATCAATTAGCGCCTTTTCCAGCATTTTTTTTGCTTCCGCTAAAAAAGGTCTGGCAATATTCGCGTCTTGCTCATCTTCCGCTTTTTTTAAATTTTCCAGCGCTTTTCTTAAGCACTGCAATATTTCCTCCAATTCTACTTCGCCTGCCAAATCAAATTTCTCCAAATCATCATTTAACGCATAAATCTTGCTGTTAATGCCGATTGCCTCTTTTTCTAAATCCGCTAATTTTTCTCTCTCCGGCTTTATGTTAATATTCAACTTGTTGATTTCCTCCTGCTTCATCGCCAAATCTCCCGCCAGCTCTTCTTTTTTATTGGCAAGCCATGAAATATCAAACTGGCCGCTTGCCTCCAGCTTTAATTCAAACTGGGCTTCCAGCCGGGCTATCTGCTTGATTATGGCGTCTTTCTTTCCTTGAGCTTCTGACAATTCTTTCTGCCATTCATCAAACTCATGATTTTCTTTTTCCCGCGCTTCCATTTTATCAAGCTCTTTATTCAGAGATTCTATTTTCTTTTCTTTTTCTGTTTTTATTTTCTCAATCTCTAAAAAATTCTTATTGTATTCATTGAATTTGCCGTTAAGCTCGCGCCAAATTTTACTGTAATAATCCAGCTGCAGCGCTTTTAATTCAGTTTCAATCTCTCCGCGCTTTTGCAGCTTGCTTACCTGCCTGGTCAAGCTTTTGAGCCGCGGCTCTATTTCAGACAAAAGCATGCTGGCTTGATTAAGGTTGTCATAGCTGCTTCGCAGCTTGTTTAACGAGTCATCGCGCTTTATTTGAAATTGCTTTACTCCGGTGGCCTCATCAAAAAATTCCTTGCGCTCGGCAAGCGAGGTGTTTAAAAACCCCTCTACCATTCCTTGGCCGATTACGCTGTATGTTTTTTGCCCGAATTTGGCCTTGGCCAGCATTATTTGAATGTCGGAAAGCCGCGCTCTGCTGTTGTTTATCAGATATTCGCTATTGCCTTCGCGGTATAATCTGCGGGTCAAAACTATTTGCGAATAATTAGCCGGCTCGCTTTTGTATTCCTTGCCCAAATCAACAGCTCCGTTTTCATTATTAAGATAAAGCGAGACTTCAGCCATGCCCAATTTTCCTTTTTTATCAGAGCCGGAAAAGATTATGTCCTCGCTCTTTTTGCCCCGCAAAGTTTTCATGCTCTGCTCTCCCAGCGCCCAGCGCACGGCATCAGCCACATTAGACTTGCCGGATCCGTTAGGCCCGACAATCGCGGTAATGCCCCGCTTGTCTTTTCCCAGCATGCCGGGAAAAACCAGAGTATTTTTATTGGCAAAAGATTTAAATCCTTGTATTTCAAGTTTTTCTAAATACATAATTTCGCGTAACGCATAACGGGGAACGCATAACGAATATTTGTCGTTATGCGTTATGCGTTATGCGTTCTATGAATATATTATACAACAATCCGGCAAAAAACAAAAACACCGCAGTTTCCCGGGTGTTTTGCCGCATCCCCATGCTATGCCCGTTAAACAATTTTAGCGGGCAAAGAAAGGGAGAGCTGCGCTAGATACTTGATCTTCAATCTTTTTGTAAAGCCAAGCAGCCGGCGCAGCTCGTTTATTTTGTTTGAAAGAACTATTTTATAGCGGCGTTTTTATTTCAGCCGCAAATAATATTTAAAAAAATATTAGACTAAGTTAAAAAAGTCATGACTCTGGCTATACGACGGCGCTGAAAAATTATTCTCTATTCTTTCAAGGCGGTATAATTGCTTGTTTGACTGCTGTCCGCTTGCTTGCCCGCTGACAATAGACTTGTGCGCGAGATTCAAAGCCTGCGCGCTGATTGCTACAATAAAAAAAGCAATGGACAAGCTTACTAAAAGTCCAGCCCAGCTGAACTCCTGCTCCATTGCTTTCTTTTTTATTGAATTGTAGTATTTCCAGCTAACTTGATGCAAATTGACATCGTTAGCGTAAATATTTATATTTTCCATTTTATTTTTGTTTTTATTTTTTGATTTTATTTTTTGATTTGATACTACCATTGTAGCAAATATATTGCTTTTTGTCAATGCAACCAACTTACATTCTAATCCCGATCTGAATTAAATAAAAAAGACATCCGGGTTAAGATAAAATAATCTAAATCAATTTCTTGTACAATTTCAAATACTCTTTCGCGGAATTGCCCCATGAAAAATCCTTTTTCATGCCGTTGATCCGCAATTGCCGCCAATCTTTCGGCTTCTCATAATAAACAAAAAGCGCTCTCTCTAATGCTTGGTATAATGAATCTAAATCAAATTTTTTAAAAACAAACCCCGTGGCATTCTGCAAATCTGAAATTTTAAATCCGAAACTTGCCCCGCACCGAGATGCGGGGTCCGAAATCCGAAATCCGAAATCAGAAACAGTATCCGCCAGCCCGCCTACAGCCCGGACAACCGGCACGGCGCCATAGCGCATAGCGATCATCTGCCCCAAGCCGCACGGCTCAAAGCGGGAAGGCATAAGAAACATGTCCGAGCCGGCGTAAACCTGCTGGGCTAATTTTATATCAAATTTTATTTGCGCGCTGAATTTATCAGGGTATTTTTTTGTTATTTGCCGCAGCTGCTTCTCGTATTTCGGCTGGCCGGTTCCAAGCACAGCGAACTGGCAATCTAAATTTTTTACAATTTCTTCGGTAATTAATTCAAACCCTTTCTGCCAAGCCAATCTGGAAACTATGCCAATCACGGCAATGCCTTTATTTTCCGGCAAGCCGAATTGCTTCTGCAAAAATAATTTGTTTAATGTTTTTTTGTTTAATGATCCAACTGAATATTTCTGCTTGATAAATTTATCTTTTTGCGGATTAAAAATTTTTACGTCAATGCCGTTCAAAATTCCGCACAAATCGTTTTTTCTTTTTTTAATTATATTATCCAAACTGGCTCCGTAAAAAGAAGTGGTTATTTCTTTGGCGTAAGTCGGGCTTACCGTGTTAATTAATCCTGAATTAAGAACGCCCTGGACCATAAAATTGATATCCCCGTCACGGGCATCCTGGGTTAAAGATTTTAAAGAATCTTTTGTTAAATTCCCGGTAGACAAAACTTCTATTTCTGTTTTTCCCTGATAATTCAGATTATGGATCGTAAAAAGCGTTTTTATATTTTTAAAATATTCGTAGCTGGAAACTTTTAACAAATTCGGGATTAAAGCGGTATGAAAATCATGGCAATGAATTACATCCGGCTTGAATTTCACGGTAGGCAGAATATACAAGCAGGCCAATGAAAAAAACAAAAACCTTTCCGCGTTATTTTTTTTGGCATAAATTTCCTTGGCGGCAAAGTACGCCGCATGCTCTATAAAATAAGCTATAACAGATGTGCCGGGCAATTTGGCCTGCCAAAGATTTATTTTAGCAATCCCGCTGCCAAAATAAATTTCTATGCCGGAGCCGATTTTTTTAAGCCCGTATTTCTCGCGGTCAATTGATCCGTAAAGCGGCATAACCAAGCGAATATCGCAGCCAAGCTTTTTTAACGCCGGAGGCAAACTGCCGACAACATCAGCCAGCCCTCCGACTTTCGCGAACGGCGCGATTTCCGCCGATGCCATTAAAATTTTAAGTTTCTTTTTCAGCATTAAATTTAATTTATTATAATTATATATTTTAAAACTTAAAATCCCCTTTTAAATAATGGTAAGCCAGCAAAAAAGTCCCGGCGTTCCAAGACTGGCCGTGTATGCCCATAGGCTTGCCTGTTTTGCCGTGAAACCATTCATTAAACTGCCAGTTGTTTATTTTGTTGGCTTCCGCTACTTTTTCCAGCTCCTGCCAGCCAAGATCTTTTTTGCCGGCTTTGCGCAAAGCCATGGCCCAAAAACTGCCGACAAAAGGCCACGCGCCTCCGTTATGGTACTGGTGCGGAAGGTTAAGCTTTCGGTGATTTAAATAATTCCGCCAATCAGAGTCGCCTTTCTTAATATCCGGGAAAAGAACAACAACGGGGACAGGAGAGCTTATTTTATTCTTAACCAAAAAATTTATAATTTTCTCTCTTCTTTTTTTATTCGCCACCCCGCATAGCACGCTTAATATATTCGCAAAAACATCACAGCGGTCGCTGCCGTAAAAGCTGGTGGCGTAATCAAGGTAATAAGGGTTGTTTCTTGTATTTTTTTTAAGAATATTAAGCAGTTTAATCCTGTAAGCGTCTTTTTGCAAAAATTTTGATTTTTTTATTATGGCTGAATGCGGAAAAAATAAATTATTCAATCCATCGTTCGCTATCTTTTTTTCTTTTGTAAATTTATATAATTCCAAAACTTTATGCCACAAAACATTCGTGTATAAAACATTGCCGTTATCCGGCATAAGATCTTCCCAGTCGCTGGCTTCGCATTGTTCAATAAGGCCGCAATTATTCTGATCTTGATAAAAAAGCCACTTTAAGGCCTTTTTGATTTTTGGCTGCATTTTTTTATATAATTTTTTATCATTGCCATGCTTATTGTAAAAATCAACAGCGATCAGCCACCAAAGAGTAGAATCTTTGTCCCCCATGTAATAAAAAAGAATCTCATTCATTTCCGGATTCACTGAATAGGGAATTTGCCCAAGCTTGGTTTGATATCCGGCTAAAAGATTCAAATTTTTTTTAGCCATGGCAATTAATTTTTTATTTCCGCTGGCAATCATGCCCAGCGCGCAAATACTGGCATCCCGGCCGAATATATTAATATATCGCCTTTCTTTAGCTTTTTTCCCCGAAGAAGCAGCCATTAAGCCGTGCTTATTGGAATTTTCAATAAGCAGTTTAATTGATTTTTGATAGCATTGTTCAATTATGTTTTCCCGCATTTTATTTTTCTCTTATCCACTTTAAAATTTTATTGACAAGCTTGCCATCCGGCAATTTATTAGTCTTGATTATCAAATACGGCAATCCTATTTTTTGTATTTCTTTTAAATACTCTCTTTGCTGTTCTATGTACCACGCCGGGTCTCGCAAAATTCTTTCATAGCAAGGATACAGATTAAGGCGATCTCGTATTCTTTCTTGAAGCAATTTTTTATCTTCGGGAAAAGTTACTAAAATTATTTTAAAATTAAGAATAGAAAGCTTTTTTTCAATTGCTTGATAATCTATTTTTTTGCCAAAATGCAAACTGTTGTATATCTTATCGGCAAGATAGAATTTTTCTATAAGCAAATTTTTTTGTTTAAGCTCTTCAAATATTTTAAGGTAATTTTTAATAATGGGCTTGCCATGCTTTGTCCCATATACGCCTACATCGCAATTAAACCAATGGCAGCCGTCAAGTATGGCTTTATTCTTATTATACTTCGGCTCAAGCCAATCGTAAACTTGCGACATTAGCCAGCTTTTACCGGACAGTTCAGCGCCTTCAAAAATAAGGTGATGGGATTTCATATTATTTCATTAATTCTTCTTAAATATTTTGAATCAACCTTAAAATAATCATAGCAATTTTTTATCTTAACCGCTCCGCGCTCATGGCGGTGAAAATCCGATCCGCCGGTGGCGATAAAATCAAGCTGATTAGCCATAAACTGCGCATACATGACAGAGCCGACTGAGTGGTGCGGAGAAAATATTTCCAAGCCGTCAATACCCATTTTTTTAAGCTTTTCCAACAATTCTTTATCTAGCTGGTTGTGTTTCCCGGGATGGTTTAAAATAAGCTGCCCGCCAATCCTGCGGCGCAATTTTAAAATCCGCTCAATACTTACATAGCTCTCATGGAGCTTGCCTATTTTTTTGTTGTAAAAATATTCTCCTATAATTTCATTTTCCGTTGGATTTTTATTTTCCAATTCTCTTTTTATTTTGGCTCGGTTTGCCGGCAATACCCATATCTCGTCAGCCATGCGGTTCACCGGAATATAATGGGTGTATTTATCCAAAATTTTTTCCACTTTAATTTTAAATCCGATTTTAACTAAATTAATTAAAGCTTTCCGCGCCTTATTGCGCCGCCGGATTTGGCTGTTGCGCAAAATTTTATGCAATTCAGGATCTGTGTCATCAAAATTAAACCACAGCAAATTTATCCTCCTGCCTCTCAGCTTAACGTAAAGCTCCACTCCCGTGATTGGTTTGATTTTACAAGCGCGGCAAGCCTGCCTGAACTCGTCCAGGCCGCCGACCGTATTGTGGTCGGTTAGCGCGGCTATTTTAACGCCTTGTTCGGCAATAAATCTTGCCAATTCCGTTGGGGTTAAATATCCGTCAGAGTAAGTTGAGTGAAGCTGGAGGTCTATTAGCATATAATAATATTATAGCAAACATGCCGCTGTTCTGCATAGGGCGGCGGTAATAAAATAAAGACGCCGCATTAATGTACCGCCTTCTACTACTAAAACAACTTGTATCATTTGCACCAAATGAGCCAAGTTTGAGCATACAAAAACACCCTGATTTTAAGCAAAAAAAATAAAGGCGCCGCGATAGGCATCGGGGCGCCTTTATTTTATTTTCTTTCATTTTCGTTTCCGCGCAATTTTTTATCTAACCGCGCCGCTATAAGCAATCGCCCTTGCAATATCCCAATCAATGGCGGAAGTTGGATTATATCCGTAAATATGCTTGAATGTTTTAATGCCTGCTTTTTCACTGTCTAAATTTCTGTCAGACGGCCTAAGTTCCTACGGTTTGCGTTCCTGCATTCCTGCGCGAAACAATGTGGCGGTTTATATATTTATCCGTCGCCGCCCCTTTAAGGAGACTGTAACGCGGCGAAAATTTCATTGACAAATTTTTATTGAATTTTGACTTGCCTTAGTTACCCTTTCTATTAATTTGTCCACTGTACTTTTTTTGGTAACCTTAGTTATCAAAGAATCTCTTTGACCTAAATCTTTAAAGGAATATCCACTATGCCACCAAATATTATCTATACCAAGAAATCTATCATGGAATATATTTGTTTTATAAACTGTAATAATTCGCCCTTCATTTCGTAATTTTTTGACTTGCAAAGAAAAATCTTCCGGGCTGATTTTATTTGTAAAAATAGTGATGCTAATATCGGTTTCTAAAAGTTGGATCACCGTAAGAATTTGATCATCTATATATTGATCAATTATGTTAATGTTATTTTTTGCTGATTTCATTAAATTTCTAATACGAATATATGATTCGAAACAATCACCCTTCTCTATATATAAACTATCTGGCACTAAAATTTCCTTTTTTTCTCCCTTTTTTGAAATTGGCAATTTTTTATTATCTTTTTGTACTTTTATTAATATTTCAAAATTTACAAAAGCTCCGCCTGCGATTTTTTTTAAAGAATATCCTACAGTAAAAGGAAGTGCAATTACAAATACACTAACTTTATTCTTAACAGCGTGTTTGAGTAACGGCACAAAATCGCTATCACCAGAAACTAATACTAATTTTTTTAATGTAGGCAAAATTCGTACTGCGTCCATAGCCAATTCCATTTCCATGCCCTTTGAAATAAATACCGCACCTCTCTTTATAAGTTTTGTACAATGTACTTTATAGCCAATTCTTTTAAGGGAAAGAGAGAATCTTGTTTGTTTTTTATCTACTGGATTTATCGCACCATAAAAATAGATTCTGGTTTTCCTCCCAAAATTATTTATAAGGATATTATAAAATTTAGCGTAATCAATCCGTTTGCTAATTCGCCGAGAAGCCGCATAAAGCCAATCACCATCTATAAAAACAGCTGTTGGAATATCAGTATTTTTGTGAGTCATAAATATAAAATATTTTATTTTTTAATCACGCCTATCACCTTGCCGCTAATGCAAAAATCATCATCTGGGTGAAGGTATATTGGCTCGTAATCAAACGAAGAATCTGCTTTTAAAACTATTTGTCCATTTTTCTGGTCATCAATAAATTTTTTAATCGTAGCTTTGTTGTCAATAATCGCTAACACAGCATCTCCCGTTTCCGCATTTTTATCATCACTATCTAAAATTACAAAATCGCCATCCTTAATGCGCTTGCCTTTAATTTCTGCACGATTCATTGACGAGCCATCGGCTTTTATAGCATAAAGACCTTTGGGTTTTAATCGCCCGACTAACTTGCTTGATATTCTTAAAAATCCTTGAAAATTTTGCTCGGCGAAAATAGTAGCTGGGCCACAATTTGCCGTACCAATAATTGGAATGGAAAAAAGGCGATTGGTTTTTTCAAGCAATCCTTTAGCCCACCCGGGCTCAGTATTTGTTCGCTCCATCATTCCTCTTGCCCTGTCTATCTGTAAAAATCCCTTCTTTTGCAATTGCAAAAGATGGTGTTTAATCTTCTGTGGAGATTCTTTTTGCATGCCAATTTCAGCCGCCATTTCCCGAAGACTCAATTTTGCTAAATTTTTTCTTTTTGAAAGCTCCAAGAGCTTTTTTTGTATTATATGCATCATATAAACATTATATCAAAGTCTTTTAGAATACGCAAACCCTTTAAATCGGTAAAACTTGACAGATATTTTAAATTTGCTATAATACTAAATAAGAGTACTCTCCTCGCTCCTCGGAGGCGAGCTAATTAACCAGATCGAAGTCCGGGGCGCAGATCAAAACAAACAATAAAATGGCTGAAACAAAAGACACCATAATAGATGCTATCAAAAACCTGATTTCCGAAAACGGCGGTAAATATTCCGATTACTATGTCGGAATTACTGATGGTCCTAAAGAAAGGCTGTTTGAACAGCATAAAGTCAGTAAAAACGGCATTTATGATTATTGGGAAGCACTAAATGCGAACTCTGCTCGTGCGGTTGAAAAATACTGCATTAATCAGTTCAGCACTGATGGAGGAACAGGCGGCGGGGACGATAGTTCTAAATTCGTCTATGCCTACAAAAAAACATCTTACACCGACGAAGATGCTTAAAAACAAAAACTCAAAATAAAAATTAGCATGGGGAGAACAGAAATTAATTTCTGTTCTCTTTATTTCCATTAATTTATTTTCAACAACTTTCCTCTCTTCCTCCCCCAACTCATACAGCTCAAAAACCCTCTCATCAATCTCTTGCTATTTGGAATTTAAAAATTCAATTATTTTCTCAATACTTGCTTCAAATTTTTTCAGCACCTCGTGCTCCCAAACCCTTAGAACCCGCCATCCCTCTCTTTTTAGTTTTGCTCTAATCCGCCTATCCCTTTTAATATTACTCCCTATTTTTTCCTGCCAGTATTTTTTAGGCAGCCTCTTCTTTTGTTTTGAAAACCGATAGCCGTGCCAGAAATCCCCGTCAATAAACACCGCTTTTTTCTTGCGCGGAAGCGCGATATCCGGATTTCCTATTGCGCGCTTATAGTGCTTTTGGAAATAAATCTTGCGTTTCCGCAATTCTTTAAAAACTAATATTTCCGCTTTGGTGTTTTTGGAGCGGATTTTTGACATAATTTCGCTTCTTTTTTTCGGAGTAAATACATCAGCCATTTTGTTAGCTAAGGTTATTTTTAAACTCTTCGTATTTGCCGAGAGAAACAAAATTAATTTCAAATTCCAAATCGCTGATTTTGTCGATTCTGACAGAATCTATTCCTAAAATCTGCAATTTTTCAAAAGTAAGCAATTCTCCCTCTTTTAGTTTTAAAATATCTCTTAAGATCCATTTTCCGAGCTCTCTGTTGGAATATGACATCAAAGCTTTTCCTCCGTCTTGGCATATTTTTGACTGCATAACATTTCCATTCGGAAGCTTGAGATTGAAAGGAGTGTCGCGATTTGGGAAAAAATTCGGAAAATTTTTATGGACTTCAGCAGGAATAGGAATATAAACTTCATCTTGGTGCCTTGCCCGCCCGCTTGCGTTCCACTGGTTAAGGCCGCTTCTTTCAAAAACGGTTTGATCTTTTCCGTAAAGAGGCAGATATACCGTCTGCTTTATTCTTTTTTCTTTTTCAAAAAGCAATCCTCCCTGCTTAAACAGTTTTCTTAATTCTTCAAATGGATCTTTTAAAATTTCAACATTGAAATCATAAGTAATCGGTCTTGTTACGAATCTTTTAGTAAGAGTGCTTTTTGAAAGAAGAAAAGAATATTCATTTTTGCCGTCATCAAATACTATAGAGCTTTTATTTTTCTTAAATTTTTTTATGTTTGCGATGTCCAATTTGTCCATCGGCTCCTCAAAAATTAAAAATTTTTCTTTTTCTCTTAAAACACAGTGATATATGGAATTTTTTAATCCGTGGGCATTTTCCGTAAATTCAATTCTGGCGTTTCTTAATTCTGCTACTTTTAAGATCAGCTTATCCGGACTCAAATTATCATAAAGCGGCTTGTCATTATTGAATTCCGCCACCTTTTGAAAAGTTTTGTAATTGCCGGAAAGAAAAGTTTTTAATCCGATTCCTAAATCTTTTTTCTTCGCGTCGGCAGATACATCGCTTCTTGATAAATCTTCGGCTTCAAATGCCCTGCAGAATATTTTTTCAGCAATCCTGTAATATAAATACGGCGCAGGCGAATCTGAAAACAAATTAGACAAGCTTCCTGCAATTTTAAGAAAACTTTGATATTCTTGTTTTTGCTGTTTTGATTGATTTTGTAAAAACATATTTTTAACAAGCTAAAGCTTTTTTTATATTAACAGCAATTCTTTCCATAACTGGAACAGAAACAGAATTGCCGAATTGCTTATAAAGCGCAGAATCTGCAATATTCGGCAGCTTAAAATCTTTAGGGAAACCTTGAAAATTGGCGCATTCCCGGGGCGTTAGTTTGCGTATGCCTTTTTTATTAAGCACTAGCGGAACATTGTGTCCGCCCATCCCCATATTCGCTGTCAGTGTCGGGCATACGCCATTTTTATTTTCTCTTACATATTTTCTGCGCCATTGGTACACCGTATCTTTTTTGGTTATCTCTTTTTTAAATTTTTCATAAAGAGGCTTGCCGTTATAATAATATTTTTCCTCAACATCAGATTCAAGGCAATCGTGGATAGTTTTTGTTAATTTGATTTTCTCAGGAAATGAAAAGCGATTAAGCGCTTCTTGGTTTAAAAATCCGACAATGTAAACACGCTCCCTATTCTGGGGAATATTGCCATGTTCCATAGTATTAAGCACTTTGTCATCAACATAGTATCCTAATTTTTGAAGCTCTTTATAAATAATTCGAAATGTTTCTCCGTTATTATGAGTTTTAAGATTTTTTACATTTTCAAGCAAAAAAGCCATCGGCTTTTTGTCTTCTAATATTCTTATAATTTCAAAAAATAAATCTCCTCTGCCCTCATCTGTAAATCCTTTGCGGTATCCTGCTATTGAAAACGGCTGGCATGGAAAACCTCCTGTGAGCACTTCAAAATCTGGAATTAAATTTGATGAAACTTTAGCAATATCAGCGCAGATTAATGATTTTTGTTTTCTCGCAAAATTAAAGTCATAGGTAATTTTACAGCTTTTATCAAAATCATTAGAAAAAACGCATTCAAACCCGGCTTTTTCAAACCCAATTTTTATTCCGCCGATTCCTGCAAACAAATCTATGAATGTAATTTTGTTGCTCGCATTATTATTTGGTTTATTCGTTTTGCCGGCTGTTTTAGAAATTTGCTGATTGTATTCCATTTTTTGGTCTATTAATAAATCAAAAAGCGAATGCTGAATGCCGTCTGAAATATACAAAGCGTTTTTATCTCCTTGCTGTAAATTTCCAAAAAAACTATAAGTTTCATCGCCTGCAATAATAATAAAATCAATAACATTAATTCCCAGTATCTTGCCAGCTTCAATAATTCTGTCAAAAATTTCTTCGTCCTGCTTGCTCGGCGATGGATCGCCGGATGGATGATTATGGACTAAAACAATACCAGCTGACCGCAATTCCAAAGCAGGCGCAAAAATTTCTCTTGGGTGGACTATCCCTTTATCCAGAGTGCCGATTGATACAATCTCTTTTCTTAATAAAGCATTTCTCGCATTCAAATAAAGGCAGGTTAAATATTCTTTTCTTTTGTCTTTTAAATCAGAATTTAAAAAAACAGCATCTTTGGCTGATAAAACAAGATTTTCTTTTGGCCCCTTTTCGTCGTAAAATCTTTTTACTAAAGCAAGCGCTGAAATAATTTGAAGCGCTTTTGCTTCTCCAATCCCAGAAATTTTAAGCAAATTTTCAACAGTCAAATCTAAAAATTTACTGCCGAATTTTCTAATAATCTGCTCCGAAAGCTTTTTGACATTTTTGCCTTTTATTCCACTGCCCAAAAGAATAGCCAAAAGCTCGCTTTTAGAAAGCGCATCAGAACCTTTAGCCAAAAATTTTTCTCTTGGCCGGTCTATTTTTGGAATATCTTTTAACTTTGGCATATTCTTATATTACCATTTTTCACCGCCAAAAACAAATTCAAACCCCGCAAAAACAAAAAACAGGAACCACATGGGAATCCCGCTATTTATTCATATCACTACCCTGCCCTTTCCCCTAAAATTTTTCAATCCAAACAAGGCATTAAATACCTTCCATAGACCCGTAACACAACTCGGCTGATTTGCGCCAAAGTATCCTTATTAAGAAATACAAAAAAACCCGCGAATTTATCGCGGGATTTTAGTATCATCTAAAAACTCAAATCGAAATTTCGTCTAAATTCTATGTATAAATATATATATAAAATAATATAAGGCGTAATAACTCCAAATATAATAAACTTTAATTTCTGATTTGAATTTTTAAATTCTACGAATTTATATGGGATGAAGAACAAGAAAGGCGCTATAAGTAAAATATAAGATCCAATAATCCCCGGTATATTTAATGCTGGATCATAATCTTCTAAATTATAAGCCACAACAGAAGGAACTATAATAAAAATTATCCAATATAAAATAGGGTATAAAATAAACTTTATTTTATTATTTATTTTATTCATAAGATTCCTCTCTAAAAATTATTTATTAAATATTCAACATCTTCTTTTATTATAGCATAAGCCCAATCTTTAATCTTTGCTTTGCTTGTTTAGTAATCATATGAGTATGTTTATAGCTATACTCATATAATCTACCAAATCCGCGACAATTATGATACTTAAACCCTATTTGCATACATTTTGTCCTCCTGCGGAGTCCAGAATGTATGTGAAATTATTCATCAAAACAATAATTTGTGCATAAAATATATAAATATTAAGATCGTCGAAAGTTAATTTGCTAATAATATTCATGATTTTAAAATTAAATTCATTATTAATTATAATTTTAAAAGCTAAATCTCTCTAAACAGGTAACGCTCTTTTTATATTATTTTAAAATCATCTTTACTTGCTCTTCTTCTTAATCAGCAATATCCCCTGCGCCAACAGCCAGCCGATGACAGTTAATGCAAAGTCCCAAAAAATATATCTGGTACCGCTGTTAAATGACGTAAATAAAATAATAGCAGCTCCTACAAGCCAAATTAACCATGGCCTCTTTTTTATTAAAAGAAAAGTTAAAAAGGATAAAAATAACAAATATCCAGCAAAAATTCCGCCTAAATAAATTTCTAATTTTGGTGCATAAATAAAAAATCCTCCCCCAATTAAATCAGGTTTATACGCTATAATATAAAATTTGCTAAAAATTGGCATTAATATTAATGATATTATAGCGCTTAAAAAATAAACTATAATTGCTTGTATTGATAAAGCATATTCTTTAAATTTTTTCATAGTTTTTTTAATTTAATTTATTAATTAAGTTAATTATGTCTTTGGATAAAACATTATAAGCTATTTGGCTAATCCACGCTTTCTTTAAATAAAAATCTAATTTTTCTAAAATTTGCTCAAAAGAATTTATAATCTGCTCTTTTAATTTTTCTATGCGCGAAACCCGTTCCTCTTCTTCTATTTTATCATAGTTTTCACTTAAATGTCTAAACTTATTATCCAAAAAATTCTGAACGTTTTGTTTGCTTATTTCTCCTCCAGCATAAAGCTCATTTAAATCTTGTATTAAAGTATTAAAATTTATTTCCTTTTCAATCTCCAGCTCAGGAGCGCTTTCGCTGTAATTAAAATAAAAAATTTCTTCTGCTCCGTCGCTTATTATTCCGGAAATTAAATCTTCTTCCTGCTCTCCAGTGGATTCATCCTCTAAAATATCAATGCCTAATTGATATGTCCCATCATCCGTGCCTTGAAGTTTGACTTGATAATCGCCTTCTACAGGATTGATTATGGCTGCAAATTCAACATCAGAGTTAAAGCCTGAATAAAATGCTCCTGCAATTTGGTTAATTTCAGTATCAGCAGAAAAATCTTTGCCAACCATGCTCCCATCCGGCGCGATCACCACAAAATCAACAGGCGAATACACTCTGATAAATAATATTTTCTTTATTGTTGCCCATGGTCCGCTGTAATAATCATCCGGCCGCGTGCCTGTTAAAATTTCAATTATATCATTCTGCGCTTCAGTAACTATTCCACTGTGGTCAGCATCCGCAAACTCAACAGTGTCAACTCCGGATAAAAAGCTTAGACTTTCAGTTGGCACTGTTCCGTCGCCGTTGCCGGGTATTAAACAACTTAAATCTCCCTCTTCTAAATTTATTGGATAGCCGTCCATCCATTTACTGTCATAAATATTTGGATCAGGAATTACTTTAATCGCGCTTAATGTGCTATTCGCGCCTGCAGAACTGTAAACATTAGTAATATTTACTCTTTGTTTTAAAATTTCTATTGCCGGCTCAACATTTAAATTTTCCAAAAATGTATTTCTGGGATATTGAATAGGATATAATCTGAATTGCCATTCATTATTAATTTCTTCCTGCAAATAATCATAAACAGGCAACAACTGCTCTACGCTTGGAATTTGTTCTCTTATATACTGTGGCAAGCTAAAATAACCACTTTCTATAGCTTCGATTTGGAAAATAAATTTCATAATACCGCCTAATCTTCCTGGGATATATCCCCCCTCATATGCTAAGTAATCCTTAGGCGATCCCTGATGAGGCGTGCCTAAAAATATTAATTGATCAACATAATGCTCTGCATTGCTTTGGATATAATATCGCGCCGCCAATCCGCCCATGCTGTGCGCCACAATATCTACTTTGCCTGTTTTGTCTTTTATCTCCAAAATTTTTTGTTTTAATAAATCCGCGGTTTCCGTGTTGCTTTGCCGCCAGTCATAGGGCAGGAGAAATAATGTTTCATTCAACTCATAACCGCTACTTACCATTGCCTCAATCAAGTTATCATAAGTATGGAGAACCGGATCTATCACCCATTCTCCGTATTTCTCCCAACTCCCCATAATCCCCGGCACGATGATCACCGGGTCAATCTCTTCATCTTTCTTTCCAGTCCATGGATCAAAAATAACTCCATCGCTAACTCTATTGCCTTGTCCTGTTGGATTTAAAACAGCGTGATAAGGTCCTGAATCATGGCCCCACCAATTATCAGCTGCGTCTAATCGATTGGAAAGAGAGAGAATTACGCTGGCTCCAATGTCATTATCTACAATTGAGTTATTTGTAATTTTAGGGGTTTTACTGCTCCATGATAAAACACCTGCTCTATTATTTGAAATTATGTTATTTTCAATTGTCGGCTGGGAATCTTTAATGAAAATTCCGGAATAGCCGCTATTATTTATTTCGGAATTTCTAATAATAATATCTTTTAAATTTATGGTTACAGCTCCCATAACAGCCCCTTCCACAGATCCGTATGAAACAACAACATGCTCCATAATTGATTGTTCGCCTTTATAAAAAAAGATTGACGTCCAGTCTCCTCTCGCGGGGCTTGTTGCTGTTCCGTCTTTGTTTGTGTCTCCTCCGGCTGAATCATCCTTGATTGAAGTAAAAATTATTTTCTCATCTTCTGTTCCTGCCGCGTTCAATCTTTCATCGATATTTAACATCGCGCCTCTGTTAAATTTTATAATTGTCCCTGGCTCAATCGTAAGTTCAGCATCAGCATAAATTGAATATTTGATAATATAAGGGCTGTTCTCTTTGATCCACACAGTTGGAGATGTAATAGGCCGTATTACTTCTGTCGGACCTGCCGCTTGCGAGCAATTTGTTTGCGAAATAAAATAAAAACTCGCGCAAATTAACGCTAACCACATTGTTTTCTTTCTTGTTATTTTTTTAAATCTAAATTTTCTAAACATAATTTTGATTTTAAAAATCCGCCGCAAAGCAGGTTTTACCCTCCTTGAATGAGTTATTTGATTTAAATTATTTTAATGAATTATATCCGGCAGTCCATTCCCATATCAGAACAAATCTTCACCAGCAGCTTATTCGCGCGCTCCGGCTCCGATTTTTCTTTGAGCAGGAAAAAAGTTGCCGTGCGGACAGAAGTCCAGTTGTAATAATTATCAATTCTTTTTTTAAGGGCGCCGCTTAATTTAATTCCGGCGTCATTTAAATAATTTTCCAGAAAAACTTTTTTCATTTTTTGGCCAAACTTTTTATCATCCATTTTGCGGTTGCACATAAACTCTATTTGCTGGAGAAAACTGCCGATATCTCTGGCGAAATCAGACAGGCAAATATCCGTAAAATCTATCATGGCGATTTTTCTTTTGCTTATCTTGATAATATTTTCCGGGTGCGCGTCGCCATGGATCAGCCAAAGTTTTTTGGAGGAAGCCAAAAATTCTTCTTCGCTGGCGATAAAAATTTTATACGCTTCTTTGTAAATCTTGCCGTATTGCGGATAATCATCCCTGATTCTTTCTAATATATGATCAACCCCGGGAATAACAGTTTTTATTCGGCTGTTTTCAGGATTGAAATTATAAGCGTTTTTAACCGGCAAATTGTGCAGCTTGGCAAACCATTGGGCGGCCATAATAACAATGCGCTCAACTTCCAATAGACTATTATTTCTAATATAATGATATAGATTAAATCCTTTTGCTCCTCTGTAAAAAATGCCGTTAAACTTTTTGGAAAAAAACAAAGGGCGGGGTATGGTCAAGCTGCCTTTGGCAAAACCGCTATCCCATAAATATTTCAAACCGTCATAAGCGTTTTTGCGCGGCTCATCGCTGTGCGCGGAGCAAAAAATCGGCAGCTTCATTTCCCTGCCATTGCCCGCGTCAAAAGTTGTTTTGAATTCAATAACCGCGTGATAAGTGGACTCCCAGATATATTTCTTGTGCGGCTTAATTTGTATTTTTTTAACACAGGCAAAATCAGGATAAAGGGGCAAAACCTTTTCTTTGAATAATTTCGCGATAAATTGCTCGTCAAATAAATTGTTGATGATATTCATAGAAATTTCCCACAAATCAACAAATCTGTCTACAAATCTACAAATTCTGTAATAAGTGTTCATCTAATATTTGTAGATTTGTTGTAAATTTGTTGATTTGTGGGAGCTATTTTTTCCAATAATACGCCCAGTGCTTCTTCCACACGGCTTTTTTTATGGAAATGTATAATTTTTCCGCTTTAATTTTTATTTTTCTGGTAGCGACATTATCAAGGGCGCGGATGGAGCGGATCAGCTCATTAGTACCGCGCTCAATCAAGTCGGGGTTCCATGAGATCGGGCTTAACAGCCAAAGATCCTTGGCGCTTGCCCACCAAAAAGTGCAGCTGGCCAAGCCCCTTACAAAATGCCAGCGCGCCCAATAATAATTTATATCATTTTGGTTGTTTTCAATCGTGCTATAAGACAAATTAGCTAATTGCCATAATTTTTTTTGCACGACATTGCCTTTTTCCCGCCATAAATTAAACGGCTCTTTTTTCTGATATTCTTTCTCGCTGGTAACCCAGCTGTGCGGCTGAGGTTTTATGGCAATAATTTCTTTCTTATTTTGTTCAATAAATTCAGAAATGGTTATTGTCTGCAAATCTCGTCGCTTAAGCAGTTTTTCAAAAATAGCGGTATGGTCAATATACCTCAGCCCGTAAAGCTCGCCGTCCGTAACGGTTATAATAACTCTTTCGCCTCTGCCATGCTCATCACTCTTCTGAATGCTGTCTAATATCTCGGTAACTGTTTTCGGCACATAGCTATCGGATATTTTTCTGGAGCGGATTATAATTTTAAGCCCGCTATTTTTATCATAATAAACTTGGTTAAAATCATGCCGCCCTATCGCGCCGTCAACCGCCATTTCGTCTAAAACTATCCACTGATAGCCCATGCTTTTTATCAGCCGCGCCGCTTCCGGGTTGTAGGCCAGCTCGGGCATGAAAAAGCCGTTTGGCTTAAAATTTTTGCCAAAATGCTTTTGCAGAATTTCTTCGTTTTCTTTGATTTGCCGCCCAGCTTCTTTCTCCGGAATCAACGGAAGAACAGGATGATAGCAGGCAGTGCCGGCTAATTCAATTCTTCCTTGCTTAATTAATCCGGCTATCCTTTTAATCAAATCCATATAGCCCAGCTCTTCCCAGCGCAAAAACAAGCAGCCGTTAATATTAAGATTAAATTTAATATTCGGGTTCTCTTCCAGCGCGCGGATAATTCTATAATAACTTTTCTCGGTCGCCTCTTTAATCACATGCGCGTCAGTATTCACCGGCTGGTAAAGATGCAAAAGATTTATCCAAGTAATCATAAAATTCTAATCTACAAATAATATTCAAATGCCTCAAATACGAATTATTCAAATTGCTTTAATTTAATTTGCAGCAATTTGAAGCATTTGAATAGCATTTGTAGATTTGAATTATAAT
This sequence comes from Candidatus Falkowiibacteriota bacterium, assembly GCA_013791585.1. Lineage (GTDB taxonomy): Bacteria > Patescibacteriota > Patescibacteriia > Patescibacteriales > VMTK01 > VMTK01. The sequence goes on from VMTK01000020.1 coordinate 26,613, forward strand.
TCACTTTTTAACTTTCCCAACCTTCTTATTTCTAATCGCTTTCATATAAAGTGATATATATTTTTTTGCCGGAATCTCCCATGAATTAGACTCTCGCATTGCCCGGACAATAATATCGCGCCAGACATCCTTGTATTTTCTGGTTTCCAGCGCCCTGACAATGGCTCCATGCAACGAAAGAGGATCAAATTTATCAAAAGAAAAACCCGTGCCCTTGTTAGCTCCGGGATCAAAATTTTCAACCGTATCATAAAGCCCGCCTACTTTTCTGACAATCGGAACGCACCCGTAGCGCATCGCGATAAGCTGATTTATGCCGCATGGCTCATGGTGCGAAGGAAGCATAAAAAAATCCGACCCGGCGTAAACCAAGGTTTCATGTTTTTGATTCTTGGAAAAAGGCAGCCAAACTATTTTCTGCGGATATTTTTTATGGTATTTTTTAAATTGGCTGATGTAATTTTTGTCCCCGTCGCCCATTATAATTATCTGCAAGTCCATCTTTAGAAGATGCTCCAATATTTGGAGCAGTATTTCAAACCCTTTTTGGAAAGTAACTCTGGAAGTGGCGCAAAGCAGAGCGGTTTCTTGTTTAATCGCCAGCCCGAATTTTTTTTGCAAATACTCTTTGTTTATTTTTTTTCTATGAATTTTTTTATAGCTGTAATTCTTAAACAGCCCCGGGTCGTTATCGGGATTATACGCATTATAGTCAATGCCGTTCACTATGCCAAAAAGCCGATCTTCGCGGTTCTTTAAAATGCGGTGCAAATCCTGCCCGAACTTTTTTGTCATGATTTCCTCGCGGTACTGCTCGCTCACGGTGCTTATTATGTCCGCTGACAAAATAGCCCTTTTGGCGAAATTAATATATTCAATATCGGGATCGGAAATATGCGGAATTCTTTTGTGGCCGTAATCTTTCTTGTCCGGCGGCACTTCCCACCAATTTTTGCCCATCTGAAAAATCAAATTATGGATAGTAAAAATGGTTTTGGCTTTGCTTAGAGTTTTGGAATAGCGGAAATCAGTTTTTAAATAAAACGGTATCAAGCCGGTCTGCCGATCATGGCAATGCACAATATCAGCTTCAAACTTAAGCAGAGAAATTAATTTTAAAGCAGCCACGTCAAAAATCAAAAAACGCGCGTTTTCATGAGTTGAGCCGTATAAAGTTTTGCGCTTGGAGAAATATTTCTTATTCTCAACAAAATAAATCGGCAAGTCTTTCATGGAATACCCTTTCCAGTAATTAACGTTGATGGCTTCTTTGGAATTTAAATAAATTCTGATATTTTCAAAAACCAATTTTAAATTATGCTCTTTTTTACTAATAACCTTGCCGTAAAGAGGAGTTATAATAAGAACTTCATGCCCTAATCTTTTTATGGCTTTGGGCAGGCTTCTGGCAACATCAGCCAGCCCGCCTGTTTTGGAAAACGGCGCGATCTCCGAAGTAATATGCACAATGTTTAATTTTTTAGGCATAATGGTTTAAAATTCTAAACTCTAAATCCTAAATCCTAAACAAATTCCAAGCAATAAATCATAAATCCGAAACAAACCCCAGTAATTAAAAATTTTGGAAATTGTCATACCATAGGCAGATCATCTTTTGGCTGAAAATTTGTTTGTTATTTGTAATTTGAGTTTTGTTTAGGATTTAGGATTTAGAGTTTAGAATTTGTGGCAGCTATTGGCGGCGCATATGGCAATCGCCAGCGCGTCCGCGGCGTCATCCGGCTTGGGGATTTCTTCTAAATTTAAAATCAGCTTGACCATTTTCTGCACTTGCATTTTAGACGCTTTGCCGTAAGTGGAAACCGCCTGCTTTACCTGCAATGGAGTAAACTCTGTTACGGGAATTTTGTTTTGCCTTGCCGTTAAAACCGCCACGCCCCTGGCCTGCCCGACAACTATCGCTGTTTTGGCGTTATTGCAAAAAAATAATTGCTCAATCGCTATCAAATTCGGTTTATACTTTTTTATTATTTTATTCAGCTCTTTATTTATAATTTCCAATCTCTCCGGCATCGCGAGTTTAGCCAATGTTTTTATTGAACCATAATCAACGCATGACAAATTGCCTGATTTGTCTTTTAAAATTATACCGTAGCCGGTATCGGCGATTCCCGGGTCAATGCCAAGAATAATAGTAGAAGTTAAATTTTTCACACATAACTTATAACTAATAACTAATAACTCATATAAAACCAGTTATAGGTTATTAGTTATGCGTTATTTTATATATTAACATTAGTGTAATAATCCGAAACATCTTCGTCGCTTTCCAGATCCTCAATAAATTTTTCAACTTTTTCTTTATCTTCATCGCTTAACATTAAATCTTCCTTGGCAATATATTCTATTCCGGCCGACTCTGTTTGAATGTTTTTAGATTCTAAAAATTTTTTAACTTTTTGCAAATCTTCGGTTTTAGTAATTAAAGTAATTCCTTCTTCTTCTTTTATAATATCCTGAACGCCTGCGTCAATTAAATCCAATTCTAAATCTGAAATCCGAAACCCAGCCCCGGTCAGCGGAGCTGGGCGGGGTCTGAAATCTGAAATCCGAAATATTCCTTTTTGCGTAAAATTCCAAATCACTGAACCTAACGAGCCGCCGTATTTGGCAAAAATATGGCGGACATTCGCCGCGCTGCGATTTCTGCTGTCAGTCAAGCATTGAACTATGAACTGGGATTTTGCCGGTCCGAACCCTTCGTATATCAATTCTTCAATCTGTCCTCCTGCCAATTCCCCTGTGCCGCGCTTGATGGCGCGCTCAACATTTTCTTTGGGCATATTGGCCTGCTTGGCTTTGTCAATCGCCATGCGCAAAGAAAAATTAGCGTCCGGATCAGCGCCTTTTTCCCGAACCGCCACCGTTATCATGTTTCCCAGCTTGGTAAAAATCGCTCCGCGCTTGGCGTCGGCAGCTTCTTTCTGCCTTTTGATTGTTGACCATTTGGAATGACCGGACATGAGTTTAAAGTTAGAAGTAAGAAGTAAGAATTTAAAATAAAATCAGGCAGCGCCTGATATGGCAACATTATCATAATTAAAGTTAAAAATCAAGGCAAGGCAAGATGTTGAATGCGAGATTTGCAAACTTTCGCCCTCAACAGCTTGCCTGCCATGCCAGCTCAAACAACAGACGCGTATTATTTGCGATTTCATTGCTCTCAATAATAATTCCCATTTCTTCCTTAAACGACATAAAAGCAAGTTTATTGCCGTATATATTCATTTCAATGGTAAAAGGAAATTTTTCTTTTGAAACAAGCCGAGTCTGCTTGATAAATTCTTTGTCGCCTTTTTGATATTCAACCATTTCTTTCGTGTCAGGCGCGATTGCGCGAACGGTAATCCGCGCCTTTTTTCTTTTCTTTATATATTCATCCGCGAAATCCTTCCCAAGATGCTGAATAATATTTTCCGTCACAAAAGCGGCTAGTTCTCCCTGATAATTCAATGTGTCGCGATAAACTTCTTTTAACCCTTCTTTGCCTTCATAATATCTGATTTTCGGCTTTGCTCCGGCAGTATTATATAAAGATTTTAAAATAGGCATAACTTCTTTTAATTTATTCTGCTTTTCTTCTAATAATTTGCTTAATTTCTCCGGCTCTTCAGCGTAAAACAAGCGCTTTTTCCCTTTCTGGGTTTGCCCGACTAATTTTTTGTTCATTAAGCCGGACAAAACATCATAGGCGGTAGTGCGCTTAATATCGGCCTTAATCGCGATTTCAGACACGCCTGCCTGCCCCAGCTCCAAACAGGCAAGATAAACATCATTTTCTTTGTTGATTAACCCGAATTGAGATAATATTTCGTTCAATTGCATAAATTTTTTAGCCAAGCATTGAATTTTTTTATTTGAATAACCTTTCTTGGATTAATTAAAAACGGCTCTACATCAATAGACAGCTGTTCAAGATCTTTATCGCTATATTTTTTGTCCAAAATATTTTTTAACTCCTCCATATTAGCAATGCTGTCTGATTTTTTTAAATACTCCCAATTCGGCCGCGCCAAAGAAAATAAATAAATCAAATCATAAATATCCCTGCCCTTGGATCGCTTGCGGTGTAAGATAGCGGAAATTTTTTGCGATAAAATCACATCAGCCGGATAAACAGCGGCTTCTGTAAAAATATCCGCCTTGCTGATTATCTTTATTTCAGGCTTTATTTTTTCCTTAACGCAAAAACTGTCTATTTGAATTAAAATTTTTTCATCTTTCAACGGGGGTAAATTATTATTAAACAAAATATCCGGAAACTTTAAATAGCAATGATAAACATTTTGGTATGTGTTTCTAATTTCCGCCTCAATGCCTTCCATTTTTAATTCGCGCTTGATTATTTCCATTAAAGCGGCAAAATCCTTTTCGGTTAATCCGCAATTATCCAGATCCAAATCTTCGGAAAATCTGTCATTTCCGTAAACAATGCGGACGCTTGTTCCGCCCATAAAAATTATTTTATCGCCGAATTTGGATGAAAAAATAATTTCCAATATTTTATACTGCAAATATTCTTTCAGCACCATCCTTGGCAGGCGGTTTTCCGCTTCAGAATAATGCTTTTGAATTTCATTAAACGCCATCATAAAGATATTTGATTAGTTTATTAAGCCGGATTTTTATTTGAGGGGCTTTTACCGCGCGCTCGTATTTTTTAATTTCTGCAATTTTAAAATCAGCCGGCAAAGAAAGCCGCAAAGATTCAAAATCCTTGCTTTCTTTCATGTCCTGCCGAAAATAAACAAGATCAAAAAGCGCTTTTTCCGGAGTTGCCATCCTAAACATTCTTGAACCGCGCGAGCTTTTTATCAAAGTATAGCCGGTAAAAAGTTTGCCGATTATTTTGCGGTAATAAAAAAATCCCGTGCTGTTCTGGATTTTTTCATTGCGGCCTCTTGAAACAGAAGTAATAACGCGCGCAATATCAGGTATTATTTGATAATAAGACAAAGCGTATTCCAAAGAAATGTAGGAATAATTCAGCTCATTGGCGATTATATGCAAATCAACTTTTTCATCAGGCAGAATAAACATCCCTCGCTTTACCTTAATCAGCAAGCCCTTTTTTCGCCAGCCGACTAATTGAGTATGGTTAACTTTGCCAAAAACATTTTTAATGTCTTGATAGGCAATAACAGTAAAATCCTTAAAAAATTGTCTAAAATCTAAATACTTCATAACAAAAGTGTATAAAAAATTATACATTACTGTTTTAAGCATAGCATAGATATTAACTCCGGTCAACAAGCCAAAATCTAAGAGAAAGAAGAGCCAACGCTTAATATGCTTATTTTTGATGATTCAGAAGATCAAGATTATGCCCAACATTTAAATTGGCAGCTTAACGAAAATGAGAATTTTCCAACTAAATCCGCGCCAATAAATGAACTGAAACAAATCAAAGAAATAGCGCGAAAACAAGAAGTTGATATTATTTTTGTGGCTACGCCAGACTCTGTTAATGAAGATTTATTTAAAGAGATAGTAAAATTAAGAAATGACAAAGAAGTAAAAAAACAGCCGATTATATTTGTTATGAAAAGCGAAAAAAATAAAGATGAAATGGAAAAAATACAGAAATACGCCGCTGATATTATTGAGCTTCCGCCTTATGTTGATTTAACAAAACTGCCAAAACAAATTAAATCAGTTCCAGAGCTTTTGGGATTTATTGAAGATGAATACGGCGATAAAATGATAAAAAATAAAATTTCTTTTTACAAAGAATACAAAAATAAATTGGCAGACAGATCTGAGGTTACGGCTGACACTAAAAAAGAGCTGGATATTTTAGAAAATATTTTTAAAGAAAATAATGTTAAAAAAGTTTTAGACGCGGGAGGAGGCGAGGGAAGAATTGCCATTCCGTTGGCAGGCAAGGGCTATGATGTGTCTAACGCTGATTCTTCCCATAGCTTATTGGAAAAAATGAAAACCAAAACCGATAAAGTTAAAGCGATTGAAACTGATCTCAGAAAACTGCCTGTTAATGATAGGCAATTTGACTCCGTAACTTACAATTGGCATGTGTTCTGCGACATTCTCGGAGTGAAAGGCAAAAAGCAAGTTCTATCCGAAGCGCATAGAAGCTTAAAAGACAATGGCGTTATAATTCTGGACTTGCCGGACAGGAAAAAGGGAGAATATAAAAAAGATGGAATTTACATTAACTGCCCCGGAGGCGAATCAGTTTTTGTCGGCTACATTCCAAGCGAAGAAGAAATGCAAAGTTACTTAAAAGAAGCGGGGTTTCAAAATATTCAAACCAATAAATGGGGAACAAGTAGCGGCTTTCCCAAAATTACTTTTATTGCTAAAAAGAAGGCGGGGGTAAAGACAAGCCAAGACGATGAAAGTTTATAATGAAAATTTGTATTATGTCTTGGAAAAATATAATACGCGCGCTTGTTAAAAATCCTAAAAGATGTATAATATACAAAGATTAACCTGCGGGTATCGTATAATGGTTTATTATATTAGCCTTCCAAGCTGAGGATACGGGTTCGATTCCCGTTACCCGCTCATATGAATTTACCCCGCACCTTTTAGGCAGTTCTGCCCTTTTGTATTTGCCATTAAATTTATGTTTATATAATTCCTGCCTAAAAGGTGCGGGGTTTACGATTTTAGATTTACGATTGAATCAAAAAAACTATATTTTTTATACATTTGAATTGACAAAATAAAATACATTAGTTAATATTAAAACATTCTAAAACACTAAGTTAATCACTAAATAATATGCTTACAATAAGATTTTCTAGAATCGGCAAGAAAAACAAGCCGGCATACAGGATAATTATTTCTGAAAAATCCAAAGATCCGTATGGACGAGCTTTGGAAATTTTAGGATCATATAATCCTCATACCAAAGAATTGCAAGCCAAACAGGAAAGAATTAAATATTGGCTAAGCAAAGGATCGGGAATTTCTCCTTCAGTGAATAATTTATTGATTGAAAAAGAGATTATTAAAGGAGAAAAAGTAAAAGCATCTAAAGCCGGAAACAAGAAAAAAGGCGAATCTAATCCGCCAGCTGGCGGAGAAAAAGGCGGAAGCAAAGAGCGGGCCAAAGAAGAAAAGCCGGAGGTTAAGGAAGAAGTTAAAGAAAAAAAGCCAGCGGTTAAAGAAGAAGCCGAGGATCCTGAGAATAAAAAGGAAGAAGATAAATCGTCAGAAACAAAAGAGCAAAAAGACAGTGGCGCAGAACAAGAAAAATCAGCAGAACAAAAAGAGGATATTTTAAAAAACACTGAAGCGCCAAAAGAATAAAGCTGTTGGCAAACATTGACAAATTTTTATTTTATGTTATAATATTTAATACCCTATAAAAGGAAGTTGGACAGACTCACCGCGCAATAAATTTCACTATGAAGTTTATTGGGCAGTGAGTCTAATAATTAATTTAACGAGATCTTTCAAATCTGACTGACAGTTCCTAAAGAAGTCAATTTGGAAGAAAAAGCAAAACTATGGCTGAAAAAGCACAAGATCAAGCATTTTTAGAGTTGATCGCTAAGGCTATTGTCTCAAACCCTGATAAAGTATTAGTGGAAAGGACAGTAGATGAAATGGGCGTTTTACTAACGCTGAAGATTGACCAAAGCGACATGGGCTACATTATCGGCCGCAGGGGCCAGACAGCGCAGGCTATCAGAACTTTATTAAAGATAGTCGGAGCTAAAAATAATGCTCGCGTAAATCTAAAAATATTCGAACCGGAAGGATCTCAAAGGCCGGGTAGAACAGCTAATGTTAGAGCTGACATTGACACCTCTAGCGTTGATGATCTAAAAATTTAAACAAAAAAACAAATTAGATAATCAAAAACCTCTCTGATCGGAGAGGTTTTTGATTTGGGGCAAGAAGTTTTTTTGTTAGCTTGGGTTTTAAAACCCAAGCTAACAAAAAAACTGAAAAATTAATAAAAACCGCCAATTTTATTTATTTTAACCGCAAATTAGGATCAACTTTTAATTTTTGCCAATTTATAAATTTATTCCCCAAAGCGTTAAAATAACCGGCCGCGGCTATCATCACGGCATTGTCCGTTGTGTATTTCAGCTTTGGAATTAGGAATAATGAATCCCCGCAAGAAGCGGGACAAGCAGGAATAATGGTTTTTACGGCTTCTTTCATTTGCCTGCGCAATTCTTTATTAGCCGCGACTCCTCCGGTTAGCATTATGGTTTTGACATTATACTTTTCAGCGGCTTTGATGGTTTTATGAATTAGAACATCAATTATCGCTTGTTGGAATTCGTGAGAGTAATTTGAAATTTGTAATTTGAAATTTGGATTTTTTTGAATTTCGTACAGCAACGCTGTTTTAAGGCCGGAAAAAGAAAAATCGTAATTATCAGAATGAATCATCGGTCGAGGCAATTTAACTCCAAATTTCCAATTTCCAATTTCAAATTTCTCTGCTTCAGCAGCAACTGCCGGTCCCCCGGGATAACCCAAGCCAAGCAGTTTAGCCGCTTTATCAAACGCTTCGCCTGCCGCATCGTCTCTTGTTTCCCCAATGATTTTATATTTGCCGTGTTTCTTCATTAAAATTAACATAGTGTGTCCGCCAGATACGGTTAAAACCAATGAAGGAAATTTGAAATTAGAAATTGGAAATTTGTGTTGGTCAGTAATAAAATTAGCGTATATATGCCCTTCAATATGATTAATGCCGACGACTGGGATGCCCCACGCGCAAGAAAGCGCTTTTGCCGTTTCAATGCCCACGATTAAAGAAGTGATCAGCCCGGGCCCGGTTGACACTGCGATAGCTCTTATTCTTTTCGCGGCATCTTGGCGCTTAATTTTCGCTTTTTCCAGGGCTTCATTAATAACCGGCAAGATATTTAAAACATGCTCGCGCGCGGCAACTTCAGGCACTACGCCGCCGTATTTTTTGTGGATATTTATCTGCGATGAAACTATATTTGATCGTACGAACGCAAGATTTTGCGTTCCCGCGTTTTTGCCTTCAACAATCGCGGCCGCGGTTTCATCACAGCTTGTTTCTATTCCCAAAATTAGCATCTTGACTAAATCTAATAAATTATTTATACTATCTTTAGTATTAACACAATTTAAGAAAAAAATCCATCCCGGCACAGGGGTGTTTATTTTTTAATAATGGTCCCTTCGTCTAATGGTTAGGACATCAGGTTTTATTCATCCCCGCACCACAAAAATAATTTTAATATGCCGCCATCGTCTAATGGTTAGGACATCAGGTTTTCATCCTGAAAATCGGGGTTCAATTCCCCGTGGCGGTACTAATTTTTTACTCTTCCAATGTTTTATTTTTGTGGTGCGAGGCAGGCCTGAAAATAGGGGTTCGATTCCCCTAGGGACTACGATAACAAAAAAATAATCCGGAAAAATCCGGATTATTTTTTTGTTTATTTTTTTACTTCAACTCTTTTTTAAACCAATCAACCCATGGAATTTTTGACGGATCAATGCCGTTAAGCATTCCCAGATAATAAGTAACCCAGCTTCCCAGCTGCAGCATTTCAAACGCTTGAATAAGTTTTGTTTTTCCGGCCAATTCATGGCTTACTGTTTTAACGCTGTTTTTTTCTATTACCTTTTTTGTCAGATAACTTCTCTTTTGTATTCTTGGATGGTATAATTTTGAATCAAAAACTAAGAAGGCTAAATTATTTTTATTGTTTTTCGGAAATGCCAGCCCTTCCATGGCATAATGGTTTAAATCAGGCAAAGTTAAATATGAGGCGAAATGCTTGCTGTTCTCGCAGAATTGGTTGCGCATGGCTTTGGCATTGCCGGTCAAAAATTCAGCCGCTATTATGATAATTTGCTTGTTGTAAAGCGCCTCGGCTATTTGCTTGGCTTTGTTGTTTTTTGTTTTTATCATAGGCCTTAATTCCCTGTCCCAAATTTCCAAGCTGGCAATCATGTCTTCTGTTTCTTTAACCTCTATTTTGAACAGTCCGGCTTTGGCCATCATTACCGCCATGCCGAAAATAGAATAGCCAAACCCCAGCCGCGGCTGTCCGGAAGGGTTATGCTCCGGCTTAAAAATATATCCGGGAATATTGTCTTGAATCATTAATTTTTCCAGCTTTCCTTTGCCATGCGAAGTAATAGCCATTATCTTGGCTCCGCGCTTTTTAGCTTCCGCGTAGGTGCTCAGTGGCTCTTCAGTTGATCCGGAGTAGGAGGATATAATATACAGCGTATTTTTATTAACATGAGCCGGCACACAGTAGCCGGGTGTAATGCTGATAGGCGCTTTGATTTGATCGCTAAAAACAGATTTAATAATTCTCGCGCCGATGTTTGAGCCGCCCATGCCGCTTACCACGACTTGAGTTATTTTGCTATATTCGCTCGGAACTTTTATCAGGCGCGCTTCATGCAGAACCTGCCTGGCTTGATCGGCCAGCATGGAAATGGATTCAGCCGCCTGCCCCGCGTCTTGTTTTTTGATTTGTTTAATGTTGTTTAGATTCATATGGTTATTATATCATAAATTAAAATTTCAAGCATTAGGGCTATTTTTTTATTGCCTATTGCTCAATGATGTAATCGTGCTAAAATAATATTAAGTAATTTATGGCTTACGCGTTTGAATATAATTTATACGCATTTTACATATACAGCTATCGCTTATATTAATATCTGAATTGTTACATTGCTAAATTGTTAAATTGTTTTAATGTCAGTAATTTAACAATGTAACAATTTAACAATGTCTGCTGGGATTTTTCCAACAGGCAGAATAATAGCTTTAAAGAATCAATATTCAAACGCGCAAGTCCTATGTTTTTATGAAACTTACTGCAAAAATTGAACTCAATCCGCAATTCAAGCAAGCGCTGGAAGCGATGGAAAAAACTTCCGGCAATGTTTTTGTTACCGGCAAAGCGGGAACCGGCAAGTCAACCTTGCTTGAATATTTCCGCCATATCACTAAAAAGAAAATCGTGGTTTTAGCTCCGACCGGAGTGGCCGCGATTAATGTCAAAGGCCAGACCATTCATTCTTTCTTCCGCTTTAAGCCGGATATAACTTTGCGGAAAGTAAAAAGAAAATACGGCAAAGACGATAAAGACAATGTTTATAAAAAATTAGGCGCTATTGTGATTGATGAAGTGTCAATGGTAAGGGCGGATTTAATGGACTGCGTTGATAAATTTCTGCGCCTGAACGGGAAAAACAAGAACATGCCGTTTGGCGGCGCGCAAATGATCTTTATCGGAGATTTATACCAATTGCCGCCGGTTGTTATGAGCAATGAAAAAGAAATATTCAGAAAAGAATACAACAGCGAATATTTTTTTGACGCTAAAGTATTTAATAACGGCAAATTCAGCATGGAATTTATTGAGCTTGAAAAAATTTATAGGCAAAAAGACCAAAAATTTATTAATCTCCTGAACGCCATCCGCAACAATTCCATTACCGAGCAGGAACTGAATATTATTAACGCCCGCTATCAGCCGAATTTTCAAAACAAGCCGGATGATTTTTTTATCTGCTTAACCCCGACCAACAAAGCTTCGCAAATTATAAATGAGCAAAAATTAAGCGAGCTAAAAGAAAAATTGTATAATTGCAAAGGAGCGGTTATGGGCGATTTTAACAAAGGGCATCTGCCTACTGAAATTGATTTGCGCGTTAAGCCAGGCGCGCAGATAATGCTTTTAAACAATGATTCCGCCAAGCGCTGGGTTAACGGCACGATCGGCAAAATCGTTGAAATTAAAAAAGACTCGGAAACCGGCTTAAATGTTATTTTCGCGAAATTAGCCAACGGCGAAACAGAGGGCATTCTGCCGCATACTTGGGAAATATTCAATTTTTCCTTGGATAAAAATTCCGGCCTGATAAACAGCGAGGTTGTGGGCTCATTCACCCAGTATCCTTTAAAATTGGCATGGTCGGTGACGATCCATAAAAGCCAAGGCAAGACTTTTGACAGGGTTGTCATTGATATCGGCCGAGGAACTTTTACTCACGGCCAAATGTATGTGGCTTTAAGCCGGTGCACTGCTTTAGAGGGAATCGTGCTGAAGAAAAAAATAACTAAAAAAAATATCTGGATGGATTGGCGTGTGGTGAAATTTGTGACTCAATATCAATACGGGATTTCAGAAAATAATTTGTCGCTGGAAGATAAAGTGAAAATCATTAAACAAGCCATTGCGGATAAAGCGAAATTAAACATTGTTTATCTGAAAGCCAATGACATAAAATCCAAAAGAATAATCCAACCGAAGCGAGTCGGCCAAATGGAATATCTTAACAAGCCGTTTCTGGGAATGAAAGCGCTTTGCTTGGCCAGGGGAGAAGACAGAGTTTTCCGGGTTGATCGGATTTTGGAGATGAGGGCGGCTAATGATTAATAAATTGATTTTGAGCTTTCAACGATTTATAGTTTGCAAATCTCGGCAATCCCTTGTTATAATACAAATAAGCGCGGATAGTTTTAGGGCTAAAATTGCGCAATCTTATTTTCTGCTTGAGTTTGCGCATCCGCTGTGAAAACAATTTATTTATAAGGGAAAAAAGAATACAATAAAACAGATTAACAAGACATAATTATGGCAACTAAATCATCAAATAAAAATTTGCGCGACGCGAGCAAAGCGAAGAAAGACGAGTTTTATACTCAGCTTTCCGATATTGAAAAAGAATTGGGGCATTATGAAAAACATTTCAAAAACAAAGTTGTTTTTTGCAATTGCGACGATCCGTGGGTGAGCAATTTTTTTCATTATTTTTCCTATAATTTTGAAAAATTGGGTTTAAAAAAATTAATTACCACCTGTTATAAAAATCAACAGCCGGATTTATTCAGCCAAAACAATTCTGAAAAAGCTATTTATTTGGAATACACCGGCGACAAAAATAACGATAAAATTCCCAATCCCGAAGAAATCGGCATTAAGCATCTAAAAGGCGACGGCGATTTTAGAAGTCCCGAGTGTGTTGAACTTTTAAAACAAGCCGACATTGTGGTTACCAATCCTCCGTTTTCTTTGTTCCGCGAATACGCGGCGCAATTAGTTGAGTATGATAAAAAGTTTATAATAATCGGCAATTTAAACGCCATAACCTATAAAGAAATTTTTAAATTTATCAAAGAAAATAAAATTTGGCTTGGACATAGTATTCACAGCGGGGACAGAGAATTTGGAGTTCCCGATGATTATCCGCTAAACGCGGCTAGCAGCAGAATTGATGAAAACGGCAAGAAATATATTAGAGTTAAGGGAGTTCGTTGGTATACCAATTTGGATTATGAAGAAAGACACGAGGATTTGCCGCTTTATGAAAAATATTATGGGAATGAAGACAAATATCCAAAGTATGACAATTATGACGCAATAAATATTGATAAAACAAAAGAGATACCAGAGGACTATACCGGTGCTATGGGCGTGCCAATTACATTTTTGGATAAATATAATCCAGAGCAATTTGATATAATTGGACAAGGTCAAGGAAATCTTTATAGAGAACTCACGCCAAAAGGTTTAAAGAAAAAATTTGTTGAAGATTATTACAGAACTGGTGGAACCGGTTCAATTAAAGAAGACCATCCTGTTTTGGGTTATTATAATAGAAATGGTAAAGCTGTTATTCCGTATATGAGGATAATTATTAAAAATAAGAAAGTAAAAAAATAAATCTATGGCTAAAGTTATAAAATTATTTGATCCAATTTACATGAGGGCGTTAGAACTCGCTTCAGAAATTCATTCTAAATTAAGAGAACAAATTGATGCAACAAAAAAGGATAAAAAATTAGCAATTTATTATTTGCAAGGAGGTTGTATTACACATGCATACTTAGCAATTAATCACTGGTTGTTGGGTGATCTTGGTGCTCCTTTTATTCACAAAAGGATAATACAAGAAATGGGAAATGTGGCACTTTTTATTTCTGTATTACCAGAAGAACACAGATATATAAAATCTTTTTTTGAAAAAAGTATAATAAGTTTTCCAAATATTTTTTCGACAAAATGGGGAAAAGAAAAGAAGGCAATTTTGAATAAGATGGAATGGGATGATCAAACTTTAAAAAAATGGCAGGACAATGCAAAACTCTTAAATGATGGTTTTTCGAATGCGGTGCATGCCCAGATTGAGACAGCTGCTTTTAACTCAGATAAATATACTGGGGAATATGATTATCGTCTCCAATGGGACGAATTTAAAGGAGGATTTATAAGAAATTTTGATTTTGGACATTATATTGTAATTCCAGCTATTAATCCGTTACTCATAAATAAAGAGGTGCTTTTAATAGAAAAAGACGATTTGGATAAGATAAATCAAATTTGGGAAAAAGTTTCGAAAACTGGATTGGATATATTTAATAATTTGCGAGATAGTGTTTTAAATAAACAACAAGCAAACACTTAAAATTCATACCAACTTTGCAACAAATCTAGTGCATATAAAAATTTATGAAAATTAAAAAACAATCTTACGACCAGTCAAGACAAAAACAATCAAATTATTATTCAAAATTATGCCCAAAAAAAATAAAAAAATTGTTCCAAGCAACAACAGTTTTACTGAATTTTTGCTTTATACGGCTCCTAACGGAAAAGTAAAAGTGGAGATTTTTTTGCCAATCAATATATGAGATAATTAAAAAATATGAGAAAAAACAATCAAAACAATTCAGAACTTCAATTATTTAATAATTTTGTTATTTTTAAAACAGAAAATGGCAAAGTTAATATTGATGTTTTTTTAAAAAACGATACGCTTTGGCTTACTCAAAAAAAATGAGCGAACTTTTTGAAATTAATGTTTCCGCAATTTCTAAACATCTCAAAAATATTTTTGAAATTGGAGAATTGGATGAAAAAGTGGTTGTTTCCATTTTGGAACATACCACATTCAAGATAAAAACTATATTTCCGATTTTGATCGCGAAGTTAAAAAATTATTAGACGTTAAAAATAATAAAAAATAATTTTATGAAAATTGAACTTAAAGAAATTACAATTAAAGAAGTTGCGAACGGGTATAAAAACAGCGACGAAGAGGGCGTGGTCGGTTATGGCGGAAAATTAAATATCCGCCCGAAATACCAGCGCGAATTTATTTATAAAGACGACAAAAGAAATGCCGTAATTGAAACCGTTAAAAAGGATTTTCCTTTGAATGTGATGTATTGGGTAAAAAGCGAAGACGGAACTTTTGAGGTGATGGACGGACAACAGAGAACCATAAGCTTTTGCGAATATATAGACGGAAAATTTTCTCTGAATAATTTATATTTTCACAATCTTACGGATACGGATAAAAAGCAAATTTTGAATTACAAATTAATGATTTATTTTTGCGAGGGAAACGACAAAGAAAAATTGGACTGGTTTAAAATTATAAACATAGCCGGAGAAAAGCTGACGGATCAGGAACTCCGAAACGCTATTTATACCGGAACTTGGCTTACTGACGCAAAAAGATATTTCAGCAAATCAGGATGCCCCGCTTATGGCACAGCAAGTAATTATTTAAAAGGCGCGGCAATACGGCAAGAATATTTAGAGACCGCAATCAGGTGGATAAGCAATGGCAAGATAGAAGATTATATGTCCAAGCATCAGCGCGAGCCGAATGCTAACGAATTATGGCTTTATTTTCAAAGTGTCATAAATTGGATAAAAGCGGTTTTCCCAAATTATCGCAAAGAAATGAAAGGCGTGGAATTCGGACCTTTGTATAACGAATTTCAGAATGAAAAAATAGATTCAAAGAAACTGGAAAAGGAAATAACGGAATTAATGCAAGATGAAGATGTAACAAAAAAATCCGGAATTTATTCGTATGTTTTAACTAGAAATGAAAAGTTTTTGAACATTAGAGCGTTTACAGAAAAACAGAAAAGAGAGGCTTACGAAAAACAAAAAGGCGTTTGCAAAAAATGCAAAGAACATTTTGAAATAGAAGAAATGGAAGCCGACCACATCAAGCCCTGGCATGAGGGCGGGAAAACAACCGCAAAGAACTGCCAAATGTTATGCAAGCAAGATAATCGAACTAAGTCCGGGAAATAAAAAAATAGACTCGCCAACTAACGCTGGCATAAATTCCGCCGCCGTCCAAAGCGAACTTGCCTGTCGGCAGACAAATTATAAAAAGAAAGAAATAATTTTATGACCAGCCAAAACAAAAACAACCAAATCATTATTCAAAATTATGTCCAAAAAAAATAAAAAAATCATTCCAAGCAACAACAGTTTTACTGAATTTTTGCTTTATACGGCTCCTAACGGAAAAGTAAAAGTGGAGATTTTTTTGCGCGATGAAAACATTTGGTTGACGCAGGCAAAAATTGCCGATCTTTTTGATGTGGACAGGAGCGTTGTTGCAAAACACTTGCAAAATATTTTTTCAGAAGGTGAATTGGATAAAAATTCAACTTGTGCAAAAATTGCACAAGTTCAAAGTGAAGGCAATCGGCGCGTAAAAAGAGATATTGAATTTTACAACCTTGACGCTATTATTTCCGTCGGTTATCGGGTCAACAGTTCTAAGGCGACACATTTTCGCGTTTGGGCGACGGAACGGTTAAAAGAATATATTATCAAAGGGTTTACTATGGATGATGAGAGGCTCAAGGATCCGTATGGTTTTTTCGGCAAAGACTATTTTGAAGAACAATTGGCGAGAATTAGAAATATCCGTTCCAGCGAAAGGCGTATGTATCAAAAAGTGACTGATATATATGCCCAGTGCAGCGCTGATTATAATCCCAACGAGGAAATCACCAAGCAATTTTTTGCAACAGTGCAAAATAAATTGCATTTTGCCATTACCGGTAAAACAGCCGCGGAAATAATAAGTGAAAGGGCGGATGGCGCTAAAATAAACATGGGACTTACAGTTTGGAAAAATAGCCCGAAAGGCGCCATACGGGAAACTGATGTGGTTATCGCTAAAAATTATCTAAACGAAAAAGAGCTTGATCATTTGAACAGAATTGTTGACATGTATTTAAGTTTTGCCGAGATGCAAGCGGAAAAAGGCATAGTTATGCATATGAAAGATTGGGTGGAGAAATTAGACGCTTTTTTGAAATTTAATGAGCGGGAAATTTTAGAAAACGCCGGAAAGATAAGCCATGAAGTTGCGGAAGCGCTGGCTTTGGGCGAATATGAAAAATTTAATAAAATTCAAGATAAAAACTATATTTCCGATTTTGATCGCGAAGTTAAAAAATTATTAGACGTTAAAAAGGGGAACAGAAGTTAGAATTTACCTATTGAATAACAGGGATGTAACAAAATAATCGTGTTTAGGGTGAGGCGCAATTCACCCCTTTAATTCCACCGCCCTCTCCCTAAAAATAGAAATTAAATTTTATGACAGAGAAAAAAAGAAAATAATTTTGCCTTTGTTGACGGACAAAATTTACATATGGGAACAAAATCAGAAGACCCGGCTTGGCAGGTGGATTTTTTCAAATTCAGGGAATACTTAAAAAAGAAATATAATGTTACCCGCGCCTATTATTTTTTAGGTTTTACAATTGACGAGAAGAGCGACCTATACGATAAAATCCAGGAATCTGGTTTTATTTTAAAATTTCGCGAGCACAATTCAGCCATGCTTGGCAAGAAAAAAGGCAATGTTGATGCTGATATTATATTTTCTATAATGAAAAAGATATATAAAAAAGAACCATTTGATAAAATAGTTCTAGTTTCCGGTGATGGCGATTATAGAATGCTGGTTGATTTTTTGATTGAAGAAAACCGATTCAAAAAAATACTTTTCCCCAATAAAAAATTCGCCTCATCTTTATATAAAAAAATAACCAGGATATATTTTGATTACATGGCTAATATAAAACACAAAATTAAGTTCAAATAAAAAAAGGGGGCCATCAGCCTCGCGGCGTCAGGGACCCTTTTGTCTTAATGCTTATATATTATACCATTTTTCTAGAAAAGTCAATACTAAAAAAAATTCATAAAAATAAGCTAAAATAGACAATAAGGAGTTTTGAAAAAAATGGAATTCACCCATTTAATCCCCCTCGCTCCTGCCATTACGCCCGTGGCGGCTGTATTGCGATTCTCCGTTTTGCGCTAAATCGGGGAATTATTAAGGGGTTGCGGCAATAAAAAAATAAAGGTGACTCATCCTTCATTTTTTCTATTTACAAATCAAAAAATCTCTCCTAGGCATTCGGGAGCGATTTTTTTTGTCGCAAAACAAAATTTGCCCTAAATAATTGCGGTTTTAATTAGTGTGTAGTAGAATAATAATATTGAAATAAAACATTACAACAATGAACAAAAAAGAATTAAAATTTATTTTACAGCAAGGAGAAGGATTTAAAACAGAGTTTAAGGAAAATATTAATAATATTGACAAGGAAATTGTTGCTTTTGCCAATACGGAAGGCGGCAGGATTTTTATTGGCATTGAGGATAACAATAGAGTCAAAGGCATTAGGATTACCAATAAACTAAAATCAGAAGCGCAGGATTTAGCCAGAAATTGCGATCCATCAATAAATATTAGAATCAAGGAGTTTGAGAATATTCTTATAATTCATGTTAATAAGGGCGCTGATAGACCATACAAGTGCAGTTCCGGGTTTTATTTAAAACAAGGCGCTAATTCTCAAAAAATGACTAGAAATGAAATTTTAGGTTTCGCGGTAAATGAAGGCAAAGTAAAATTTGATGAACAGATTAATAAAAATTTTGTTTATCCTAATGATTTTGATGAAAATAGATTAAATTATTATCTTAATTTAGCAAATATTTCCAAAATAATACTTAATAAGCAAATATTAATTGATTTAGATGTTGCTAAGAAAAATACAATTTTAAATTTTAACAACGCAGGCGTAATGTTTTTTGCAAAAGATCCGCAAAAATTCATTTCCCATTCTATTTTTACCTGTGTTTTATTCAAAGATAAAGAAGGCAGCGATATAATAGACAGGCAGGAAATTACTGGAAATCTTATTGAGATTATTGAGGGAGTTATAAAATTTGTTAATAAAAATATTCGCGTGGCATATAAATTTACAGGCAAACCGCAGAGAGAGAATGTGTATGAATATCCGTTAGAAGCAATAAGGGAGGCAGCTATTAATTCAGTCGCCCATAGAGATTATTTTGAAACAGGACATAATAATATTCTTAAAATTTTTCCTGACAAAATTAATATTGTTAATGTATGGATAAGACCTAAAGGATTTAAGCTTGGCAAAGATGTGTTTAGAAGAAACAAAATTGTTGCGGATTTGTTATCAAGAGTGGGGCTGATTGAAAAAATCGGTTCAGGGTTTGCCAGAATGAAAAATTATTGCAAAGAAGTTAACGCCCCAATATTTAAATTGGATGTAAGCGAAAAATATTTTAGAATTGAATTTTTTAAAAGCAGGGATTATTTAGATATGATCAAAAAAGATACAGAAGGGTTGGTAGAAGGGTTGGTAGAAGGGTTGGTAGAAAGCCAAAAAGAGATCATTAGATTAATTTCTCAAAACTTTTATATTTCAAAAAAAGAATTATCCAATAAAATTGGCATAAGCACAACTGCAATTGATAAAAATATTAAAAGCTTAAAACAGAAAGAGCTGCTTAAAAGAATCGGTCCGGCTAAAGGCGGATATTGGAAAATAATGGACAAATAAAAAAACCGCTCCTGAAAATTTGGGCGCGGTTTTTTTTGTAAACCACGTTAGATATGCGCCGTTCCGTAAAATCACTCCGCGATAACTGGGCAAACGTCTAACGGGGTAAAACGAAATATAACAAAAAAATTGCGATTTTAGTTGGTGCAGATAAATCGTAAATCTAAAATCTAAAATTATATGCTAACCCTCCTAAAAACTCATTTCGGCTTTGACCAATTCCGGCCGGGGCAGGAAGCCATTATCCAAAATGTGCTGGATAATAAAGACGCGTTTGTTATTATGCCGACAGGAGGAGGCAAGTCGCTTTGCTATCAATTGCCGGCGCTTAAACTGGCCGGGCTTACTTTGGTTGTTTCGCCATTGATCGCTTTGATGAAAGATCAGGTTGACGCGCTTAAGGCCAATGGCATCGCGGCTGAATTTATTAACAGCACTCTAAGCTATAATGAAATTGAGCGGATGCAGGCAGACGCGCGGACCGGACGAATTAAACTATTATACATAGCGCCGGAGCGGCTGGCATCGCCGGCTTTTCAAAATTTTTTAAAAACACTTGCGGTAAGCTTAATCGCCATTGATGAAGCGCACTGCATCAGCGAATGGGGGCATGACTTCCGGCCGGACTACCGCAATTTAATAATGCTGCGGCAAAATTTTCCCCAAGTGCCAACTATTGCCTTAACAGCCACAGCCACTGAAAAAGTGCGCGAGGATATTATTACCCAGCTTAATCTGCAAAAAGCAAAAATTTTTCTCGCCAGCTTCAACCGTCCGAATCTAACTTATGTTGTCCGGCCTAAAAGAAACGCTTTTGACGGCCTGCTTTCAATTTTAGAAAAACATAAAAACAGTTCCGTGATTATTTATTGCTTTTCCCGCAAAAATACGGAGAATTTATCCGCTGATTTGCGCGCGGAAGGGTTTAGCGCCTTGCCGTATCACGCCGGGCTTGATAATCTTGCCCGCAAGCAGACGCAGGAAAAATTTATCCGCGATGAACTGCGGATTATCGTCGCCACTATCGCTTTCGGCATGGGCATTGACAAGCCGGATGTCCGGCTGATTGTCCATTACGACTTGCCGAAAACAATTGAGGGCTATTATCAGGAAACAGGGCGGGCCGGACGCGACAATTTGCCCAGCGAGTGCGTTTTATTTTATTCGTTCGGCGACACCAAAAAGCATTATTTTTTTATTGATCAAATAACAGATAACGTGGAACGGGAAAGCGCGGACAGAAAATTAAAGCAAGTGGTGGAATTCTGCGAGCTTGATTCCTGCCGCCGGGAATTTCTGCTTTCGTATTTTGGGGAACACAACCCCCCCGCGCCCCCCCTTGGTAAGGGGGGAGATACGGAGGATCTATCTGATTCCTCTCCCTCCTTGCCAAGGAGGGGGCTGGGGGGAGGTAATGGCTGCGCCGGCTGCGATATTTGCCTTACGCCCAAAGAGGAATTTGACGCTACAATAATCGCGCAAAAAATACTTTCAGCCGTGATCCGCACCGGGCAGAGATTTGGGGCCAATTATGTTATTAAAGTGCTGAAAGGATCGGCCGGCCAAAAAATCCGCGAGCGCGGACATGAAAATTTATCTGTTTACGGCATCGCGCGCGATCACAGCGAAGACGAGTTAAAGAGCATTATAAAAATGCTAATCGCGAAGAAGCTGCTTGTAAAAAGCGCTGACGAATATCAGATATTAAGCTTGGCTTCCGCCGGCAAAAAATTTCTGCAATTGCGAGAAAAAATTATTTTAAGCAAGCCAAAATCCGATGAACTGCGCGCGGTTAAAACAATGGAAGAGCTGGAATATGATCAAGCGCTGTTTGAAAAATTGCGGCAGCTGCGCAAGCAAATCGCTGACGAGCTTGGCGTGCCGCCTTTTGTTATTTTCGGAGATGTCGCTTTGCGGCAAATGGCTTATTATTTTCCGCAAAGCCAAGAAAACTTTTCACGCGTCAGCGGAGTGGGAGAAGAAAAATTAGCCCGCTTTGGCAAAGTTTTTATCAGCCAAATCGCGGGATACGCGCGCGAACATGGCTTGAGCGAAAAAAACATTCCTGTCCGCCGCTCAAGCGCGGAACGCGGGGTAAAGCGCGAGGGATCAACTTACGAGGAGACCAAGAAATATTTTTTACAAAAATTGCCGATAGAAGAAATTGCCGAGAAAAGGGGATTGGCGCCAAGCACTATAACCGGCCATTTGGAAAAATTAATTTTAGCCGGAGAAAAGCTTGACATTGATTATTTAAAACCGCCCGCTGACCGGTTTGAAAAAATAAAAAAAGCATTCCATGAATCAGGCGGCTTAACTTTGTCTCCTGTCCGCGAAATATTAGGCGAAGAATATTCTTATGATGAATTAAGGTTCGCGAGGATATTTTTGTGATTAGCGGTTAAAGAATTTTCATAGTATCGCCGCGCAATAAGTTTCACTGCGAAAAATATTTTAATAAAATAAATCGTTATGCGTTATGTGTTACGCGTTACGCGTTACGCGTTACGCGTTACGCGAGCGCGCGCACGGCTTAAAACTCATGCGATGGATGGCGCAAGGACCATATTTTTTTAGCCGTTCCATATGCAATTTTGTGCCATATCCCTTGTGCTTGTCAAAGCCGTAATTAGGATAAATATCATGCATTTCCAGCATAATGCGGTCCCGCTCAACCTTGGCTATAATTGAAGCCGCGGCAATGCAAAAAACCAATTCATCTCCTTTGATTATCGCTTTCTGCCGATAAGAGCAATTGGAAATTTTTAAATTGCCGTCCAGCAATATAAAATCCGGCTTTTGCTTTAAACTGCCGACAGCTTTTTTCATGGCGAGAAAAGAGGCCTGCAGAATATTTATCCGATCAATAGTCTGATGGCCGCAAACTCCAATGCCGACTTCGCCCAATCTTTCCATTATAAATTCCGCCAGCTCTTCCCGCTTTTTAGCGGTTAACTTCTTTGAATCTTTGATCAGCTCTATCTCCGGCGAATCAAGCTTGTCAATAAACCCCGGCTCCAAAGCAACGCAGGCCGCCACCACCGGCCCGGCCAAAGGCCCTCTGCCTGCTTCATCAATCCCTGCTATAATCTTATAGCCGGCAGAAAACAAATTTTGCTCTTCAGTTAATTCCAGCATAACTGAATTATACCACAAAACTCGCATTTAATTTATATTGCTGTGTGGTATAATGAGAATAAGGGGATTGTTTTTAAAAAGTTCGCGTATAATTTGTTAGCTGAAATCATCTTTAACTTTTAATTAACGAAATAACTTTATGAAAAAAATAACATCATTTCTAAAACGACAACCGACTGAAAAAGAACACAAACAAGGTAAATCAGAGGCTATAATATTAGGTGCGATTATTGGCGTTGTAATAACCTCAACAATAGAATATTTTTTTAATGTGGAAATTCCAGTAATTATAAAATGGTTTGTAATAGTAGGCGGCTTCTCGTTCCTCTCTCAAAAATTTTTAAGTAAACATTTGTGCAAAAAATTATAATTACTTGAGTTGTATTAAAAGTTAAAAATGACATCGTAATGTCGCGGAGTATGTGGTGTTTTCTCCGCTTCGCTGCAAAAACGATTTAACAAATTTTTTAAGAAACAAAAACCGCCAAAGTAATTATCAATGGCGGTTTAACACAGTACGAACTTAGCCTCCGTAACTTCCGGTGTTTTCATGACAGTCAACGCACAAAATTAGACAGTTGCTGAGCCCATCAGAACCGCCAGCCTCTTGTGAAACCATATGATGTGCATGCCATTTTTTACCAGAAATGGAATTTTGTGGACCCAATACTTTATTACATCTTCCAGAATGACCGCAGTTTCTGAGAGCACATTCGCATTTTCCCCCAGCTCTACGCCAAGCTTGGTCAATGGTTTCTTGTGAAAAAGCCATAATAATAGATAAATTAATGATTAAATTTCCCCAAAATCTGAAAATGTGCTATCCTTTAATTATCAAGATGGTGTGTGCGGATAACGACCGCACATTTTCAAACGGGGTTCGAATAGGCCCCGTTTTGATTTTGGGATTTATTCTATAATTTTAGCAAAAGCAGTTATTATTGTCAAATTCTTAACAAAGCGTCAAACACTTGACAAGTATTAATCAAAGATTTATACTAAAAATATAAAAAGTATTTAAGTAAAATATGCACTACATCCAACAAAAAATATTAAGTTTCGCCGACAATTTAAATTTAAAACGAGATGGGCTTAGACAAATTGGAAGACTGGTCGGAGAACCCCATCCTTTTAAAATATCTTACCACTTAAAAAAACTTGAGGAAAAAGGTTTTATTAAAATTGACAAAAAAACCGGCGAAATCAAACGCGCAAACAACGAAGAGCCACAAAAAGGCTTATTTTTGGCAATTCCCGTTCTTGGATCAGCGAACTGTGGAGATGCAAACATATTTGCAGAAGAAAATTTAGAAGGTTATATCAAGGTATCAAAAAATATTATTAAAACCAGCGACGGCTTACTTGCTATTAAGGCGTCGGGTAATTCAATGAACAAAGCCAATGTTAATGGTCAGAATATTGAAGACGGTGATTATGTTATTGTTAATTCAAAAAAACAACCTCAGCCAAATGATTATGTTTTAGCAATTATTGATAATTGCGCAAACATAAAAAAGTTATTGCTGGATTCTAAAAATAAAATTATTTCTCTAATGTCAGAATCGACAGAAAATCATCCGACTATTTTTATTCATGAAACTGATAAATTTTTAATAAACGGCGTTGTCAAATATGTGATTAAAAAGCCGATTATAAATTGATCATAAATTTTCTTTTTTGGCGATTTTTAGGTATAATACACTTATAAAATACTATTATATGAATGAAAGAAAAACTGAAAAAATAATTAAAGACAAACTAACCTCACTCGGTTATTTTGCAACGCCTGACATAATTATTGAGGAACAACAAAGTGATAGCGGAATAATAAATAATTTATTATCCAAAGCCAGTAAATCAGGGTCCGGTACTGGCTACCCAGAGTTTATAATAAGGAAAAAAAACTCAGATGTTGTTATAGTTATTGAATGCAAAGCACATAAAAAAAATCATGTTAGCAAAAAAGTGGATAACCCAAAAGATTTTGCCGTTGATGGTGTTTTGCACTACGCATCTTTTCTAAAAAAAGAATTCCATGTAATTGCAATTGCAATCAGCGGTGAAGAAAAAAATAATTGTAAATTATCAATATTCCAATGGAATAAAAATGAAAAAAGATATTTTCCAAAAAGGTATACTGATTTGATGGCATACGACGATTACTATTCTTTATTTCATGAAAAAGACTCGGTCATTATTTCTGAAAAAGATTTGATGCAATACGCAAAAAAATTGCATGACGAAATGAGAGATGAGGCAAAATTAAAAGAAGCTGAAAAACCTTTGCTGGTGGGGGCGTTACTGCTCGCCTTAGAAAGTGGAGACTTCGTGAATGAATATCCGAGCATAACTAATCCGAAAAAATTAGCAAATAGAATCATTGGATCTATAGAGGATGGCTTAAGGGAAGCTACTATACCCGAAAATAAAATAGAAACTCTAAAAAGAGAATTCGGTTTTATCACCACCCATACCTATTTAACGAGAGGCGAAATTGATACTAAAAATCCTTCGCATGACAATAATATCCTTCATAAATTTTTATTTGATATTCATAAAAAAGTATATCCATTCATAAAAAAGGTTAACAACATGGATATAATAGGTAGATTTTACTCTGAATTTTTACGTTATACTGGTGGCGACGGAAAAGGGCTTGGTATTGTTTTGACACCACCGCACATCACTGATCTTTTTTGCGAACTATCAGAAGTTAATAAAAACTCAAGGGTAATCGACATTTGTGCTGGAACTGGCGGATTTTTAATTTCAGCTATGGAGCACATGCTCACCGACGACCCGACTGTATCTGAAATTGACAATATTTATAAAAATAATCTAGTTGGCATAGAAACTCAAACAAATATGTTTGCTTTAGCCTGCGCAAACATGATTATTCGTGGCGATGGTAAAACAAATCTTTTACAGGATAACTGCTTTGACATGAAGAAAGAGGAGCTCCGAAAATATCAATGCAATATCGGGATGATCAACCCGCCATACTCACAAAAAAAGGAGGAGGAGAAAGAACTTAGTTTTGCAGATTATATGTTGGATGTTTTAAATGTTGGCGGTATTGGAATAGCAATATTACCGATTAGATGCACGAACAACGATAATGACATCAGGGAAAGAATAATGAAAAAACACACATTACGAGCCGTAATGATTATGCCGTCAAATTTATTTAAAGGCGTTGGCACCCATACTTGTATAATGGTTTTTGAGGCACACAAACCGCACAATGACAAAACACAAACTTGGTTTGCTCTATGGAATGATGACGGCTTTGTAAATTACAAAAATCAAAGAGTGGATAGAAATGACAAATGGAGGGGAATAAAAAAACAATGGCTTTTGGATTACAGAAACAGAAAAGAAACCGCCGGTTATTCTGTGTTAAAAAATGTTGGCCTCGCAAATGAGTGGTCGGCTTTGGCATATGTAAAAACAAATTATAAAAATTTAACAATTAGAGACTTTAAAAATACCATAAAAGATCACCTAATTTGCAACATAAAAAAAGAAACTGGCATAGAAAATATTTATGAAATAATTTCGAATATTCTGGAAGATGCGGATAAAAGAAAAATATTTGAAAAAGAAACTGATGATGAAAAAAATATAGATATAAAAAATTGGAAGCCAATTGAAATCAATAAAATTTTTGATATTACTGGCAGCAAAACAACGCCTAAAAAGAAACTGGAAGAAATTGGTCAAGGCGATTATCCATATGTAACAACTAGAGCTACAAATAATGGCATAGATGGATATTATAATTATTTTACAGATAAAGGCAATGTCTTAACGCTTGATTCCGCAACGATAGGTTATTGTAGTTATCAAAAAGAAAATTTTACTGCGAGCGACCATGTGGAAAAATTAATTCCAAGGTTTAAAATGTCAGTTAGTACGGCGATTTTCATACAAACACTGTTAAACAAAGAACAATTCAGATACTCGTACGGCAGAAAATTTAATCAAACAAGAATAGAAAATACAAAAATTATAATACCTTTTAAAGACGGGTCTCCTGACTGGAATTCAATGGATCAATTTGTAAAACAAATCTTGGGTAATAATAAAATCTGATTTCTATCATAAAGAGTTTTGAATTTTTGGCATTCCCGCCAATTCGGCGGGCAGGCACCCATTTAATTCCTCCACCCGCCTCGCAAGCGAGAGCGTTGCGGTCAGGCCTCTTCCCTTTGCCCCAAAACAAAAAATAACAATCTCACTAATCTTTAAACCGCTAAACATCAACATAACTAAAACACATGAGAAAGAAAATTTTAATCATATCGGCAGGATTATTTTTACTAACAATATTAGCTGGAATCTATTGGCTCAAGAAAGGCGCTTCCCATTTTATTCAACCACAATTTTATAACGACGATGTCCAAAATGAATTTGATAATAAAGATGTAAAATGGATAACTTATCAAAATGAAGAATATGGTTTTGAGATAGAATATCCAGAGAAATTAACCAGTAATAAATATTGGGCTGGTTTGCCGGATGAATTAACTGAATCCGATGTATTAATAGATAGTAAAATGTTTGTTAAAAATAATAACTTTTATCTTCATCAGGAATATGAATATGGTTTTGATTGGCGAATTGGACAATTTATTAAACTTGAAGATATTTGCATACCTGAATACAATGGTAAAGTTGAATATGGATTGCCTTGGCATATTGTTTTTTTGGATATTGATAATGAAAATAAACTAGACGAATTAATCAAGCAAAAATACGGGGCAAGCTGCAGTTACCAAGAAAAACATGAAACTAATTTTTCCAACACTTATGATATAAAAATAAAAGGCGACGGCAAAGATTTGGGTTCAACAAAATGTCCGATAAATTATAGATACCACCTAAAATATAGTCCTATATATAAGAGAGCCGCCTTTTGGCATACGGGACAAGAATGCATTTTGGGTTTAAGCTTTGATGATTGTTATGATCAAAAAATTTCTGATTCTTTCCGTTTTATTGACTAAAAAATAAAAACCATAAAAAACTTTTTTATTAACTTAAAATCTATCATGCCATTAGACATACTATCAAAAACTCCAATTCCGGACAAACTGCCAAAGCAAATGCAGGAAACAATCAATGAGCTGAAAAAATCTCTTGACAAAAATGATTGTTTAAAGCAAGCTTATGAAATATTAACCGCGAAATACCGCGGCCAGAGAATAAAAACCTATACAAAATTATTTAATGTTTTTAGCAAGGACATTGATAAAATGTGGAGCCAAGCCGGATTTTTACACTGCGCTAATATAAACTATTTAATGAGAACCTTGTTAATAAAAAGCGGCTTCTTTAATAATTCTGACATAGCGCTGAAATGGACAATGGTTTGGCATGTTTCGCCGCATCAATATATTCACGTAATAATAAATAACAAAAAAATTAACATAGATGTATGGGCTAGTTCCCGTGGAATCAAGTTTGGGGATTACGCGCGCGGATTTCATTAATTGCCAATTAAACCAACAACACTGCCGGCAAAAAATAAAACGCCGGCAATTTTTTTATTGGAAAATTTTTTAAAATTTTCACCAAATAAAAAACTGCCAAAATAAATTGACAGCTTGCTTGAAGAATTTGGTCGGGGCGCGCCAAATATTTAAAATCAGAGATAAGCAGTTTCTTGCCCAATATCTTAATTGCATTGGCTGCGCCCCGATAAAATTTTTAAAATGTGCGATGAAAATGAAACAGAGAGCGGGCAGGAAGACCTACACCTGTTGTTTCCCTTTGGAAAGAGGGCTGCACAATTTGACGGATCTTTACTCTCTGTTTCGTCTTGCATCTTATCACATTCTTATTATATGTCAAGGAAAAAATAATTTATTTAGTCGCGCAAACAAAAAGAACTTAATTCCTCCAAACCAAAGAAGTTAAATTTCTTTTTATTTTATTATTTTTATTATTTTACTATTTTATTATTTATTTTACTATTTTCTCTGTTCAGCTGTATATATTGATAAGCAGCCAAAGCAGCGATTGTCGCTTGTCCGCAGGCAATCGTAATCTGCTTGAATTCAACCGGGGTAACATCTCCTGCCGCAAACATGCCGGGCAAACTGGTTTGGCACTTTTCATCAACAATAATTTGATTTTTCTCATCGCGCTTGACCAAATCCGCCACCAAATCCGTGCTGGCAATTCGCCCGACTTCAACAAACAAACCGTCAACAGCTATTTCTTTTTCTTGGCCGGTTTTTTTATTTACAACTTTAATTTTTTCTAATTTATTGCTTCCGACAACCTCCTTAATTTCACTGCTTAAAACAAGTTCCACGTTTTTTTTGCTTTTTACCTCTTCCACCAGCGCTTCAAACGCCCTGAACTCATCCCGGCGGTGTATTAAATAAACTTTAGCGGCGATCTTGGATAATATTTCCGTTGCGTCAACCGCGGAATTTCCTCCGCCTGCCACCGCCACTGTCTTGTTTTTGTAAAAAGGCCCGTCGCAAGTGGCGCAATACGACACACCCTTGCCGGTAAATTCCCGTTCGCCTGGGATAGCCAACCGGCGCGGAACCAAGCCCAAGGCCAAAATAACGGTTTTCGCTTCAAATTGTGATTTATTGGTATGTAAAATAAATTTATCGTCTGTTTTCTCAATTTTTTTCACTTCTTCTGTTTTTATTTCCACTCCCAGATTTTTAACCTGCTCTTGCATTTTGGATATTAATTCAAAATTGCTGATTGATTTAAACCCGGGATAATTCTCAATCTCCGAAGCCCAAATAAGCTGGCCGCCCAGCTCTTTTCCCAGAATTAAAGTTTTCATCTCGCGCCGCGCCGCGTAAATGCCGGCAGTCATCCCGGCAGGCCCGGATCCTATTATAATTGTATCGTACATAGTTTTAGTTTTGTTAGATTATTAAAAAATATAAAAAATTTTGGTATAGTAAATAATTTATTTTATATTAAAACCTTTTTTAAGTTTTAATAATAACTTGATATTTTTTTTATTTTATGTTAAACTACTCCATATAAAACATATAATAAAAAAGGAGGTTAAGCTAATGAAAACAGAAGTAGTTATTAGGGAGTATTGTATAAAAAAATTGGCTCAAATTCTCTATGACTGTGTTGAGTGCCCTGGTGATAGAGCGAAAATTGATTGGGCTACAGCTCAAAATCACATTGACGGAAATCGTTGGGTTGTTGATACTGTAATGGAAAATTTGATCAAGAAATGGGTTAATGACCACAAGAAATGGGTTAATGACCATGTGAGGGAGCGTATTCTCAGTAATCAAATTATAGTAAACAATGACCATGTGAGGGAGCGTATTCTCAGGAATCAAATTATAGTAAACATAGAATGTAATTTCGAAAGGTTTGATCAATTGTTTGGGCGATACATTTGGAACGCCTGTTATCAAAGGATTAAGCCAATTCTTCCCCGTCCACCATATCAACGCATACTATTTCATTAAAATTTCAAAAGGGCTTAATTAATAAACAAAAAACATTAAATTTTTTTTCACTTAGCCCGATGCTTCGCGTTAAGCGAAATAGCTCCATAAAGGTCGCGACAATTTGTCCGGCCTTTTTTCTTTTCCAAAACAATATCTTAATGCAATTCACAAATCAAAACTTTTTATTAAACCACATCTACCCAAATCTGTCAAATTTAGCAATAATTATCCCCAAATAATCCCCTTTTTTATTTTGGCTAACATTAGCCAAGTTTCAATTTAAAGTCCACAGTACTGTGGACTTATCCACCTTGAGCTTAAAAAAACTTTTAGTCTACAAAACTGTGGACTTTAAATTGAAAAATGCAAAAAACTACAAATTTTTATTAATTATTTCTTCCAAAGCATCCTTGCTTTGATAGCCGGTTAATTGCTCAATCACTTCCCCGCCTTTGAATAAAATAAAAGTTGGCACGCTCATTACATTGTATTTCTCAGCAACTTCATTTCCATCATCAATGTCTAATTTGCCGATCTTAATATTCTTATCTTTATAGTCCTCGGCTAATTCATCTATTATAGGCGCCATTAGCTTGCATGGCCCGCACCATAAAGCGGCAAAGTCAACTAATACCAAGCCCTTGTTTTCCTCAACCTCTTGTTTAAAATTTTGATTTGTTAATTCCATATATTTTAGTTTAAATTAAAAAGTTTAAGAATTACGTGTTTGAATAAAAATAATAATTATCTTGCTTCAAACTGAATAATGTAAATATGAAAATACAAGAATATAAAAATATCTTATTTTCATAATTTCATATTCTTGTATTTTCATATACTGCGGAAATAAACTTGATTAATTATTAAATAACGCAAATGTGTAATTTAATAATTGAATGTTCTTTGTGGAACAAATATTGTTAATAATTAACGCTTACTAAATTCAAAATACTTTTTTCGCTAATATTAAATAATTTGACTGTTCCATATAGAACAAATAAATGTTCCATGTGGAACTTTTGTGGACCATAAGGGACTTGAACCCTTGACCTCTTCCATGCCATGGAAGCGCTCTAGCCAACTGAGCTAATGGCCCATTTCGGATATCAGATATCAGATTTCGGATCTCAGATCTATGATATTTAGAGTCCGATGTCTGAAATCCGACATCCGACATCCGAAATGGTGTCCTCGGCAGGAATCGAACCTGCATTTAAAACTTAGGAGATTTTTGTTTTATCCATTAAACTACGAGGACGCGCATGCCCATTTAACAATAATTTTCAATTTTTAGTCTACATTAATGTAGACTAAAAATTGTATTTAAGAAATTATTTCTTAAAAAAATTCGCTATTCTAATCATAACAACACAAAACTTTACTTGTGTCAAATATCGCTAATATAAGCTAAAATTTATAATTTTAAAATTTATTTAAATGGATTAAATCCTGCTTTTAGCTGATTAGTGATCGGCAAGAAAAGCGGGCGGGGCAGTTTCTCCCACTTAAACCACCCCCCATTCTTCACATTTGCACGGCTCCATTACTTTGACTTCGCCTGAAGCAAGCTCAGATATCATGCAAATCGTGATATAGTGCTTTTTCTCGCTTTCAAAAATATCATTGGTAGCTGCGCCAAAACGCAAATTTTTGATTTTAACCCCGGCTTCTTCGCTCACTTCACGGCGAGAGCATTCTTCCAATGATTCGCCATACTCTAAATGTCCGCCGGGATAGCACCACGCTCCTTCGCCATGCGCGTTTTTCCTTTTTCCAAGAAGAATTTTACCGTCTTTTATGACAATTACTCCGACTCCGACTTTTGGCCTGTTGTTCATAAAAATAATCTTAATAAATTTTATTTCACACCTTTGCGAATAAACGAAAAAGCGGCAATATAATGCATTATTATGATACATTAATTTTTTTGCTTTGACAAACTCTGAAATCTTGCTTAAAATTAAAGTATTAATAAAAATAAGAGCAAGAAAATAAATAAAACATTAGTAATATTTTATTTTATTATTTTTCTTATCTAAAACCTATGTTCAAAAGCCAAAACAGCGAGGAGGGATTTAAAAAAATTGAAACAATCATCGGCCCGTCAGTAAAAGTCAAGGGGGATTTTAACAGCCAAGGGAACATTATCGTTGAAGGCATGGTGGAAGGCAATTTAAAAACCAAGGGGAATCTGCGAGTCGGCAGCCAAGCCAAAATTACAGCGGACATTGAAGCAAAAGAAGCAAAAATAAGCGGGGAAGTCACTGGCAATCTGAAAATCAAGGGCTATTTAGAGCTGTCGGCAACAGCAAAAGTAACCGGCGACATTGAGGCAGTAAGCATGTCAATTGAACGCGGAGCTATCCTTAACGGAAAATGCGCTATGTCAGCTGAGGGGAAAGGCAGTGCTCAAGAAACTGAAAAGAAAGAAAGTTAATCTGAAAACTTATAAATGGTTATATGCTATATTGTTAGTTTTGAATCCATGCATTCGCATAACTTATTAAATGATTTTAATAAACTCTTTAATTCTTTATTAATGAATTAACGAGTTAACGGGTTAACGGGTTAAATAATTTTTTTAAAAGAATAACTCGTTAATCCGTTAACTCGTTAACTAAAGAATTCTTTAATGCAACAAATATAACCATATAGGGTATAAGTAACTTAATTTGGTGGAAAACTTGTTCCTTTGCAAATAATTTTTTTGCGGCAAAGCATTAATGCTTGGGTCCACTTCAAGAAAAATTTTACAGAATTTAATCCGTGAGTTTTACTTAA
>VMTK01000015.1 GCA_013791585.1 Candidatus Falkowiibacteriota bacterium
GCCGCTAACTCCTGAAGCTAGCGCGTCTACCCCGCACCTTTTTAAAATATTTTATATAAATAATTGTGGGGATAGAGAGAGTTGAACTCTCACGGCATTGCTGCCGCTAACTCCTGAAGCTAGCGCGTCTACCAATTCCGCCATATCCCCGAAGTATTTCCAATAATTTTAAAAAGGCGCGGGGCCTGCCAATTCCGCCATATCCCCGAAGTATTTCCAATAATTTTAAAAAGGCGCGGGGCCTGCCAATTCCGCCATATCCCCGAAGTATTTCCAATAATTTTAAAAAGGCGCGGGGCCTGCCAATTCCGCCACCCGCCCAATTAAAAATAATGGTAGATGGATCTATTTTGATTTTTTAAAAATTATGAGAACCTTTATAAGTTACGCGTAACGCGTTACGCGAGATCAATTCCAAACAAACTTCTTGCCTGTTTTAACATGCCAATCCGCGATATTGGAAAAGCGGTCGCGTGGAATTAAAATATTTTCTACGGCAAAGCCCTTAACCTTTTTATTTTGAACATAAGTATAAGTCGGGCTGTAGAGAAAAATAGCCGGAACTTCCTCGGCTATTATCTCCTGAAATTTCGCGTATTTTTCTTTGCGCTCTTCCATGCTGGAAATCACTCTGGCGTCCTCAAGCAGCGCGTCTATATCTTTGTTGGCGTAGTTTGAAATATTCAAGCCGGACTGCCCCATCTGCGATGAATGCCAAAAAGCGTAAGGGTCAGGATCCGCTCCGGCCACTTCGCTGTACAGCAAGGCCTGAAAATTCCTCGGCTTGATTGTGTTTATCTGGATAACGCTTGCCGCGACAAGCTCTATTTCTGTTTTTATGCTGATCGCGGACCAAAAATTCCGCATCGCTTCAACCACTTTTTGATTTTCTTCATTATATACCGCGGTTAATTTAACGATTAAAAAATCATTTTCTTTTTCTCTCCACTGCCCGGCGCCAACGCGCAATTTATTATCGGCTTGCTGTTTTATTTTTTCATCTTCTGAACTGGAGTCTTCCCGGGCTTGAGCAATATCCTCGTCCGTTAATTCAGCCGCCTTCCACCCGGCCTCATCCAGCAAAGCGGACGCGGCTTCAACGTTGTATTTATACTCTTTTATTTCTTTGTTATAAGCAAAATTGTCAGGCAGAATAGGGCTGTTGATCAAGCGGGCTTCTCCGCCCAAAATTTCGCTTATTATTTGATTTTTATCAATGGCCGAAGCCATGGCCTGCCGGACATTTTTATCTTTTAGCGCCGGGTTCGCTTCCTGATTGAAAAAAACAGCGGTTATCTGCGGCAGGTTCAACTGGTGATAATCCAAGGAATCCCGCGCGGCAAGATTGCCCTTGATTTGTTTCGGCAAATAGCTGATCCCGTCTATCAGCCCTTCATTCAAATCCGAAACCGCTCCTTCAAAACTTGGAAAAAATTTAAAAGACAATTCTTTAATATACGGCATTTGGCCGTAGTAATCTTCGTTGCGAGTTAGACCATACGATCTGATGTTTCCTTGCTTGTCTTTAATTAATGAGTTGAATTTATACGGGCCGGAGCCGATCGGCTTTAAATTAAGTTCGGCTAAGCTCGCCGTGTTGGCGGGTATCTGGCGCCATAATTCCCCGGGTAAAATTCCAAAAGTTAATAATTCCAAAAAGGCCGCGTACGGCTCTGCCAATATGAATTTTATGGTATTGTCATCAACTTTTTCCATTTCCACCCCGACAAAACCAGCTCTTAAAGTAGACTGATACGCCTTGTCTTTTATAATATTAAAAGTGAACAAAATGTCGTCAGCCGTTAATTCATCGCCATTGTGCCAATGCGCGCCATCCCTAATCTTGATTGTATAAACTTTATTATCTTCGCTGATTTCATAGCTTTCAGCCAAATCATTCACCAGCTCGCTTTTGTTGCCGCGCTTGAACAAAGAAGAAAAAACCAAAGCTATCATGTCATTGTCAACATCGCTTATGTTGGCGTAAATGGGATTAATGTATTGCGGAGCGCCAACCAGCCCCTCGCAATATTTTCCGCCGCTTACGGGCGCAATCTGCAAATGATTTTTATAAAATACCGCTCCTGAAAAAATCAAGCTTCCGGCAATAGCCAGAAAGCAAAAATTAATAAGCCAAAATTCGCGCCAGCTTAAAAAGCGCTTAATGTATTTTAATTGCCCCAAGCTTGGAATTCTGGATTTGGATAATGAAAAAACCAATTTTTTATCAAAATCCGTCTGCTTTTGTCCGCTGTCTGAATTCTTTTTATTAAAATTCAAAAATTTTTTAAGCGCCCGCGGCAAGCTTGAATAAAAAAAATATAAACCCCGCGCAAAAATGTGCCGCTTGTCGGCGGCGTTAGACCGCTGATTGCAACTATTTATTATACCCCCTGCTTCGTTAATTGCTTTGTTTGCGCGGGGTAAAGATGATTTAATCTTATTAAATAAAGCTATAATTTTATTTTTTAGAGAGTCCACGATTAATTAAAAAGTTTAATATACTTAAATAATTTCTATAAACAATATAAAAAGACTGTAAAAAAACCTTTAAATTCACTCAAATCTACAAATGTATTCAAATCTACGAATACTAAATAAAAAATTTGTAGATTTGCATTTCATTCGTAGATTTGAGTGCTGTAAAAAGCTAAAAAATACTTAAGCCGACTTAATATAACAATAATTATTCAAGCGTATTAATCCTTATAAAAATTTAATAAATAAAAATAAATAAAGAAACAGCAAGAAATAATATTGAAAGAATTATTGTCGCGGTAAACAATGTTTTCTCTATGCCTCTTTTGGTTCTAAAAACACCCCCGCTTCCGCCGAATATGCCGGCCAGACCCGAGCCCCTGTTTTGCAAAAGGATAACCGCCATCAAAGACACTGCGATAACTAATTGGATTATTTGAAGTATTTTCATAATGCTGAAATTTGTAATTGGAAATTTGAAATTTGGGAATTGAATAAAGTTAATATTAAAATTAACCTTAAATTAAAACCAAATTTCTAATTTCTAATTTCCAGTTTCTTAATTATCTCCGCCAAAACTTTTTTATTGTTAACAGCCATGTCGGCTAAAATCTTTCTGTCTAATTCTATTTTATTTTTTTTCAAAGCATCAATAAATTTTGAGTACGGCAAGCCATGCTCGCGGACAAAAGCGTTTATTTTAATCTGCCACAATCCTCTGTTTACTCTTTTCTTTTTCTTGCGGCCGACAAAAGAATGCGCGCCTGCTTTGGTGGCGGCTGTCTTAGCCAATCTTATTAAATTTTTGCGGCCCCATTTAAAGCCCTTAACCTTCTTTAATAATTTTCTTCGCTTTTTAACATGGGTGGCGCCTCTTTTTACTCTGGACATAATGTTTTTAAATTCTAAACTCTAAATTCTAAACTCTAAACAAATTCTAAATCTCAAATATCGAATTCCAAATAAATAACAAACGCTAAAACTTCAATAATAAAAATTTTAAAAATATAAATTTGCTTGCCCCGCTTAAACGAAGTGATATTACATAGTTTGTTATTTAGTGCTTGTAATTTGGAGTTTGTTTAGAATTTAGAGTTTATGATTTAGAATTCAATTATACGGCATTAATGCCTTTATAGTCTTAATATTGCTCTGATGCGCTGAAGAATCCCGGCGCTTCTTGCGAGTGGCATTGCCTGATTCCCTGGCGTTAAAATGGTTTTGGCCGGCTTTTCTGCGCTTGATTTTCTTGGTTTTGGTTATAGAAAAACGTTTAGCTGTGGCTTTGTGGGTTTTTATTTTCGGCATAGTCTTCTGAAATTAGAAATTGGAAATTGGAAATTTGGGGCAATACATTTATTTATTATTAACTTTATCCGAATTTCAAATTTCAAATTTCAAATTTCTTTAATATTTAAATAAAAAAACAGGCAAATTACCTGAATTGCGATAAACTAATCCTTTTTATTAACTAATAATATACTAAACCTTCCGCCCTGTCTTGTCAAGTCCTGCTCGGCGCTTATGCCTAAATCTTCAAATTGTTTTAAGGATTCAACAAATCTTTGAATGGTTTCTCTGGCCTTTTCAGGATGCTGGCGCTCCCGGCCTTTAATCGTTAATTCAACTTTTAATTTATTGCCTTTTTCTAAAAATTTTTTTGCCTGATTAAGCCGAAAGTCAAAATCATGCTTGCTGATGCGCACGGACAATCTTATTCCTTTGGTTTCAATTTTTTTCTGCTTGGCTTTTTGTTTTTGCTTCTGCTTGTCGCTTTCGTATTTGAGCTGGCCGTAATCCATGATTTTTGCTATCGGCGGGCGCGCCTTGGGATTAACTTCAACCAAATCCAATCCTGCTTCTTCCGCCATTGCCAAAGCTTTCTCTATGCTTAAAACTCCTATTTGTCCGCCGTTTTCATCAATTAAAAAAACCTCCGGGATTCTAATCTGCTGATTAACCCGAAATCTTTTCTCCGGCTTAGGTTGTGCTCTTCTCCAAATTCTGCGCATACTCGATATTTTCGATTAACGATTTACAATTTACGATTGAAAGAATATCAAAATTATTTTATATCTTAATATATTTAAATCGTAAATCGTAAATCGTAAATTTATATGAGCGGGCGAGCGGAATCGAACCGCCGTTTCTACCTTGGCAAGGTAATATAATAACCATTATACGACGCCCGCTTGATCAGATATCGGATTTCAGATATCGGATATCGGATTTTTTTATCTGACATCCGACATCTGATATCCGACTTCCGGAATGTGGTCCAGGTGGGACTCGAACCCACATGCCCTAAAGCACGACATTTTAAGTGTCGCGTGTATACCAGTTCCACCACTGGACCATGCTATTTCTTGCGATTTCTACCCCTATGAGTTGGCTTTAAGCTATGGCAGTTAGGACAAAGAACGCGTAAATTTTTCAGTCTATTATCCTTGCTATGACCATTTATATGATCAAGCTCTAGTGGAATTCTGCCGTCTGTTGACTTTTCCGCCCATCCGCACTCTTCGCATTTTGGTAATTTGAGGTT
This sequence comes from Candidatus Falkowiibacteriota bacterium, assembly GCA_013791585.1. Lineage (GTDB taxonomy): Bacteria > Patescibacteriota > Patescibacteriia > Patescibacteriales > VMTK01 > VMTK01. The sequence continues at coordinate 5,024 of VMTK01000015.1, forward strand.
AGCCGCAAAAAGGCGCTTCTTTAATTTATAGCTTTGATATTCACTATGAGAAACTAAAATCTTTTCCAGCGATATTCTTGGCTTGCCAATACCTCTCAATCCTTTATTCCATGCTTTACCCTTAAAATGCTTTATGTCTATTTTATATAATTCTAAATATTTTTTAATTTGAGAATAATTTCCACCTGCCTGCTTTAAATTAAGTTTACAAATAACCTGCCTAACGCTTGTTGATTTTTTAGCGGCTTTTGCTAAAGCTTGTTTTGTCCAGCTTTTTTTTCTCATAACAGCAGTATAGCATAATGGCAAAGAACGCGCAATATATCTTTCTCCGTGTATACCAGTTTCACCGCCCGGGCTTTCCGGATGTCAGAAATCGGATGTCGGATGTCGGATATTAAAGATGATCCGAAATCTGATATCTGAAATCCGACATCCGAAATGTGGAGATGGCGGGAATTGAACCCGCGTCTAATAAATCATTAAAAACAATTTTACGGAAATAGTTTGATTTGTTTTATTCATTGCTATCATTAAAACCAAACAAAACTGATAAGCAATTAATTCTTTTGGTTTCGGATAACAGCCAAGAATATTCCGTTAACCTATCCTAATACCCCGCACCTTTTAAGCATCAATGATACTTCTTCTTATTTTTCTTTTTAACTGACTATAAGATTTCCCAAAATGTTTAAGCTGCTTTTCGCGCTCTTTTGCATCCTCTTTGGATTTGTATGCCTCATAATAAGCCAATACTAACGGCCTTCTTCCTCTGGTAGATTGTACTTTCCCATCCAAATGTTGTTTAAATCTTTTTCTTAAATCACTAGTATAGCCAATATACAATTTTCTATCTTTTAAACTTTTTAAAGTATAAACATAATACATATTTAATGCTTAAAAGGTGCGGGGATAATATGACACCTGCTGGCGGCTATTAGGAATCGCCGGGCAGATGGCTACGGCTTTAATTAGGCCATAACAGGTACCATGGCAGGAACTTTTATTGTAAAAGTATCCTTTGCCTTGGCAAATAAGTTTTTTGCACTTATTTTAATTCAGCGCGATTTATGCGGCAGCTGAGACACGCATTCCGAATGCTTTTAAAAAATTTTATTATCGATGCCTGGCATCCCCTTGTTGTTGCCCTTCGGGCAAGCCGCGGCTACAAATGCGGCACATGCGAATATTAATTTTTCAATCTTCGTTTTATCAATGTTCGCGTACTCCTGTCCAGCTCCCTTTTTTTAATCAGCTCTCTCTTGTCAAACTTTTTCTTTCCCTTTCCAATGCCGAATTCCAGCTTGATTAAACTGCGTTTAGTATATATTTTTAATGGCGCTAATGTCAAGCCCTGCTCTTGCTTTTTGCCGATTAAATATCTTATTTCTTTTTTCTTGGCCAGCAGTTTTCGCGGCCGGGTCGGATTGTAATCCTTGGCTTTTCCAGCGAATTTATATAATGGAATATGGGCATTTATTAAATAAATTTCCGGCAGTTCTTTTTTGGTTTTTTTCAATGTAACATAACTGCCTTTTAAATTTATATGCCCGGTTTTCACAGATTTTACTTCATGCCCCAAAAGCATAATGCCAACTTCAAACTTATCCTTTATCTCATAATCATAATAAGCTCTTTTATTTATTGCTAATGTTGGCATAAATTTTTAATTAACATAGCTGAAAA
>VMTK01000014.1 GCA_013791585.1 Candidatus Falkowiibacteriota bacterium
CAAATTTAAATTGAGGAGAATACTTTTTACGATTTTTTTTGATTAGATTTGTCATAGATTTTTTGAGGTTAGATTTTTACAATTTCATTTTAACAAATACACGCGAGATTGTAAAAACCTGTCCTGTTAGGTTTCCTTAGCCTACTGGTTCAGTATATCTAGGACTAATCACTCCTCTTGAGTTAGCCGGCTGCAAACTTCCTAAAATTCATAACTGGGTTAAGTTTCTTTACAAAAATTATTCGAATTAGCACCCTAATCTCCTACCAGTGCCATTATTGCAATCACAACGTTGTTTTAGAGATTGATGATGTAAAACAGCTGTTGTAATTTTAATTTTTAATAATTAACAAAATCAAATTTATGGCAAAAAAAGTTTTTAAAATTATAGGAATTATTTTAGCGGTTATTGTTTTAGCTGTTTTTTTATTTCTTTTGTGGAATTACATCAGGATCCAAAGAGGCGATTTGGTTAAATGGGACAACCAATGGTACACTCAAAAAGAATTAGAAGAGAAATTCCCTCCGCAAGAATATGATGTTCCGGCTAAAAACACGCCGGAACAAATCTACGCAAAATTCAGGCAGGCGCTGTTGGATAATGATATTGAATTGGCGTTAGAGCAAATTAGAGAGGAAAACAGAGATGGATATAGAGAAGCTTTTAAAGATGAAGAAAAATTAAAGGAGTGGATAGGGGAGTTGCCGGAGAACATAATTAAAGAAAATGAATATAATAACCTCGCTTATTATGACTTGGATATGGGCACCGAATATAAAAATACTGTTAGTTTTACAAAAAACCAAAATGGTTATTGGGAAATAGACCAGATATAATAAACATATTTTTAAATTATGCTTTTAAGGAGGGGTATAAACATAGTTTTATATTTAGCATTAATTCTGTCCGCAGGCATTGTTTTTGGCTATGATAATTTAGTTATCCATCCAAGCTTAACTGAGGCGGCGGTAAAAATTTACAACAATCAAGTTAATAAAAAAATAACCAATCAGCGGATTGATTGGATTGTTCAGGGCTCTATTGCCGAGGACGCGATTCCAAGATATTTAAACCATTTTTACAATCCAACAACAGGCAAGGGATTGGACAGCGGAGCGCTGAAAGGCGCGCCGGCTAAAGAATGGGCGAAAAATCAAGATAGCGTTAGCGGAGATTATTCTGCTGGCGCTATTTTTAATAATTACCGAGCAGGCGATTTTAAAAGAGCGTATCAAGGCATAGGCCATATTTTGCATTTGATTCAGGATATGAGCGTTCCGGCGCACACCAGAAACGATCCTCATCCCAGCGGGGATCCTTTTGAAGAATGGGCAGAGCAATACGGCAAGATTAATTTAAGTAAAACAGGCTTTATTGAAGCTGATAACTTAGATCAAGTTTTTGATGAATTGGCTAATTATTCTCATAATAATTTTTTTAGCAAAGACACGGTAAACATTGATGTAAATGAAATACTTAAATACAGCACAGAAGAAAAAATAATAAATGGTAAAAAAAGAAAATATTTAATTAATTCTTTAGATGGAGTAAAGTATAAATTAATTTATACTCCAAATCCAGATTCTATTAAACCAGTTTATCAAATTGATGGTGATCTATATTTAAATCTTGACTACTGGAATATGCTTTCTCCTAAAGCAGTTGGATATAGCTCCGGAGTGATTGATTATTTTATTAAAGAATTTGAAAAAATTGATAAAGAAGAAAGCGCGAAACAAAAGTTAAGTTTTTGGGGGAAAATTGGAAATAAATTAAATATTTTTTCAAATGAAATAAAATATGTTTGGGGCGATACTCTGATAGCAAGCAAGCAGGTTGTTGATAAATCTTTTGATTTTACTAATGAAAAAGCAGAAACAGCCGGGCAGAATATTGAATTTTTTGCCGCAGCCAACAAAGAAATAATAAGCGAGACAGCGCGACAAAGCGCGGAAGTCATTAAAGATGCCGGCGTGAAAGTCTTAGCCACTGTCAAGGAACTTGATTCTAATATTCCGCCTGTTATTACGGCAGTGGATTTGCTGAAGCCAAAGCAGGCAGGCGCTGATGATGAAAATTTTATGCCAGAGGATGGAGGAGATGTTGCAATAGGCGTTTCAAATGTTATTGACGGCGACACCATTGTTTTAACCACCGGAGAAAAAGTCCGCTACATCGGCATAGACACTCCGGAATTAGGCAAGCCGGGCGCGGAAGATGATGAGTGCTTGGCATGGGCGGCAAGAATCAGGAATATGGAATTGTTAAGCATGGGGGAATTAAAACTGATTAAGGATCCGGCGGCTGATAAAGACAAGTATGGAAGATTATTAAGATATGTTTATATTAACGGAGTATTCATCAATGAACAGCTGGCGCGCGAAGGGCTGGCTGAAACATTCTTTTGTTTGCCCGGCTGGGAAAATTGCCCGGTAACCGCTGACAAGCAGCGCGAAGAAATAATTATGAGCGCGCGCGATGATGCTGAAAAAAATAACAGAGGCTTATTCTCAAGCGTTTGCGCGCAAGATGAAACACAAAAACACGAAAACACGAAAACACGAAAACACGAAAACACGAAAACAAAAGAACAAGAAAACACTGGCGCTATCCAACAGCCTATTTCTGTTCAGAGAGGAAACTCAAGCGAATCAGGTTCGCCGTCTGATGATTTACTTCAATCAGATGAGCAAGAAGAGCAAGAAGAGCAAGATGAGCAAGATGAGCAAGAAGAGCAAGAAGAGCAAGATGAGCAAGATGAGCAAGATGAGCAAGGAGAAATTATTCCAGTTGTTTCTTATTTTAATTTGTTTGATTTTATAAGCGGCAGTACCGCGTATGCGGCCAGTACATCAATCGGCATTGATTTGGAAATTGAAAATCAGGACGCGGTTAGCGATTATTTTTTATCCGCGGCTTCAACCACGCCGGATATTAATGATAAAGATTGGGCGTCAAGTTCGCCTGAAAATTTTATTTTGGCTGATGGAGACGGCTTGAAAAACGCTTATCTTTGGCTAAAATACGGAGAAGATAAGATTGCGGATATGGCAAGTTCAAGCATTGTTTTGGACACTTCCGCGCCTATCGCGGCCATTGGCGGTTTGGAAGAGCAATATGATAATTCCGGCTTTGCTGTCAATTGGAGCGGACAAGATGAGGCAAGCTCAACCATCGCCAGCGGATTGGCTGATTTTGATGTTCAGTATAGAATTAATAATAACGAATGGCAGGATTGGATAAGCGCGGCAACAAGCACTGGCGCTATTTTTAATATCGCGGTTGATGCCGGAGGCAGCATTTATTTCCGCGTTCGCGCCCGCGACAATGCCGGCAATACCGGCGAGTGGAGCGGTGAAGCTGAAACAAAAATAGCGGATGCGCCGGCAGAGCCGCCAGCCGCGCCTGTTATTCCGAATTCCATTAATGATTTAATTGTTCAGAATATTTACACATCCAATAATTCAGTTAGATTGTTTTGGACATCGCCGGAAAATGCCGGCTTGAATGAGGATGCTTATTATGATCTGCGTTACAAGGAAAAAACAGGGGATTGCGATTTAGATTTAAATTGGGCAGGCGCTGTTAAGGCGGCAAGTTCAACGATTCCCGCGCCAGATAGCTTGTCCGGTCAGAGGCAAACAGCTGAAATTACCGGCTTGACTGCCGGAACCGAGTATTGCTTCGCCGCGATGGCGTACAATGGCGAAGCATGGTCAGGCGTTTCAAATCAAGCAAGCGCTAAAACCAAGAGCATATTCGCGGTTAATGATTTAACCAGGCCGGCGCATAGCAGCGGATATTTGCTTACGCAGACTTTAACCGCTGACAAAAGCCCGTATTATTTTGACAGAGACGCTCGCATGAGGACGGGAAAAGTTTTAACAATTGAACCAGGCGTGGTGATAAAAATCGGCGGCTGGTATATTTCCCAAAGCTATAAATATCCGGTTATATTTTTAATTGACGGAAAAATTATAGCTCAAGGAACTGAAAATAATCCGATTGTTTTTACATCAATTTACGATGATTCTTACGGCGGCGATTCCAATTGCGACGGAGACGCGACATCGCCCGGGCACGGAAGCTGGGGCGGATTGCAAATTTCCAGCGGCGATAATATTTTTGACCATGTAATTATGAAATATGGAGGAGGCGATAGGCGCGGCTTGATTACTTTTTACAGCAACAACGGCAATCAAATAACCAATTCTGTTTTTGAAAACAATTGGCATGGCATAGATTTTCGCGCCGCTTCTTCATCCGACCCTTCTATTATAGAGCATAATATGTTTTTCAATAACAAAAGCGCCGTAATTTATTTTCATGACAGCGCTAATCCTGTTATCAGATATAATAATATTTATAACAACAATAGCGGCATAGGAGTTTCTGATGTTGCGGCTCCGATTATAAATTATAATAATATTTATAACAATGGCGGATACGGAGCCGCGGTTAACCAATGGTATTACTCAACACAGCTTGTTGACGTTAAATTTAATTGGTGGGGCGACGAATCGGGCCCGGAGCATGCCGGCAATCCGGGAGGCATTGGAAGCAAGGTTACAGACAAAATAGATTTTAGCGATTGGCTGTTAAGCATGTATGAATAACGGCTTAGATTAAGATTTTCTAATCGTCTGTTTTGCGCCAAAACATACAATCAAGCATCGCCAAAGCCCAAGCCAAGAATAAATCCCGCTATTTTTGCAAACAGCGGGATTTTTTTATTTATTTTTTTTTCCGACAGCCGAATTTTGCTACATTATTTCCGATCGCTTCATAATAACAAAAGTATTGTCTATTTCCCAAATAAGAATTATTGTTTCCGGCAGAATTCCTTTCTTGCCTGCCATTTCTTGGAATTTTGGATTTTGAAATTCATAATAACCCTCTGCCGGACCTCTGTAAATCGCGTTTTCAATAGCATCGGGAATATCCGGCAAGCAGCAGCATGCTTGTTTCGGCATAGCTGTTTTTTTTCTTTTTATGCCATAGCCGTTCATTTTCCACCTCCTTTTTTGCTCTATGATTTTAAATATATTTCCTTTGTTTTTCCTATCATATTATCAAAACTAAATTTTTTTAGTATTTCGCCGCGGCAGAATCTCCCGGCAGGGGATTCTGCCGGTTAAAATATACCTCCTTTGTTTTTCCAACCATCTTATCAAAACTAAATTTTTCTTCAACATACATTTTCGCTTGAGCCCCTAATTTTTGCCCAAATTCAGGGTTATTAATTATTTCTATTATTTTTTTGGCTAAATCTTGCGGATTTTTCGCTTCCGCCAATAGCCCATTTTGGTTATCAGAAATCATATCGGAAATTCCACCGACCTTGGTTGAAACAATCGGCAGACCGGCTGACATTGCCTCAAGAATCGCGTAGGGGAAGCCTTCTTTAACGGATGAACAACAGAAAATATCAAAGCCGCGCAAAAGTTTGGCTGCATTATCAATTCTGCCGGCCAAGATAACAGTATTTTTCAAATTCATTTGCGCGATTAAGCTTTCCAAGTTTTTTCTTTCCTCGCCTTCGCCGATAATTATAAGTAAGAAGTTAGAAGTAAGAAGTAAGAATTCTCTTTTTATAATATAGATTGCTTGGATTAAGTATTCCAGGCCTTTGGTTTTGTAGAGGTTGGCGATGGTTCCAATTCGGATTTCAGATTTCAGATTTCGGATTTCAGATTTAAAATTTGTGGTATTGGCTTGTAATTTTTGCCACGCTTTTTCTCGGAGCAGAAAATTAATTGGCTTAATGCCGTGGTAGATTAAGGATAATTTTTTTTCAGGAATTTTGAGTTGATTTCTGGCGATATTATAATCTAATTGGCTGACGCAGATTATTTTATTTTTTAAAACAGCCGTGAACTTTTCAGCGTATTGGTAAAATAGCTTTTTCCACGCAGGCAATGGCTCATTGAAGACCCAGCCGTGGACCGTGTACACGCATAGCGCATAACGCGTAACGCATAACGAAGCAAGGGAGCCGAGGATGGAGATTTTGGAGCTGTTGAGGTGAATGATGTCCGGCTTTGTTTTTTTTATTAATTTAATAATTTCAAACAGCGCTTTAAGGTCGTTGAGAGGGGATATGGCGCGCTTCAGATGCGGAATAACATAATAATTTATGCCGGATTGTTTTAATTTTACCGCAAGTTCGCCTTTTTCTCCCTGCTCGCCAAAAGCAACAGAAACATTAAATTCTGTTTTTAGATTTTCAGCCAAATCAAAAATATAGCGCTGGACGCCGCCTAATTCGCTTTGAGTAACAAGATAAAGGATAGTTTTTTTATTGTTTTGATTTTGCATAATAAATAACGTTATGCGAGATGCGCGAGATTGACTTTTGTCTTATTTTATTTAATAATAACTTATAGATTATGAAAAATCAAGCTCTAACTAAACTATATAAATTTTAGTTTTTTTATTTATAAATTAACAAAGAATTGTTTATGCCAAAAAAATGTTTAGTCACCGGCGGAGCCGGCTTTATCGGCTCCAATTTAGTTGATGAATTAATCAAGCGCGGAGATGAGGTTGTTATTATTGACAATTTGTCTACCGGCAAAAAGGAAAATATCAATCCCGGCGCGAAATTTTATGAATGCGACATGAGGGATTTGGATAAAATCAAGCCGCTGTTTGCCGGCGTTGATTACGTATTCCATCTGGCGGCGTTCGCGCGCGTCCAGCCGTCCATAGAGGATCCGATTACCGCAAATGACATTAACTTAAACGGCACGCTTAATGTTTTAACGGCAGCCAAGGATGCAAACGTAAAAAAAGTGATTTACAGCGCGTCGTCATCGGTTTATGGCGATCAGAAAACAATGCCATTGCGCGAAGATATGCCGGTGCATACATTGAGCCCTTATGGCTTGCAAAAATATGTCGGTGAATTATATTGTGGTTTGTTCAGCGAAATTTATGGATTACCAACCGTATCTTTGCGGTATTTTAATATTTACGGCAACAGGCAGCTTTTAGAAGGCGCGTATTGCTTGGTAATGGGCATTTTTGTCCGCCAAAGATTGGCAGGAGAGCCAATGACAATTACCAACGACGGGGAGCAAAGAAGGGATTTTACTTCTGTTGTTGACGCTGTAAGGGCGAATATTTTAGCCGCTGGAAGCGAAAGAACAGGAAAAGGAGAAGTAATAAATATCGGCCGAGGCAAAAATTACAGCGTTAATGAGCTGGCCAAAATGATCGGCGGCCCGACAAAGTTTGGCGGAAAAAGAATTGAACCGAAAGAAACATTGGCTGACAATTCATTGGCGAAAGAGCTGTTGGGGTGGGAGCCGACAGTTGAACTTCCAGAGTGGCTGGAAGGTTATAAGAGGGAAATGGGACTGTAATTATTTAAGATTTAAGATTTTTGATTTAAGATTTTTTGTTAGCATTATGAAAAAAGTTTTAATAACAGGAGGAGCGGGCTTTATCGGCGCTCATTTAAGCGAATATTTATTGAACCAAGGCAATGAAGTGATTTGCGTTGATAATTTTTATACCGGCAGCAAGAAAAGCATTGTCCATCTCATGAGTAATCCCGGTTTTGAGCTTTTAAGGCATGACATAACATTCCCTTTGTATGTGGAAGTGGATGAAATTTATAATTTAGCCTGCCCTGCTTCCCCCGTGCATTATCAGCATGATCCGGTCCAAACGACAAAAACTTCGGTTATCGGCGCGATTAACATGCTTGGCCTTGCCAAAAGATTAAAAATAAAAATTTTGCAGGCGTCCACTTCCGAAGTTTACGGCAGTCCGAAAATTCATCCCCAGACCGAGGATTATTGGGGCAATGTCAATCCAATCGGCCCTCGCTCTTGCTATGACGAAGGCAAGCGCTGCGCTGAAACTTTATTTTTTGATTATTGGCGCCAGCATAATCTGCGAATCAGGGTAATTAGAATTTTCAACACGTACGGGCCGAGAATGGCTATTAACGACGGCAGAGTTGTTTCAAATTTTATAGTTCAGGCGTTAAGGGGAGAGGATATAACGATTTATGGCGATGGTTCGCAAACCAGATCATTTCAATACATAGATGATTTAATTTTAGGGATGGTTAAAATGATGGAAAATAAAAATGATTTTATCGGTCCGGTAAATTTGGGCAATCCAAACGAATTTACAATCAAGGAGCTGGCGGAGAAAGTTCTGGAGCTGATGCCGGAAAGCAAAAGCAAGATTATTTATAAAGAATTGCCGATAGATGATCCGAAGCAGAGGCAGCCGGATATAACTTTGGCTAAAAAAGAATTGTCATGGGAGCCAAAGATAGAATTGAAAGAAGGGCTTGAAAAAACAATTGATTATTTTAAAAATATTTTATCTTTATGAAAATATTAATATTTTCCACCGCGTATTTTCCTTTTGTCGGCGGAGCAGAAGTCGCGGTAAAGGAAATTTCTGACAGAATTAATGACATTGAATTCAGTATGATAACCGCGCGGATGGATAAAAAGTTGGCTGGATTTGAGAAAGTCGGCAATGTTGATGTTCATCGCGTTGGAATCGGATGGCCGACAATAGATAAATTTTTGTTGCCGTTTTTCGGTTTTTTGAAAGCATTAAAACTTCATAAAAAGAATGATTATAATATTGCTTGGCCGATTATGGCAAGCCATGCAAGTATCGCGGCGGCGTTTTTAAAAATTTTTAAGCCAAAAATTAAACTGCTTTTAACTCTGCAGGAAGGGGATGAAGAAGAGTATTTAAAAAGATATGCTTTCGGCAGTGAAATTTTGTATAAATTTTTTATACAGCCGTGGCATTTGTTGGTTTTTAAAAAAGCGGATTATGCGGCCGCGATCAGCAATGATTTGAAACAGCGGGCTTTGCGAGGAGGAGTTAAAAGCAAGATTGAAGTTGTGCCGAATGGAGTAGACGCGGAGAAATTTGAAATTAGAAATTTGAAATTTGAAATTAGAAATTTAAGAAAAGAGTTAGGAGTTAAAGAAAGTGAAAAAGTTATTATCACCACATCGCGATTAGTTAAAAAGAATGGGATTGATGATTTGATTAAGGCGATTAATGAATTAGGAATCAGGAATTATGAATTAGCAATTAAGCTTTTGATTTGCGGTATCGGAGAAGACGAGAAAAAATTAAAAGATTTGGCTAAAGATTTAAAAATTGAAAATAAAGTAATGTTTTTAGGCCAAGTTGATCATAAAGATCTGCCGAAGTATTTATGGATAAGCGATGTATTCTGCCGCCCGTCATTATCAGAAGGGCTGGGAAATTCTTTTTTGGAAGCTATGGCGGCCGACCTGCCTGTCGTCGCAACTCCTGTTGGCGGAATACCGGATTTTCTTAAAGACGGCGAGACCGGCTGGTTTTGCAAAGTCAAAGATCCCAAAAGCATTGCCGAGAAAATAAAATATATTTTGGACGAAAAAAACAAAGAAGAAGTTGAACGAGTAGTGGAGAACGCTAAAAAAATGGTGGAAGAAAAATATAATTGGGATAAAATCGCGGTAAAATTCAAAGAAATATTTAATAATCTATGGATCCCCGATGATTTAATAATAAAATAATAATGTGTCTCGGGGATGACAAGAGTAAAAATGAAAATTTATAAAAAATTTTGCATATTATTTTTATTTGTGCTATAGTTATTTTATAAATTAGTTAAAAATAACTAAAAAAAGAAATGAAGTATATAGAATTTCAAAACCAATTCAAAAATCATCCTATTATACATTTATCAGACATAAAGAATGTAGAGCCGGATTTTGACCATAGGCGATTATATGAATGGCAAAAAAAAGGGTATTTAAAGAAAGTGATTAATAATTTTTACGTTTTTGCCAACAAGGATTTATCTGAAGCTGAAAGTAATTTTATTGCCAACAAGTTGATAGAGCCGTCTTATTTAAGCATGGAATACGCGCTTAATTACTACTCTTTGATTCCGGAAATTGTTTTTTTGCGCACAAGCGTTACTTCGCGCAAGACAAAAAGCTTTAATACCGCGATTGGCAATTTTTCTTATCAAAAGGTAAAAAATGATTTATTTTTTGGATATAAAATAGTAAATATTAATTCCGCGTCTTTTAAAATTGCCGAGCCGGAAAAGGCTTTGCTTGATTTTTTGTATTTAAGAAAAAATTTGGCGGCAGTTGATGATTTTTATGAATTGCGAATCAATAAAGAAATATACAAAGAGATAATCAGCCAAATAAAGTTAAAAGATTATCTTAAGGCGTTTAATTCAAAAACATTAATTAAAAGAGTGAAAATTTTAAATAATTTTTTAATAAAATGATAAACATTAGCGAGCTAAAAAAGTATTATCCAAATTTAAACGGGTTTGAAAAGAATATTTTACGAGAATATTTGCAGTATAAAATATTGGATATTATTTTTAGAAGCAAAATAGCGAATAAGCTGTCTTTTTTAGGCGGTACAGCCATTAAAATATGTTATGGCAGCTCTAGATTTTCAGAAGATTTAGATTTTGATAATTTTAATTTAAGCGCGGATGAATTTGAAAAAATGTCGCTGGTTATAAAAAAAGAACTGGATTACGAGGGCTATGAATCAGAGGTAAGAAATGTGTTTAAAGGAGCTTTTAGGTGTTATATAAAAATTCCAAAATTGCTGCATGATAATAAATTGAGCAATTATACGGATGAAAAGATTGTTATTCAAGTGGATACTGCTCCGCATGGATTTAAATACGCGCCTGCCAACTTTTTGTTGCAAAAATTTGATGTGTTTAAAAGCATAAAAGCAACGCCTGCCGATATAATTTTGTCGCAAAAAGCAGGAGCGATTTTTGGAAGAAAAAGAGCAAAGGGAAGAGATTTTTATGACATGGTTTATTTAATGGGCATGGCTGATTTTAATTTTGATTATCTGGATTTTAAGCTTGGCATTAAAAATAAAGCTCAATTGAAAAAGAAGTTGTTAGAAAAAGCATCTGGTTTGAATTTTAATGAATTAGCCAAGGATGTTCTGCCGTTTTTGATTAAGCCGGATGACAAGGAAAGAGTTTTAAGCTTTAAAGAATATATTGAGCAGAGATTGTAAAATCGCTTGCAATGCAATAGGCGCGTTATTATTATGTTAATGCGCGTTTACCGCTTAGCTTGCTTTATTTAGGCCGAATAATGAAAATACGAGAATATGAAAATATAAAAATTAATTTCTTTTTTTCTTTTTTTCATATTCTTGGCTCTTTAAAATAATTTACGCAAACGCGCAAGCTCTAATTATTTTAAAGGCGCATCAATAATGACAAAAAAATGAAAATTTATAAAAAATTTAAAAATTATATCCGCTCGCTAAGCCCGTTTTATTACGGGAAGATGAACAGATATAAAATTCCGATTAAATATGTAATTTCCGGAGGCACGGCGGCTTTCGTTGATTTGGCCTTGCTTTATGCCTTAACTGATATATTCGGAGTGTATTATTTGCTGTCAGCCAGCATGGCCTTTTTGGTTGCTTTTTTCATTAGTTTTTATCTGCAGAAATTTTGGACATTCAGGGATAATAGCAATAAACAAATTTATCAACAGATGTTTTTGTATCTTTTTGTCGGCATAGTCAATTTGGGAATCAACACGGCAGGCATGTATATTTTAGTTGAACATATTTTTTCAGAGCTTCTCTACTTGGGAAAATTTAACATTACTTATGTTTTGTCGCAAGTTATAATGGGCGGCATTATCGCGGTTGGCAGTTTTTTGGTTTACAGGTTTGTAATTTTTAAAAAGAGAAAGAAAGAATTAAAAATAGATAAAGACAAGAGAGTTTTAAAAATATTAATTGCAACAGGCATTTTCCCGCCGGATATCGGCGGGCCGGCAACCATGCTGAAAGACTTGGCCAGCTCTCTGGCTGATAATAATTTTAAAGTTAAAATAATCACTTATTCCAATGGAGCGCGCAGCGAGAGCGAAGATAAAAACATTTCAAGAATTGTCAGAGGCCGGTTTTTCAGCCGATTAAAATATTTTTTGCAGATGCTGAAACTGGCCGGCTGGGCTGATATTATTTATGTTACCGACACTTATAGCGCGGGCCGCTTTGCCTATTATATAAAAAAGATATTAAATAAAAAATATATTGTCCGTTTTGCCGGAGACAGCGCCTGGGAAATAGCCGCGGCAAATGGCTGGATCAGCGATTACATCGCGGATTTTCAGAAAAAAATTTATGGCAGACGCGTAGAAAAATTAAAAAATCAAAGAAAAAAAATATTAATTAACGCGGACAAAGTTATCGCCGTAAGTTATTTTCTCAAGGGCATAGCCAAGGACATAGGAGTCAGGGAAGATAAAATTGAAGTTATTTATAATTCCGTTGATTTTATTGATTTGGACAGTTTGGAATCAAAAACAAAAGCCGCAAGAGACAGCTTGAAGTTAGAAAATTTTAAAATTATCATGACAGCCGGGCGCCTTGTTCCGTGGAAAGGCGCAGACGGCTTGATTAAATCTTTGGCATATTTGAAAGAAGATAAAAGCTTGCCGTTGGTTAAATTAATAATAGTCGGAGACGGGCCTGATCGCGGGCGCTTGGAAGAATTGGCAAAAGAGCAAGAAGCCGGAGATACGGTTATTTTTACCGGTAAAATCCCGCTGGAAGAAGTTTATGCTTATTACAATCTGGCTGATGTGTTTGTTTTGAATTCCCAATACGAAGGATTATCGCACGTAATATTGGAAGCGCTGAGCTTGGGCAAGCCGGTTATTGCCAGCAATTGCGGCGGCAATCCTGAAGTGGTGGAACACGGGAAAAACGGATTATTAATACCGTATAATAATGAAAAAGAATTAAGTTCCGCCATTAAGCGGATGTTGGTGGAAGAAAAATGGAATAATTTAGGAGAAGTTTGCGCGCAAAGCATAAAAAAATTCAACTGGAAAAATAATATCGCGGCCACGGTAAATTTATTAAGAAAAGTTGGGTAAAAGCTACAGGGCTTGTCCTAAAAAATATAATTCCCCTCTTGAGAGGGGTTGGGGTGTGTTATTTATATGGAAACCCACCCCTGCGCCCCTCCTCCCGCAAAAAGCGGGACAGGCAAGAGGGGAATTAAAATTATGCATAAAACGTTATTAATCAACCCGCCTTTTAATATTGCCAAAGAGAATTATGACAGTTCAATTTCCGTAGGACTGCTCAGTATTGCCACATATCTGGATTCAAAAGGCGTGTCCGTTGAAATGATTGACGGCGCGAGGCAGAAAAATTATTTGGATTTAATCAGGCAAAAAGCAATCGGATGCGATTGCGCCGGGCTTTCCGTGATGACAACCCAGGTTGACAATGCCATAAAAATCAGCCGTTTGATAAAAGAGATAAATCCCGCTTGCAAGATAGTTTGGGGCGGCGCTCATCCCGCGTTTTTCATAGAGCAGACAGCCGCTCATCCGCTCCTTGATATCGTCTGCTATGGCGAGGGAGAAATAACTTTTTATGAAATAGCGAGCGGCAAGAATCTATCAGATATAAATGGAATTGCCTATAAAAAAGGAGGGCAAATAATAGTAAACCCGCCCAGGTCATTGCATGATCCGGCTTCAATGCCTTTGTTCAACTGGGATTTGGCGCCGAAAGAAATTTTGGAAAAATTATATTTGATTCCATCGTTAACTTCGCGCGGCTGCCCGCACCGCTGCACTTTTTGCATCAATGCTATTTTAAAAAACAGATGGCGGCCCAGAACAGCGGAGCAGGTGCTGGCCGATTTGAAAACAATAAAAAGCAAGGAATATTTTCAAGGAAAAAAATTAAGATTTTGGGACGAGAATTTTTTTGTTGACATTAACCGCGCTAAAAAAATTATTAACGGCATGCTGGAAAGAAATTTAACAATGCCGTGGGAGACAACAATCAGGTGCAATTATTTGCGCGCCGGGATGGTTGATGATGATTTTATGGAAAAATTAAAACAGTCCGGCTGCTATTTGCTGTCATTCGGCGCGGAATCCGGTTGTCCCAGGATTTTATCCAAAATAAAGAAAGACATTTCCCCGGACGATGTTATTAATTCAGCCAAAATGAGCTTAAGGCACGGCATTATTCCGCAGTATTCGTTTATGATAGGCCTGCCCGGTGAAACCAAAAGCGACATGATGGAGACACTGAGATTGATTGATAAATTAGTCAGTTTGAGCGACAAGATTCAAATCTTGGGTCCGCAGGCATTTCGGCCTTATCCCGGATCGCCTTTATACGAAGAATGCGTCCAGTCCGGCTGGCAGGCGCCTCAAACAACGGAAGAGTGGGCGCATTTAGTTAAAAACGAATTAAGCTATTTGACAGTGCAGAATTTCCCCTGGGTAAAAGACAAGAATTTCGTAGAATCAATGGAAGCTTATGTCCGCTTTGGAGCGCACAGCATCAAGAGCGCCATGGGATCAAGCATCAAAGCGCAAAAATTATTAAAATTGGGTTTTGTTCTGCTGTGCCAATTGCGCTGGAAATTAAAATTTTTCTTTTGGCCGATTGAGTTTAAGCTGGCTAAAAAATTTGTGACAAAGTAGTATAATCCGAATAAATTTTAAAAAAATATTTGAAGCATTTGAATATTAATTTGTAGATTAGAATTATATTTATGAAAATATTATCTCTTGGTTTAGACAAATCAATATTGGATAAAAATTCTTCTTTAGCCAAGAGGACTGTTGAGTATGGAAATTTAGTTGAAAAGTACACAGTAATAGTTCCAAGTAGCGAATATAAAACAGTTGATTTATCAGAGCAGGTAAATGCCATTGGATCTGGAGATATAAATAAAGCAATTGCTTTATTTAAAATTTATAAAACTGCAAAAAGTTTGTTAGCCAAAGAAAAGCTTGTCCATGAGAAACATCAGGGGTATGACATAATTACAGTGCAAGATCAATATTACTTGGCGTTGGTTGGTTTGTTGCTCGCAAAAAAATTTAAGATTGGTTTAGAGATTCAAATTCATGGCTTTGAGAAATACAGCGGTTTGCGCAAGCTGATAGTGAAATTTGTAATTCCCAAAGCAAATGCCGTAAGGACTGTAAGCCAGAGATTGAAAAAACGATTGGCAGGCGAGTTTGGAGTTGAGGAAGACAGGATTACTGTGGTGCCGGTGTATTCGTATGTCGGATGTCGGATGTCGGATGTCGGACATAAAAGTGATGGCAAGTTTATATTTTTGACAGTTGGCAGATTGGTGCCGGTTAAGAATATTGAAATGCAGATTAATGCTTTAGCTAATATTGTAAAAAAATATTCTAATGTGGAGCTTTGGATCGTAGGCGAAGGTGAAGAAAAAGAAAAATTACTAAATTTATGTTATGCGTTACGCGTTACGCGTTATGCGAAGTTTCTGGGTTGGCAGAGCCATGTAGATGAGTTTTATGGAAAAGCGGACGCATTTTTGCTTACTTCGCACAGCGAGGGCTGGGGACTAGCAGTGGTTGAAGCGGCACGTTGTGGTTTGCCGATTATCATGACTAATGTTGGCTGTGCCGGAGAATTGATTGTGGACAGTGAAAGCGGGATTGTTATTCCTGCCGGCGATCAGGAAAAATTAGAAGAAAATATGGTAAAATTAATAGAAGATAAAGAGTTAAGGAGCAAATTAGGCGAAAACGCAAGGCAAGCCGTTTTGAAATTGCCAAGCATTGCAGAAACATTAAATTTATACAAAAAGTCGTGGGAAAATGCGTTAAAATTCAGAAAATAACATGAAATTATTAATTTTAACTCAAAAAGTAGATATTAATGACGATGTGCTTGGCTTTATGCATGGATGGATCGCTGAGTTCGCCAAGCATTGCGATAAGCTTAGTGTTGTTTGCTTGCAGAAAGGGGAGTATGATCTGCCTGCGAATGTGAAAGTGCTGTCATTGGGGAAAGAGAAATTATTAAATTGCTATATTGCTAAATTGTTATATTGTTGGCAGTTTTATAGGTATATTTGGAAATACAGAAAAGAATATGATAGTGTATTTGTGCATATGAATAAGGAGTATGTGGTTTTAGGCGGAGTTGCATGGAGATTATTGAGTAAGAGGATAGGATTATGGTATACTCACAAGCAAGTTAGTTTAAGTTTAAAAATTGCGGAAAAATTAGCGGATGTTATTTTTACGGCTTCAAAAGAGAGTTTTCGCTTAGCAAGCGAAAAAGTTAAGGTGATTGGGCATGGTATTAACACGGACATTTTTAAACCTAGTGAAAATAGAGAGAAAAATGATAAATTTAGGATTTTAACGGTGGGGAGAATTTCCCCAATTAAGGATTTAAAGACTTTAGCGCGAGCTGTTGCATGCTTGAAACAGAAAAATATTAGCTTGGATATTGTTGGCGCGGCAGGTACTGTAGAGCAAGAAGAGTATTTTCAAGAAGTAAGAGATTTGGTTGCGAAAAAAGGGATTGAAGATAAAATAAATTTTATTGGGTCGGTTCCGAATAGAGAAGTTTTAAAATATTATCAGAGAGCAGATTTATTTATTAATATGAGTCTTACCGGCAGTCTTGATAAAGCTGTTTTAGAAGCAATGGCTTGCGAACTTCCTATTGTTAGCTGTAATGATGCGGTCATTAAAGATGTTTTGCGTAGTTTTAAGAAAGAGTTAGGATTTAAAAAAAGAAGCATAAAGGAATTAGCAGAGAGAATTGATAATTTAAGTAAATTAGACATTAATAGAAGATATAGTATTGGCAAGGAATTAAGAAATATAGTTATTAAAGATCATAACTTAGCAGCATTAATTATTAAAATAAAAAAAATATATCAAACCAATGGAAAAACAAGTTTCTAAAGAAATATACGACTTTTTAAGATATAGCGACGAAGAAAGATGGAATAGCTATTGGCATCAAATTACCGAGATCATTAAACTATCGCCCGAATCAATATTAGAAGTTGGCGTAGGCGATGGCATAACCGGCGATTATTTTAAAAATAAATTAGGCATTAGCTACACTGGCGTAGATGTAGCCGAAGATCTCTGTCCTGACATAGTTGCTAATATTGAAAAATTGCCATTTGCTGATAAGACATATGATATAGCCTGCGCGTTTGAAGTGCTGGAGCATCTGCCTTTTGAAAAATTCAGAAAGTCGCTTATGGAAATGAGACGTGTTTCTATGAGGTATGTTATAATCAGTTTACCGCATTGGGGGCGTCAATTTTCCGTTAGTTTAAGGATGCCATATTTTAAGCAAGCGCGCTGGCAGAAAAAATTTGCTTGGTTTGCGCCTAAACATATCTTTTGCGGACAACATTATTGGGAGATAGGCAAAAAGGAATACTCATTGCCTTTAATTATAGATGAAATTAAATCCGCTGGATTTAAAATAGAAAAAGATTTTTTGGCGTTTAATTCGCCATACCATCACTTTTTTGTGTTAAAAAAAATTTGATTTATGCTTGATACTGCAAAAATAAAAAAAATTTTAATAGTTAATACTAAATCAAGCGATCGGAAATTAACCGGTATGGTAATGTGGGGCGCATGGGCCGTTGCCAGTTATTTTAAAGCAACCATTAAAGGCAGTGATGTTATTTTTTTAGATGAAAACAATGAAGACGATTTTGAGGCTAAGTTTAAGAAGATTGTTAAAGATCGAGACACTGTCGGTTTTTCTATTACATCCATGCAGATTAAATACACTCTTCCTTTAGTTAAATATTTAAAAGAAAATTATCCGCATATTAAAAGAATCGTTGGCGGTATTCATGTTACATTGTTTCCGGATCAAAATTATAGAGATTGGTTTAATGAGGTCGTGGCATACGACTTGCCTAAAGATCATTTTAATTATTCTTTATTGCCTAAAAAGGTAAAAGATGTCTACCGCCAGAAAAGGGCGCAAGTGCTTACAGGATTTAACTGCTCTTATAAATGCGCTTTTTGCGTTAATAGCGTTCGCAATTGCAGATACGAAGGTACGCCGATAGGAAAAATAAAAGCGGATATGGATTATGTAGTAAAAGAGTTTAATCCCCGGAAAATTTATTTTCGAGATGAAGATTTTTTTCAGGATATTAATAAGGCGCGCGCAATAGTAGATTACATATTAGAAAAAAAATATAAATTTATTTGGGATACATCAACCAGAGTTAATCATTTTATGCCTGGCCGAGTGGATGACGAATTTTTGCAAAAAATAGTTTCCTCGGGCTGCAGGCAATTTCGTTTTGGAGTGGAAAGCGGCTCACAGCGTGTCTTGAATTTTTTGCGCAAGGGGCAAACCGTGGAACAAACAAAAAACGCTATTTCGCAATGCGTTAAGCATAATATCTTCGCTACGTGTTCGGTGATTGTTGGTATTCCTACGGAAACGGCAGAGGAAAAAGAAGAAACTTACCGTTTAATAGAAGAATTACTCGCTTTAGGAAAAAAGGTTGAGGTTTTAGGTCCGCAAATGTTTCGGCCGTATCCAGGCGGTTCACTTTTTGAAGAAGCTAAAAAATACGGCTTTAAGCTTCCTGACAAGTTTGAATATTGGGCTGTTTATTATGACAAGAATCCTATTGGAGATGTTTTTGATACGGAAATTAACTATCCATGGCTATCTAAGAAAGAAAATAAAACCCTGCCCTTTGTTTGGGTAGTGGCTCATTATGGCTTAAATTACAGCAAGTCGAGTAACATAGTTAAAAGATTTATTGGTTATATATTTTTAATTCATTGGAAATTGAGATGGTTTGGCGGTTGGGATGTTAAACTGCTAATATTTGCAAGAAAGAAATTTTTTAAAACAGATTTGGATTAAATAGTTTGATAAAGAATAATAAAATTTTTTATTAATAAATTATATGCGGCTTATTCATCTAACAGGTAAAAGATTTGAGTATTTATCCGCCGATAGTATTTATATTTCTAATTTGGCGGAGCAGTTTAGCAAATATTTGGCTGATGGTTACCTTTTAATAATCGGCAGCAAATCTCCGGAGCAATTTAAGAATATAAATTTAATAAATTCGCGTTTAAGCTCCTATGGTAATGGTTGGTTGCATTTTTGGCTGCCGTATATTTATTATTTTTTTTGGTTGCCGTATTTCATATTGACACAAAAAATTAAAAACACGAAAACAATATTTTTTTCTAGCGATTCTAATTTATTGTTAATTTTAATTTTTTGGAAAAAGATTTTTAGATTAAAATTTAAAATTTGTTCTGATTGGCACATGTTGTACAATAATATGAAAGACAGTTTTATTCCTCGAAATTCAGATTATCTAATATCCACTTCTGAAAAGCTAAAGGACATTATTATTAAAAAATCAGGCATAAATTCGAATAAAATAAATGTCGTTTACGGCGGTGTTGATGCCAAGAGTTATAATGCTAAAGCTAAGAGCCGGCAAGAATTAGGCATACCGGAAAATAAAAAATTAGTTGGATATGTGGGTTTGTTTAAAACTATGGGGATGGAAAAGGGCATAAAAACCATGATTGCGGCTTTGCCGTATTTGCCATCCGATATAGCCATGGTTTTCGTTGGCGCTAAGCCGGGGCAAAGCGTTGAATATCAAGATTATGCAAAAGAGATTGATGTTGCAAATAGATGCATATTTATTGATATGCAGCCGGTTGAAATAATACCCTCGTATGAAAAAGCTACGGATGTTTTAGTTATACCATATCCGAATAAGCCGCATTTCCGCGACTGGGGTTTTCCAATGAAGGTTTATGAGTATATGATGAGTCAGCGACCGATTGTTTATTCTAATTTAGATATAATTAGAGAGGTTCTGGCTGATTGCGCTTGGCCGTTTAAACCGGATGATCCAAAAAGTTTAGCGGATAAAATAAATTATGTTTTAAGTAAAGAAAATAAAGCTGAAATAGATAATAAAGTTAAGATGGCCAATAAAGAAGCTAAAGGTTTTAGTTGGGAGCGTAAGTCTGATAGAATATTGGGAGTTTTAGATAATACCTAATGAATAGCGGTAAAATTATGAATAAAATTGTTATATTTTTTAATAAACACTGGTTAGCTGTTTTAATCGCTCTTTTTTTTGGTTTTCTTATAGTTTTTCCCACTTTAAAAATTGTACTTGATTTAGATAGTGATTTTAAAGGTATTTATCCAATAATGTCTTCCGATGATGAATTATATTACCAAGCAAAAGTAAAAAAATTAACCAAAGATAATAATTTAGGAAATGTTTATATCAAAGATTATAATAATTTACCATATACGAATTCAGTTTTAGCGGAATGGTCTCTGGCAAAAACCGCTAATATATTTAAAATATCAATACCAAAATTGTTCGCCATAAATGATTTTATATTACCTGCCATTTTGTTCTTTGCTGTATATATTTTTTTTATATTCTTAGTAAGAATAAAATATTATCGATAGTTTTTGATATGTTTTTTTGTATTATTTTTAGCGAAGCTATACAAAGACCAATTCATCCGCAATTTACATTTATATTTTTTATTTTGGGGTTAATTTTCTTATGGAAAATTCTGTCAGAAAATATTTTTAGAAAATACATAATTTATAATTTTCTGCTAGGGATTTTAGTTGGTCTATTATTGTATATGTACCCGTATTACTGGACCACTATTTTAGCTATTTATGGCACTTTGATAATTTATAAAATAATCAAAAATAAAACAAATATTTGGGGTTTATTTATTTTTCTTTTTTCTTTTTTAATAACTTCTATTCCTTATTTTTTAAATCTGCATGAAGCATCCTTGAATATATTTTATTCTGAAACACTTTCACGCATAGGGTTATTTTATACTCATTTCCCAACATGTTATTATAATACCTTGCCAGTAATTTTTACTTTGCTTTTAGTTATTGTTTTTAGAAGTAAAATTAGAGACCACAATAAAATGATTTATTCTTTATCTTTACTTTTTACTGCGCTATTAATCAATTGGCAGAATTTAATAACAGGAAAATATATTTTATTTTCCACTCATTACTATATGGTAACTGCCTTTTTGGTCATCACTGTGATATTTATAGCCATTAATAACTTAAATAACGAATTTAAAATTAAGTCGGCATTTTATTTAATATTATTAATTATCCCTTTATTTTATTTTTCTGCAAACAACATTAATCATTTCAAAAACCTTTTTTCTTTAAGTATCCCAAAAGAGGAAACAAACAAACAGCAAGAGATGAAGGATATTTTTGATTGGTTAAATAGTAATACGCCAAAGGATTCTATCTTATATATAATGGTTTAATACGCAAAAATAGTTGGTAAATTAAGGATTATATTTGAAATAATTATACCAAAGAATAAAATTTTTTCTGTTCTTTTTAGTTAATCCTCTGTGAATTGCAAGATTATTTTTAAGATAAGAAAATCTGCATTCCAATCCGTTGCTTGATTTAGGTGTTTCCGGATTATCTAAATAGTGAAATATATTTGGCAGAGCGTTTTTGATTAACGATCTAGTACGCCTTAACAATTTATGAGTGTA
>VMTK01000032.1 GCA_013791585.1 Candidatus Falkowiibacteriota bacterium
CACAACACGGTGTATCTGGCTCCAGAAAATTTACTTTATTAATTATTAAATAGGAGTAAAATTTTCTTCCAACCCAAATTTTTGATATAATTATTAATGATAATAATGAATATCAAAAACTTCAGATACACCGATTCGTTATACGAAATAAATCTGGAGCCCCTAGAAGAAATGAATCAACACCTTTATAAAATATTTATAATTTAACTATTCTATTATGAAATTTGCAATATTAACCGATATTCACTTAGGACCCGAAGGGCACTATAAAGGTGTTCTTAGAAAAATGAATAAAGATGTAAAAATTTTTTTAGACGACTTTGTTGCGGAAATGAACAACAATGTAAAGCCTGAATTTGTTGTTATTCTTGGAGATCTTATTGAAGATGACAATGATATTAATGATAAAAACAATATTGACTACATTGTAAAATTATTAACAAAGTTAGAATGTCCTGTCTATTATGTTGCTGGAAATCACGATTTGAAAAATATTTCTGAAGATGAATTAGCAAATTTGTTTAATCAAAAAAGATTATACTATTCGTTTGATTCAGGCAGTTTTCATTTTATCGTTTTGTTTTCAAGAGTATCAGAAGATAGATCTATTTGGATTCCAGATGAACAAAAAGAATGGCTTAAACAAGACCTAAACAAAACAGATAAAAAAACTATTGTTTTTGTTCACTATGGCTTAGCTGACCAAGATTTGACAGGAAATCCTTGGTTTGAAGGAAAACCCAAAAACTGCCTTATTGCCAATAGAACAGAAATCAGAAATATTTTTTCCACGTCTAACAAGGTTATTGCATCTTTCAATAGTCATTTACATTGGGATAAACAGGACATTCATGATAATATCTCATATTTTACAATTCAATCTTTAACTGAAAATGAAGATGATAAAGGAATCGCCAGTGAGACTCATGCAGTAGTCAATATTGAAGGCAACAAAATCGATGTTGATATTAAAGGAAATTATTCCAAAAAATTTTTACATCAAAGTTAACGGTGCTCCAGATTTACTCAAGGGGACGCTGCGCTCTCACTCCACTTCGTTTCGTTCACCCTCGTATAACAAGGGATATACGGTTCAGCCCTCGGCTCGGGCTTCACCCAAATTTTTCTTCCGCTACGCTACAGAAAAACTTCGTATATCCCTGACGTTGTACGAAATAAAAAATTTACTTATGAAAAATTACTACGTTCTCATAGCTATTGCATTGGTAATTGTAATATCAGGATGTGATAAAAACGAATCATACAATGGAACATGCGCAAATGTGTGTTCAATAATACAACCA
>VMTK01000031.1 GCA_013791585.1 Candidatus Falkowiibacteriota bacterium
ACATGACTTTCCACATAATCACAATTTTTCCAAATATTTTTGATTCTTATTTTAACGAATCAATTCTTGGACGCGCGCAAAAAAATAAATTAATAAAAATAAAAGTCCACAATCTGCGCGGCTGGACGACCGACAAGCATAAAACAGTTGACGACACTCCTTGCGGCGGAGGCGTTGGCATGATAATGAAAGCCGAACCAATCTATAAAGCGATACAAGATATAAAATCTCAAATCTCAAATCTCAAATCTCAAACCCAGCAACATCGCTACGCGACAACTGGGCAGGCAAAATCCAAATCTCAAATCTCAAATCTCAAAACAATATTACTATCGGCTAAGGGCAAACAATGGAACCAGCAGACAGCGAAAAAATACTCCAAATTAGACGAAATAATTTTAATCTGCGGCAGATACGAAGGCGTTGATGAAAGAGTTAAAAAATTTATTGACAAGGAAATTTCTATCGGCGATTATGTCCTTACAGGCGGAGAAATACCGGCCATGGCAATCATTGATTCCATAACTCGCCTGCTGCCCGGAGTTCTGGGAAATAAAAAAAGCGCTGATATAGAATCGCACTCAATTCCCGGTATTTTGGAATACCCGCAATACACCAAACCGGAAACAATAATAATAAAAGGCAAAAAATGCAACGTGCCGAAAGTCCTGTTGTCCGGCAACCACAAATTAATAAAAGAATGGCGGGACAAGCATAAAATTGACAAATTTAAAACAACTAATAAAAAATAAACCGCCAAATCTATTTTAATGTATGCGTTATGCGTTATGCGTTATGCGTTATGCGTTATGCGTTATGCGTTATGCGTTATGCGTTATGCGTTATGCGTTATGCGTTATGCGTTATGCGCAAATTACCCGAACATCAGCCAGCCCGGCTTAAACAAAAGCAAAATACCGATTAGAAAGATCAATATTCCGCCAACTAAGCCGGACCAGCGAGTATACTTGGAGCTTATCGCCTGCATTTGCAAAGTAGCCATAGCCAAAAAGAAAACCAGCAGATCGTCCAGCATGAATATAAAAATATAAAGCAGCAGATAAAGATAATATTGGTAGCCGGGCAAGTCTGACAACGCCAAAACCTGCGTAAAAACAGCCGGCAGTCCGGCGGAGCAGATTAATTCAACCAAATTGACCGCAAACGCCAAAACTATTATGCCGATCAGCGCTATCCAAAATTTTTTCTCATTAATAATTTTACGCAGTTTTTCAAAAACCAATTTTCTTTTTCCGCCGCCTGTAACGCGGCACACGCCGCTGTTCAGCCACCAATCTCTAAGATGAAACCCGCCGCTTGCCAAAGCCACAATGCCGACAGCGATTCTGATCCAAAGCACAAAGCCCAAAAACAAAAACAAATTAAGCCAGGCCGACAAGAATAAAAAATACACGGCGCCGGAAGCAACTATAAATACCGAACCCAAAATAAACATTCTTCTCCTATCTTTCATTCCCAAAAGCAAGCTAATTAAAAACAGCAGAACCCACATAGCGCAAGGATTAAAGCCGTCAACAGCGGCGATCAAAACCGTTAAAACAGGCAAAGAATAATTTTTAACCTCTATCTGCCCCGCAAAAGGCAGATTTATTGTTCTTGGCAATTCTTTTTCATCCTCGCAGATTTCTCCATTGCCATTGTCGGGCAATTCTTTTTGATAATTTTTCACCAGTGGCTCAACCACATCAACGCATCCTTTGGCAAGAAATTCATCAACGGCTGATTTTATCTGCGCTCCGGTTGTTTCCGCGCTGTAATAGCCGACAAAAGTTTTGTCGCCCACGATCAATAAAGGAACTCCGGAAATATCCAAATCCAGCTCCTTGCCCAAACGCGATAAAAATTGCGCGTTTTCCCTGTTTTTCCAAACCTCATAGCGATAAATTTTAATATCTTTGTTTTCGCTCTCTATTTGATTTAAAACCTTTTCTTCCTTAACGCAATGGGGGCACCCGTCGCCGTAAAAAAAATATATATTTACCTTTTCTTGGGCCATGGCAATTTGAGAAAAAAACAAAACCGCAAAAACAGGCAAAATTATTTTGAAAAATTTAAACATAGAAAAATTAATAACTACGGCCTGAAAAAAAACAGGCCTGAAATATTTAATTATTGCTTCCAGCTTAACACAAAATTTGCAAAAAGCCAACCGCTCAAGATTTTAATTTTTTGTTTTTTACAGCGGCTTTTGCTATAATGGCAATATCACAGCTTTTTTGTTATTCTAAGCATTACGCGCTTGAGTGTAAAAAAACAAAACTATTATTTTATTATCAGCACCGAGTGCTGCCGCAGCACTCGGTGCTGATAATAAAATATTGTTAAACGCGTAATTCCTATATTCAATGAATAATTCGTAATTTTAAATTGATAATTAATCACTATGCCTGAATCCTGTAAAAAATCAGAAATAAGAAAAGCGTATTTATTAAACAAATACGTCATAATTACGCCCGGGCGGCTGAAGCGGCCGCGCGACATTAAAGAGCAAACCGTCATAAAAAGAACCATGCCATGCCCGTTTTGCGCCGAGAATATAGACAAAAAAAATATTACGGACAAAATAAGCGCGGGAAACAATTGGCAGGTTTTAAGCATCAAAAACATTTTTCCCGCGGTAACTCTTGATAATGAAAAGGCGTACGGCTCTCAGGAAGTTATTGTTGAAAGCCCTGACCACAACAAAGAACTGGCTGATTTAAGCGAGCGGGAAATAGGGCAAGTTCTGGAAATGTATTCGCGCCGCACGCAAGATATTGCCAAAAATAAAAAAATTGACTACATTCTATGCTTTAAAAATCAGGGGTCAAAAGCAGGCGCTTCAATAATCCATTCCCACTCCCAAATTTTTGCCACGGAGATTCTGCCGCCGGAAATTCATGAGGAAATGGGCCTGGCTCAGAATTATAAAATTAAGCATGGCATCTGCCCGTACTGCGATATAATCAAAAAGGAAATGAAGTCAAAAAGAAAAATTTTTGAAGATAAAAATATCGCGGCTTTCACGCCTTACGCCAGCGAATACCATTATGAGGCATGGATATTCCCTAAAAGGCATATTGACAACATTACATTGTTAAACAAAGAGGAGGCGAAGTCGTTCGCCAAAGCGCTGAAAAAAATATTAATAAAGTTAAAAAAATTGGATCTGTCATTCAACTATTTTCTGCATAACGCCGTATCCAACAAGGATCAGCATTTGTATTTAAAAATTCAGCCGCGCGACAGCGTCTGGGCCGGAGTTGAGCTTGGCTCCGGATTAGTTATTAATTCAATTCCGCCGGAAGAAGCTGCCAAATATTTCAGGGAATAAGCCAATCATAGACAAGGTTGACACCATCCTGATTTTGTGCTAATATTTACCCAGCATTAAAGGGATTACTGATAGCCATTGCAAGTGTCCTAAGATTTCTTGCAGTCTCGCCTTTGATGCTGGGTCTATTTGAATAGTGCCTGCTAATAAGGAACTTTTTTTATTTTTAATGTGAATTTTTAAATCGTAAATCTAAAATCGTAAATCGCAAATTAGAATGGGGGCGTAGCTTCCCGCAATACTACGGGACAGGCAGTCTGGTTAGAGCGTCCCGATGTACATCGGGGAGGTCGCAT
Source organism: Candidatus Falkowiibacteriota bacterium (assembly GCA_013791585.1). Lineage (GTDB taxonomy): Bacteria > Patescibacteriota > Patescibacteriia > Patescibacteriales > VMTK01 > VMTK01. Next base: position 3,631 of record VMTK01000031.1, read on the forward strand.
AGATTAAAATTAAATATTAAAAATATAACACGGGGGCGTAGCTCAGTTTGGTTAGAGCGTCTGCCTGTCACGCAGAAGGCCGAGGGTTCAAGTCCCTTCGCTCCCGCCATGTATAATGTTTATATTTAGAAATTACGCGTTTGAATAATGAATTTTAAAACCATTATTCTGTCTGTTTGAAAAATACCCGCAGACATTGTTAAATTGCTGACATTAAAACAATTTAGCAATGTAGCAATTCAGATATTAACATAAGCGATAGTTGTATATGTAAAATGCGTATAAATTATATTCAAACGCGTAATTTCTAAACTATTGACATAAAAATAATCAGAAAAAAATAAAGGAGGTAAAGGATCATGACAAAAAGGATAGTACTTTTAACAACTTTATTCTTATTGACAATGGCTTGGCTGTCGGGATGTGTTTTGCTTACTCCGCCGCCTTATGTAAATCAAAGAATGGAAATTGAAAAAGACGAAAAAGGAAATGTTGTAAAATCGAGCTATAATAGGGAGGTTAAAGGCCTTGCACACGAAGATCCAGAAACGGTAATCTTGGAGTGGGCTGAGGCCGAAAGAATGGCAAGGGGCGCCTCATATCAAACTGAAGGTGTTCACGAAGGCCACGAAGGCATTGTTAGAAACGACAAATATTACTATAGCTATCAAGTCCGTATATATAGAGGCGACAGATCTTTATGGAAAATATCAAAAGATGAAAGCAAAAACTTAGTCGCCTCTCTTGCGATTGACAGCCGCAGCAAAGAAAAAGTAACATTACCTTATTCAGGTGATTACACAATAGTCTGGATAAGAAACGATCAAATTAAAAGTTGCCAAAAATTTAATATAAAAGAGGGGGTAATAAAAAAATGCATGGGAGAACCATGCAAGTGGTATAGCTATATGCCGCGATAATATTCACTTTAGTAATTTTTAGGCACTGCGAATTAGTTAGAGTATAAATAATTTTATACGGCTAAAAGCAGTGCCTTTTTATAATAAAAAATTAATTGGTATACGGCGTTTCATTGCTTCCGCTTCCCCACGGCAAATTCTTAAACACAAATTCAGTAATTGCGTAAGCCGCGATGATTATAATTAAGCCGATAATGGCGTGCCTGATAGTGTCTTTTGCCTCCCGAACTTTTTCCTCGTCTCCGCCCGCGTTCATCCACTTGTTGCCGGCCAAAACTATGAGCACCACGAATATAATCCCAAGAAGCGCTATAAAGGCCTTGATAACCGATGCGACAACGTCTCCGACTTCCGTGGTGAGCGCGAATCCGGCCGTTCCGGCGAATTCTATGCCTTGTTCCCTGGTTTCTGCGACAGCATCAGGTTTTAATAAATCAGCCGCTTGAGATTCTGCCGCAAGAAAAAAAAGAATAACTAATAAAAACGCCAAGCTTAAATTTTTTACTATTTTATATTTTTTCATTCTTTTATTAATCAACGCTACCGCCGACAATTTCGTCCCGCTATCACGAAATAATTTTGCGCGGCAGCCCATGTTTAACTTGTGCGAAGTTTATTTTGTTATTCCAAGATACCCGCCCACAAAATTCCAAATAGCATAAGCGCCCACCACTATCACTAAGCCGATAACAGCTCTTTTTAACGTATCTTTGGCATTATTTAATTTTTCTTCCTCGCCTCTGGCTATCATCCAATTATATCCGGCGTAAATAATCAAGCCGATGAAAACAACTCCTAAAAGGCCTATAGCCGCGCTTACAACCGTCCCTAATATTTGGGAAAAAGTATATTCATCCACTCCTGTAGTAAGGTAGCCGCCTTCACTTCCTGTTTTTATTAGTATATCTTTCATGGTATCCTGCGCAAAAACAAAATAAGGCAAAATTAAAATTGCTATCAAGCACGCTAAGATTAAAATTTGTTTTAATAATTTATTCATGTATTTAACTGTACTAAAATTAATACTCGCTGATCTTTATATAAATTCTCTAAAAGTAAAATTTTAAAACAACCATAATTCTTGTACGATTTATTAAAAACCAGATGCGCTCTGACTAGCATACTGAGAAAGTGAATATAAAACAAAATAAGCAATCGCGTAAGCTGAAATAGCAATGATTAGGCCAATTACAGCATCTTTTATAATACCCTTGGCTTTTTCAGCTTTTTCCGAATCGCCGCGGGCGCTCATCCACAAAAAACCGCCATAAATTGTTAAGCCGACAAAAAATACTCCTAAAAAAGAAATGAAGACTTTAATAATACCTCCGACTAGAGTGGCGGGATCTGTTGCGCTAGTGTCATACAGAGCCGCGTCTCCTGTGTCTTTTAATAACTGTGAAACGCTAGCAGAATAAGCAAAATCAATGCTAATACTTATAACACTTATTAAAACAATAAACACAATCAAATATGATGTAGCGGATATTAATTTATACTTCATGTAGTTGTCTTTAATTTCTCTTATTATATAATTCTATGGCGTTGGCGCTATTTGATATTTTGTTGCTCCTGACAATGCATTGATAAAAAAGTAAGCGATTAAATATATGGCGGCAAAAATTACTATGGCAATAGTAGCATGAATTATTCTTTTCTGCGCGGCTTGAACTTTTTCCGCATTGCCAGCCGCGGTCATCCATTGATAGCTGGCAATAACCAGCTGGATCATAAAAACAAATCCCAAAATCGGCAATATCCAAATAATTTTACCTACATACTTAGCTATTGCTACGGAATTGCCGCTCGCCTCTTCAACCGTATATAATTCTGTTTTCTCAGCCCCTATATCTAATTTAGTTTTCCAATCGCTAAGCTTAGCATCTGCTAAATTTATAGTTGATAAAAAGGCAATACAAAATATAAAAACAAACAGAATCAAAACGACATAATTCTTTTTTATATTTAAATTTATCATATTTTGAATACATTTAAATCGCCGCCGCTGGCTATGCTTAAAACAACTTTTACAAATAAATAGGAGGCAAAAATAATAGCGATCCCGATAACTCCGTTTTTTATTTTTGATTTGCCCTTTGCGACAATTTCTTCGTTATCACCCGCGCCGATTAAATCAAACGCTCCCATCCAAATTAAAACCATAAAAATTACTCCTATAAAAGCTAACGTTGCGCTAATAATTTCACCTATATAAATAGAAGCTTCTTCGGCTACTTGCGCTGTATTGTAGCCAATATTGCCTGCTGTATCTTTTAATCCGCCGAGCTCTGGAGCATCAGCGGCGCCAGCAGATTCTGCTATAATTAAAAAATTAGCAATAAAAACAATAGATATAATAAAAAAAACAGTTGTTAAAAATAATATTTTTTTATGCGTTGTCATTTTAATATTATTTAACGATCAGCTTTATTGTGTCGTGGGCGTTAATAATGTCTCCCCGATAAACTGGGTAACAAGATAAGCGGCCGCTATAATTATCACGCCGACAACAGCAGATATTATTAATGCTATTGCTTTTTGAACTTGCTCCTGATTGCCGCGGGCCGTCATCCACAAAAATCCGCCGTAAATCATTAATATTAAAAACAAAATCCCGATAAAAGCCAATGCCGCGCCAACCACCTTGCCGATGATTGACGCGGGGCTTGTGTTTAACGGAATGCTGTTATCAAAAGCTGTGTTTGCCGTAGTGTCAAGCCCGTAATCATCAGCCAATGCTACTTGCCCTAAAACAAAAAAAGCCATTACAAAAATGGTTGATATTATTATGGTGTTTTTTGTTTTCAACGTATTTTTTGTATTTAAAAACATAGTGGTTAATACTCAAATGAGATAAAAGGGATTAATTTTTGAAATCCCAAATAACAAACACCAAATAACAAACAAATTCCAATTTCCAAAATTTCAAAATCCAAATTTTTAATAGCTAAAATTAACTTTATTAATCTTTGGAATTTTGGTCATTCTGATTTGGAATTTATTTGTTATTTGTAATTTGAGATTTGAGATTGCATCCGCCGCCCTGAACGCGAAAATAATTCTTTCCCGTTCATAGCAGCGGATTCTAAGTAATATATTAGAATCCGCTATTTTAAAAAACCGTTCTTTAAAATACGACTATGTTACGACAGTAGCCATCTGGTTAACCACAAAAGCTGTAATCGCCCACGCGGCCAAAATAATAATCAACCCTATAACGCCTGCGATAATCATCTGTTTCGCTTCCCCGATCTTATCTTCGCTTCCGCCGGAAGTCAGCCATTTGAAACCGCCGATCAAAATAACCACTACGGCTATCAGCCCTAAAAATGTCATGATTACTTTAATTAAACTTACCGCCGCGTCTCTTGGATCAGCATTGCCCAGCTCAAGGTTTTCAGCGTAGTTAAAGCCAAAATCCGCCTGCGCGTTTACAGCAGGCAATGCGATAGTAAGCGCTGAAGCCATAACAAACATAAAGATAATTAAAGTTGTTATTTTTTTCATATTCCACCCCCTTTCTAATATGCGGCAAGCATAAATAAAATTTTCATAATGCTTATCCGTAAAAAATTAAATTAATTATAATGCTAATCTGGCGAATAAACGCCAATCAACTAATCGCTAATGCGCTATTATAGATAATATTCGCGATTCGCGGATTTACATTTATTGGCGGATTAGCATTATAACATTATTTTACCACATCTATAATTTTAAGACAACGCAACGCGAATAAAAATATGCTACAATAATAATATTATAAATAAATGAAAATACGAGAATATAAAAACATGAAAACATATCTAAAAAATATTCTTGTATTCTCGTATTTTTATATTTTCATTTATGAAAAAAAATAATTTTTCAAAAATATTCTGGGTTTTATTTTATGTTTTTATATTTTTGTTTCTGCTTAAAAATTCTTATAACTATCTTGACCCTGACCTAGGCTGGCACCTGAAAGTGGGAGAGCAAATTATAACAGAAAAACAAGCGCCCAGTATTAATTATTATAATTATACCTTAAATAACAAAAATTGGGTAGACCATGAATGGCTCAGCAACGCAGGCATGTATTTGCTGTATAAAAATTTCGGATATGGCTCGCTTAATTTTTTATTCGCGCTGATTTTATTAATAGCATTAATAATTTTAAATATTTTCACCGGCAAGCTGTTGGCCAGAGAAAGAGGGGCTCCTTTTTTTATTTTTTTGCTGCAATTCCTGGGGCTGATGGCAATGCTGCCGCATATCGGAGTGAGGATTCAGGAAATAACTATTCTTAATCTCTTGCTGTTGATTGTGGTTATTCACCGCTATGAAAGAACAAAAAGCACAAAAATGCTTTTTGTTCTGCCGCCTTTTTTTTATTTTTGGGCATGCCTGCACGCGGGATTTTTAATCGGCTTGTTTATTCTCGCTTTTTGGATAGTTATCAGATTGGCTGAATTATTCATTAAAAATCGCTGGAATCCAAGCTCCCTTGATTTTGGCCATGATTTAAAAATAAGGCATATTAAAAATTTTTTGCTGTTTTCAGTATTAAGCGCGCTGGCAACCATGATAACCCCGTACGGACTTGAGCTTTACTCTTTTTTAAGCGGCTACAAAAACACTTACTATTTAAAGCATATCCAAGAATGGCTGCCGATATATTATACGCCTATTATGCTGTGGCAATTACTGTACGAGGCGCTATCGGCCGCGGCCATTGTCCTGTTGGTTTCATTTTCTCTGAAAACAAAAGGGCGCGAATACAAGATTGATGCTTGGCAAATGGCTGTGTCCGCGCTTTTTTTAATGCTCGCCATGAAATCAAAAAGGCATTTTCCTTTGTTTTTTATAGCTTCCTTCCCCATGATGGCAGGGTTTTTCTCAAGCTATTTAAAAATACCGCGAGACTTAATGCTGAAAAAGAAATCAAAGCCGATGCTCTTTGTTAAAATTTATATAGTTGCCGTCCTTTCGCTTGTGCCGCTTACAATGCTGATAAAAATTAATTTTATTCGCGATCCTTTTGCTTCTTTCTGCAGAAGCTATCCTTGCGAAGCGGTTGAGTTTTTAAAAAATAATCCGCAATACCATGATTTGAATATTTTTAACTCTTACAGCTGGGGCGGATATTTAATCTGGCAATGGCCGGAGAAGCAGATATTTATTGACGGCCGCCTGCCCCAATATGAATTTGCCGGGCATACTATGCTGGAGGAATATCATGAATTTTTTAATAAAGACGAAGATGGAATAAAAAGCAAATTAGGCCAATATAATATCGGCTTAGTCCTGCTAAAAAAAGACAAGCCGCATAAATTAAATTGGTTTGAAAAATATCTTCTTCGGCTGAATCAAGAAAAAATTAATGAAAAAGAAAATGAACTGGAAAACTTCTTGGATAATTCTAACGCTTGGCAAAAAATATACAGCGGCAGCGCGGGCAATGTTTATATTATGCTCGCTATGTAAATTATTTTTTGTTAGCTTGGGTTTTAAAACCCAAGCTAACAAAAAATGCCCCGGCGCAATAATTTTTTTACCGCAATTTCGCTGAAAATTTCATGAACACTCTATATTATTACCTAAAAAATAAAATTTTAACCGTAAACTTTTTGTGGTGGCTGCTTTTGTTTTTGTTCATGCTGATTTTCCACTCGCGGCATTATATCAACAGCGACGAAGGCGTAATTCTTGAGGGCGCTTGGGATTTAATGAATGGCCGCGTTTTATATTTTGATTTTTTTGAATTTGTCCCGCCGGCAAGTTTTTACGCGGTGTTTTGGATTTGGAAAATTTTTGGAGTCCATTACGGCGCGGCAAAATTAATCGGCCTCTTGGCCGTATTTTTTAGCGCGATCGGCATTGGCAAAATATCGCGAACAGTATCAAAAAACAAATTGGCTTATTTAACGCCGGCGCTTTTTATCGCCTCCTCTTTTTGCTGGCCGATCATCAACCACAACACTTTTGCCCTGCCGTTTATTGTCTGGGGCGTTTATTTTTTTATTAAAGCTGTTAATGATATCTCAAGAAAAAACTGCGCCATTGGCGGCGCTCTTTTGGGGTTGTCTATTTTGTTTTTACAGCACAAAGGGATTATTGTATTATTCGCCTTGTTTCTATATTTAATTATAATACGGCTGATAAAAAGAAATAATGTTTTTTTAAAATTAATTCCGTTCTTGATTGCTCCGGCCGCCTTGCCGGCTTGCTTGCTGATCATAAAATGGCCGGCCGCACTGCTGTATGAAAATTTAATCGCTTTCCCATTGTTTCATTACATGGAAACAAACAAAGTAAGCTATTATTTATTCGCGTTTTTTTTCTTGATGTTTGTCTGCGCGGTTTGGAAGCTTAGAAAAAACTTAAACAAAACTGTCGGCTTGCTTATTGTTGTCCAATTATTTTTGCTTGTGTCCGCTTTGCAAAGGCCTGACTCATACCATATAGCTTCTGCTTTGTTTCCTTTGTATTGCCTTGCGCCTCTTGTTATTGAAAAAGTTAAATGCCAAAAAAACTATAACTTTTACCGCGCCGCCGCATTGCTCGCGGTTATTATAATAATTTTCCCTTCTCTGTCCTCGCTCGCGGTTTTTCCGCCTTTTTCTTCAATGCGCAACCATGAAATATTGCGCTTTATCAATAAAAACTGCCCGGGCAAATATATCTATGCCGGTCCGTTTTCGCCCGGTTTTTACTTTGAAACAAAAAAATTAAATCCAACGCCTTACGCAATACTTATAACCAACCACCAAACCAAAAAGCAGTTTAACGAGGCAAGGCAATATTTGGAAGACAATAGCCCGTCCTGCGCTGTTTTGAATTATGGCTTGGTAAAAAAATTCAACCATGATAAAAACAATCCTGTTGATAATTATATTCTTGAAAATTATAAGCCGGCATTCAGCTCGGGCGGAGCGACAGTCTATAAAAAATAGAAGAAATATGATAAAATGGTTATATTGTTATATGGGGTATAAGTAACTTAATTTGGTGGAAAATTTATTAAAATTTTATCTAACACTAAAGACAAAATAGTAGTTTTATGGGAAAATTCATGTGTATGTCTAAAAAACACGTGAAATCCCCCTGCTGTC
>VMTK01000029.1 GCA_013791585.1 Candidatus Falkowiibacteriota bacterium
CCTCCTCTTGCCATCCGGCAAATAAAATATTAAATTGTCAAGGTCCGAATAGACCTTTTTTTTGTTTGTTTTCGCGCTCGTTTTCGCGCTTGATCGGCTAAAATATCAGGCAATCAAACAACAGCGCGACTTAAGGCCTTTAATAAAACATAGTAGCATAAAACAAAAAAACCGTCAAGCGTGAGACGGATTTTTTATCTAATATTAAATAATATCTTTAATATTTTTTACTATACTTTTTTACTTTGGCTATTAAAAAGTTTTCAACTTGTTGAAAATCAACATTGTTATTATTTTTAAACATAATCGGCTCTTTTTCTATGTCATCAAAATAAACCAAACTTTTCAAGATTAAATTCGCGTCTAATTCAGGCATAATTTTGTTGGCTTTTTTAATCAGCTTGTCCAATGGGATTATTTTCAAAATAAAATACAAATCAATATAGTCTTTGCTGCTTGCCCTGCCGGCGATAGCTGATAATTTCATACAGCCGATATCCGCGGCAGAAGCTATTCTTATATTTTTTTCATCAATCAATTTTTCGCTTAATTTATATTTATAAGTAAAGAAGCTTAATTTAATATTGCCGTTAATAAATACGGATAAAGTATTTTTTTCTTCCTGGGTTTTTAAAATTTTACGCCCTTTAAAAATTTCTTTAATTTTATTAAACAATTTTTTAGTATCAATATCTTTAGGGCAAAAAAAATCAAAATCAATGCTGTCGCGATGCCCGATTTGCAAAGCAAGCGCTGTCCCGCCGGCTAAATAAAAGTCCTTTTTAAAAGCATTTAACAGAGGCAGGATGGACAATCTTTTTTTGTCTAAAATATTATAAAACATATTTATTTAATCCTTTTATTTTTAGCCGGCTTGACATTAAAAATAATTGACCAATAATTTAATGATTTTTTGCTCCAGTCGCCCGGCAAAGTATTAACAATGGCGTTTTTTATTTCTTGCTTTGAATATTTCGCAAAAAGCCAAGCAGTCGCTTTTTGAGATCCAAAATTAAGGACATTCGCGATGATCCTTTTTTTATTCTTTTTCAGGTCTAATTTATTTGTGTTATACGACCATAAAAATGGCTTTACGCATTTTGGTATCATATTAATATTTTCGCATAAAATAATTAAAAAAGCAATGACAGTGAACAGTTGCATGAAGCTCTTCGCGATTGCGGAGAAATAATAAATAAAACATTGCGTTAGCAAGGGCGAACCCTTGTAATATTTTATGGCTTGTGATAAGATATAGAAAATAAATAACCGCCTATAATATAATCTTCGCCTTAAGGCGGGCGAAGAGCTTCCCCACGGGGAGGTTATAAGGGCTTTTTTTATTGGTTACATAAATTAAAAAAATAAATTAACCAATTTAAATCAGCGTAAATTTATATGGAAGAGCAAAAAGAAAATAATAAAACAAAAACAGCCGGCGAGAAAAATTTTGCCGAATTATTAAATGACGAGATTATTAAAATTCCGCAACAAGGAGACATAATCTCCGGCGAAGTGCTGTCTGCTTCAAAGGCGGAAGTCCGGCTTGATATTAATGGAATAATGACAGGAGTGGTGCGCGGTCAGGAGCTTTACCACGAAGCGGAAGAGTATGCCAACTTAAAGCCGGGAGATAAAATTGAAGCTACTGTAATAGAAGAAGACAATGAAAATGGCGAATTGGAATTATCTTTCAGGCACGCGGGCCAGCAAAAAGCATGGGGCAATTTGATTGATTCTTTTAAAAACAAAACAGACATTAAAGTCAAAGTTGATGACGCCAACAAAGGCGGGCTGGTGATAAGCTATGCCCAAATTGTTGGTTTTTTGCCTGTTTCCCAATTAGCTCCTGAAAATTATCCCCGGATCAGCGGCGGAGACAGGGGGAAAATTTTGGAAAAACTTAAGTCGTTTATCGGCAAAGATATGAAAGTAAGGGTCATAAACATAGAAGAACAAGAGGGAAAAGTTGTGGTGAGCGAAAGAAAGGCGTGGCAGGAAAAGCAAAAAGATGTAATTTCCAAATATAAAGTCGGCGGCTTGGTGGAAGGCAGAATCGCCGCCATGACAAGCTTTGGAGTCTTTGTGAGTTTTGACAAAAATTTGGAAGGACTGATACATATTTCCGAGCTGGCGTGGCAAAGGATTGACAACCCGGCGGATTTATTTAAAGTCGGCGACCAGATTAAAGCGGAAATTATTTCCATTGACGGATCAAAAATATTTTTGTCAGCCAAGCGGCTGATTAAAGATCCGTGGAAGAATGTCGCCAAAAAATACAAAGAGGGCCAAACCGTTGACGGCGAAATACTTAAGGTTAATCCATTCGGCTTGTTTGTCAAGCTGGACGCGGACATCCACGGGCTGTCGCATATCAGCCAGCTGAATTTGGCGCCAGGCCAGAAGATTCACGATGTTTTCAAGCAAGGCGGCAAACAGAAATTTATTATCGCTTCCATAGATGCTGAAAATCATCGCCTTGGCTTGGTAATACCGGATGGCAAAACAAAGAAACACGAAAACACTGAAACACGAAAACACGAAAACACTGAAAACACGAAAACACGAAAACACAAAAACACTGAAAACACGAAAACACAAAAACACGAAAACACAAAAACACAAAAACAAGAAGGCAAGAAAGAGGAAAAGGAAGAAGAAAAAGATAAAGACAAAGACAAGAAAATTAAAAAGAAAGACGGTAAAGAGAAAAAGGAAGATAAGAAAAATAAAAATAGTGATAAAGACAAAAAAGAAGTTAGCGAGAAAAGTGCAGTAAAGAAAAGCGAAAAAACTGAAACAGACAATAAATAAAAAGTTTAAATATCAAAAACTCCGTTATAAAGCCGGGGTTTTTGATTTGCTTAAAACATAATAATATTATATAATCAAAACATCCTTGATAAATAATAAACCTTAATAATTATTCGCATTATTCGTAATTTGCGGTATTCGCATATAATTTGTAGATTCGCATTATATTTTTATGAAAAACTTGATTAAAAATTTTTTAATATTTTTTATCGTATTTTTGGCGATTGCCGCTTTATTCAGCGCGTTTGGAGGAGGCGCTCCAAAAGAGGAAAAAGTCGGCATTGAGATGCTGATCAGCCAAATCAACAATGGCGAAGTCGGGAGCATTGTTATAGAAGGAGATGAGCTGAAAGTGGCTTTGACAAGCGGAGAAAGCGAAACAGTAAAAAAAGAAACCGGAGAAACATTATCCGAACTGTTGAATAATTTTGGAGTGGAAAAAGAAAAATTAGCCAATATCAAAATTGAAGTCAAGGATGAGTCAGGGCTTGATTTTTGGCTCACTTCCATACTGCCGTTTTTGCTGCCGTTTTTGCTGATCGGCTTTTTTATTTATTTTATGATGCGCGGGGTGCAAGGCGCGAATACGCGCGCTATGATGTTCGGCCAGTCCCAGGCAAAGGAATTCAGCAAAGACACCAAAGACAAGACAACTTTCAAAGATGTTGCCGGAGTAAAAGAAGCCAAGGAAGAGCTGAAAGAAGTGGTTGAATTTTTAAAGCAGCCGAAGAAATTTCTTGAGCTTGGCGCCCGCATTCCCAGAGGCGTTCTGCTCTTGGGCAGCCCCGGCACCGGAAAAACTCTTCTTGCCAGAGCAACGGCAGGCGAAGCGGAAGTGCCTTTTTTCAGCATTTCCGGATCGGAATTCGTGGAAATGTTTGTCGGCGTGGGAGCGTCGCGCGTCCGGGATTTATTCAAGAAAGCCAAGAAGAACGCGCCCTGCATTATTTTTATTGACGAAATAGACGCTGTGGGCCGCAAGCGCGGCGCCGGACTGGGAGGATCGCATGATGAAAGAGAGCAGACATTGAATCAAATTTTAGTTGAAATGGACGGCTTTGAGCCGAACACCAATGTAATCGTCATGGCCGCCACCAACAGGCCGGATGTTTTGGATATAGCCTTGCTCCGCCCGGGCAGGTTTGACCGCCGGATAACATTAGACGAGCCGGATATTGCCGACCGAGAAGCCATACTGAAAGTCCATGCCCGCAAGAAGCCGCTGGCCAAGGAAGTGAGCTTGAGGAGAATCGCGGAAAGGACCCCGGGATTCAGCGGAGCGGATTTATCCAATTTGCTTAATGAAGCCGCGATACTGGCGGCCAGAAGAAACAAAAAAATAATTGAAATGGATGAGTTATTTGAATCAATTGAAAGAGTTATGCTGGGGCCGGAAAGAAGAAGCCGGATTTTGACCGAGAGAGAAAAGAAAATCACCGCCTACCATGAGGCGGGCCACGCTTTGGTGGCGCATTATTCTCCGCGCATCGATCCGGTGCAAAAAATTTCCATTATTGCCCGCGGGCAGGCAGGCGGCTATACCATAAAATTGCCTATCGCCGACAAGCACATGTATACCAAGCAGGAATTTATTGAGGAAATAGCGGTTCTCTTGGCCGGCTATATGGCGGAAGAAGAAGTTTTTAACGAGATTACCACCGGAGCCACTTCTGATTTGCGCCGCGCCACCGGCTTGGCGCGAAAGCTTATCACCGACTATGGCATGTCGGAAACTCTTGGCCCCCGCACTTTCGGGGAAAAAGAAGAGATGATATTTTTAGGCCGCGAAATACACGAGCAAAGGGATTACAGCGAAAAAATAGCCGAGAAAATAGACACTGAAATATCCGCCTTCATAGACCAGGCGTCGCACAAGGCAAAAGGCATAATCAAAGAGCAAAGAAAAGATTTGGAAAAAATCGTCAAAGCCCTTTTAGAAAAAGAAACATTGGAAAGGGATGAGTTTGAGAAGATAGTCGGGGCAAAGAAAATAAATAATTAAAATATTGTATAGTTAGCGGGTTAACGAGTTATTGTTTAAAGTTTAATTAACTCGTTAACTCTTTAATTCGTTAACTAAGCAATAAATAATATTTTAATTATTTATAAGTTATACGTTACGCAAAGTTTTGTGTTATAATATGAATATAATTTTTAACAAGTATAAATTTTATGTTTTACAGAAAAATTTTAAAACAATCTTTGGAAATAAATTGGCGCAATAAATATTTGTGGTTTTTCGGGCTATTCGCGGTTTTGCTCGGCGCCGGAGGAGAATATGAAGTCCTGTTCCGCGGCTTAACCGGAGATATGAATCAGGGCTTTTTGCAAAGCGCGGGCAGAATTATCCAAACAGGATTATTCAGCAAAAGCGCTTTAACGAACATCGGGTTTTTAATAGCCAATGACGCGGCTCATTTCGCGATTCTTCTGCTGGCCGGATTGATAATCCTTGCCCTGTTCTGCTTTTTGGTTTTTACGGCGATCGTATCGCAGGCGGCGATAGTCAACAATTCAGCCGCCATTATCAAGGGAAAGCATAAGGCCAAGCTCGGCGTTAAAGATGGGGCGCTAAGCGGCATAAAAAACTTTTGGCCGGTGTTCGGATTAAACGCGATAGCCAAATTGGCTGTATTTTTGGCTTTTTTCTTTGTTAGTTTGCCTGTTATTTTGACTGCCAATCAAGCTGCCGCGCCAATCGCCAATTCAGTTTATTTTATTATTTTTATAATTTTAATTCCTCTTGCCATAGTTTTTTCCTTTATTATCAAATACGCCGTGGCTTATGTTGTTATCAGCGGCAGCGGCTTTAAAGCGTCAATTAAAAATGGCTGGGAATTGTTTGTTAAAAATTGGCTGGTAAGCGTAGAAATGGCTTTTATTTTGTTCATGATAAATTTATTGGCCGGCTTGGCTTTGGGGCTGGCAATATTAACTTTGGCCATACCGTTTGTTTTGATGGCTTTTATTTTTTATAAATTTTTCGCCGCCGTCGGATTCGGGCTGATAGTGGTCTTGGGATTCATTTTTATTTTGCTTGCCATTATTTTAACCGGGGCATGCTTGGCGTCTTTTCAAATATCATCATGGACTTCTTTATTTATCGCGCTTGCCGGCAAGGGCGGGACCAGCAAGATCGCAAGAATGGCGGAGCGCGTAAGGCGCAAAATATAACGCGTAACGATTCTATTAAATTATTTGATAGATACTTGTTGATGATATGTATTTGCGCCTCAGCTCAGCTGTGGCGCGATATTTTTTAATTCATCATTCTTTCCGCATTTACAATTATAGTTATACTAAAAATTACAGTTAATGCAATAATGGTAAAACCATGATAATTGAAATGGGGTTAATTCAGTAAGTTAAAATTTTTCTTGATAAGAAAGAATTCTTTGGCGGGGGATATATTATTAGGAAGTATTAGACTAAAAAAACTGAATTTGTATAATTTGCGTCAGTTGATTGACGGAAATTAGATTATTTATTAATATTGGGAATATAAATCCCATTATTCTTATAAATATTGGGATTGGCATCTATAATATTTACAAAAAAATTATGCTTAAAAGATTTTACAATTTAGAAAAAATGATTAAGCATGGCAAAGTGCTTATTATTTATGGTCCGCGAAGAGTTGGAAAGACTATTCTGTTAGAAGAATTTTTAAACAAAACAGATCTAAAATACAAGCTTGATTCTGGAGATAATATCAAAACACAGCAAATTCTAAGCTCTCAGGATTTTTCCCAAATTATAGAATACGCTTCGGGGTATGATCTAATAGCGATTGACGAAGCTCAGCAAATTCCTAATATTGGAATGGGATTAAAAATTTTAGTTGATCAAGTTCCAAATCTTAGAATAATCGCCACAGGATCATCGTCTTTTTATTTATCGCAATATATTGGCGAACCTCTTACTGGCAGAAAAAGGACAATTATTTTATATCCGCTTTCTCAGATGGAGCTTTTGGAAAAATATAATAAATATGAGTTAAAGGAAAATTTAGAAAAATTTTTAGTTTTCGGGACTTATCCTGAAATAGTTATAGCTGAAACGCAAAAAAATAAAATTATGGTCTTGGAGGAAATAATCAATTCTTATTTATTAAAAGATGTTTTGGCCATTGATAAAATCAAAAATTCCAGCCAATTATTAAAATTGTTAAAATTATTGGCGTTTCAAGTCGGCAGCGAAGTTTCGTTTAATGAATTAGCGACCCAAGTGAAATTAGATGTCAAAACAGTTGAGAGATATTTAGATATTTTAGAAAAAGCGTTTGTTATCAAATATTTAAGCAGTTTCAGCCGCAATTTAAGAAAAGAGATTTTTCGCAAAGGTAAAGTTTATTTTTATGACAATGGTATTCGCAATGCGATAATTGAAAATTTTAATTCATTGGAAAATAGAAACGATGTCGGCGCGCTATGGGAAAATTTTATCGTAATGGAAAGAATAAAAAAGCAAGCTTATCAGCCGATTTATTCCAGCAATTATTTTTGGCGGACTTATGATCAAAAAGAGATTGACTGGGTGGAAGAAAGGGATGGAAAATTGTTCGGCTATGAAATTAAATGGGGCAATAAAAAACGCAAAGAGCCAAAACTTTGGAAAGAGACCTATTCTAACGCCGAATTTAAAAGAATAAATAAAGAAAATTATTTAGAATTTATAATTTGAGAATCTAAAAACCAATCTTATGCAAAACCAACCGCAAAACCTGAATCAAGATTCGGGGCAAAATCAAGATCAAGAGCAATAGCCCAAGAAAGAGCGCTTTTCTTTGATGACAATCAAAACGCTTTTAGTCGTTTTGATTTTCACCGCGCTGGGGATGATTATTATCGGCGGCGGCGTGATAATTATGAAATATCATAATAGCGCGGTAAATAATAAAACAGTAAAGCCGGCTAATTAAGAAGTTGAAAATTATTACAATTTTTTAGAAAAGAAATGCGCCGGCAGCAGTTGCTGTTTGTCTTCTCTAAAAGTAATGCGAGAGAATAATTATAAGGAGGCGGATGAAAATTATAAATGTCCAAATGGATTTAAGACAAGCGGATTAAGATGTGAAAGTTCTTTAAGCTGGTGCGAGCCGAAGGAAAAGATTGAAATAGATCCAATGTTTTATTGTGATTCAAAAGAAGATTGTATTCTTATAAATTTTGACTGCAGTTCTTGTGATTGTGATTTAAAAGCAGTTAATAAAAATTATAAAAAAGAAATTTGCAAAAATTACACATTTTAAATTCATAGATTTATAAAATTAGTAAAAAACCAAGCGGCTAAGTTGATATTTCTGATTTTATACAGTAAAATGACTGTGGTGAACAAAAAAGAGTGTTTTTCTTCAGAATAAATAGTTTGTGTTATGAGTTAAGATTTATGCGTTACGCGTTATGCGTTACGCGCTATACATTTATGCCTGACAACAAAAAAGCACAATCAATTGAAGATTTAATTTTTTCTTCGGAAAATTATTCCGATGAAGATGAAAACGCCCAGCAAAAATTTTCCAAAAAGCAGAATGAAATAAACAAAAAAGACATTGAGCGGATAACCATGCAAAAAGCGGCCAGCCAAGGGCTTCCTTATATCGGCCTGGTCGGTTTCGCCATAAGCCTTGACGCTCTGTCTGTCATCAGCGAAGCCGAGGCGATCAGGCTTTCCGCTGTTTGCTTTTATTATGACGGAGAAAAAATACGCATTGGCTCAACCAATCCGGAAAACATTGAAATTAAAAATTTGTTGGATAAATTAAAAGAAAAATATCATTGCCAAGGGACGCTTTATTTGATTTCTGAAAATAGCTTGAATTTTGCTTTCATCCTTTACAAAAATATACCGAATAAGCGCGTGGAAATCAAAGGGGTTCAGGTGACAGAAGAAGAATTAAGCAAGCACAGCGAAAAATTTTCCAGCTTTAAGGATTTGCAGGAGCAGATAAATAAAGCTGAATTGACTGAAATGGTATCCATGATATTGGCGGCGGCAATCAAAGCAAACGCTTCCGACATTCATATAGAAGGAGAAGAAAAAGCTATCAAAGTAAGATTCAGAGTGGATGGCATATTGCATGACTCGGCTGTTTTAGGCAAGGAAGCTTGGAAAAGGCTCATATCGCGCATGAAAATGCTGGCTGGCGTGAAAATTAATGTTTCAGACAGGCCGCAGGACGGCAGAGTGTCAATTTATTTGAAAAACGAGCGCATTGACATCAGGGCGTCTTTTCTGCCCACATCTTATGGCGAAAGCGTGGTTATGCGCTTGCTCCGCTCCAGCACAGTTAGATTGGAGTTTGAAGAGCTGGGCATTCGCGGGCAGGCGTTTAAGCAATTAGAGCGGGAAATCCTCCGCCCTAACGGCATGATTGTCACAACAGGCCCGACCGGATCAGGCAAAACAACAACGCTTTACGCTATTTTAAAAAAACTTAACAATCAGGAAACCAAAATAATAACCATTGAAGATCCGATTGAATATCAGATGGACGGAGTTAACCAGTCGCAAATCAGCGATAAATACACTTTTGCCAAAGGGCTTCGCTCAATTGTGCGCCAGGATCCTGATATTATTTTAGTCGGCGAAATCCGCGATCTGGAAACGGCTGAAATAGCCATTCAGGCCGCTCTCACCGGGCATCTGGTTTTGTCTACCATACATACGAACGACGCGGCAGGCACGGTTCCAAGATTTTTATCAATGGGCGCCAAGCCGTTTTTGCTCGCGCCTTCCATCAACGCGGTAGTCGGCCAGCGCTTGGTCAGAAAAATTTGCGGTAAATGCAAAAAAGAAGCGAAAATCAGTCCGGAAACAATGGATAGGATAAAAGAAAATTTTGATCAGCTGCCGCCGGAAGAAAAAAAAGCGCTGAAAGGCAAAATTTCGGATTTAAAATTTTATGAAGCGGACGGATGCCAAAAGTGCCAAGGCATCGGCTATCGCGGCAGAATCGGCATTTATGAAATTATGATAATGAGCAGCGAGCTGGAAAAGATAATTTTATCCGGCAATGTAAGCGAGTATGATATGCGAGCCGCGGCGGCAAAAAACGGAATGGTTACCATGGCGCAAGACGGCCTGCTTAAAGCGCTGGACGGCATCACCAGCGTTGACGAAGTGTTTAGAGTAGCGAAATAAGTAAGTAAGAAGGCAGAAGTAAGAAGTAAGAAGTTTATGGATAATAAATTCAAATTATCAAGATGTATAAATATCCAATATCCAATACGCAATGTTCATTCAATACTCAATAAAATAATAATCAATAAAATTAAATATTGAATATTGAGCGTTGAATGAATGTTGAATATTGAGAATTGAATATTAAATTAAAATTCATTAAAGAAGGAATAAAAGTAAAAATTAGTTATTTTAATTTCTAACTTCTTACTTCTGCCTTCTTACTTAATATTCATGATTAACAAAAATTTCACCAAAAAATTAAAACAAGATTTTGAAAAGCACGCGGCTGAAAGGAGGCAGATCATCAGCTTGTCAAACATCGCGCTGTATGATTCAAAAAGGGCGATTTTTTCCCTGCACCGAGGCGATGTCAAAAAAGCGCAAGACAGTTTGTTGGAAATAGAAAAAATTTTAAAAAAACTGGAAACAAAATTCGGCCGCGCGAGAATTTTTGAGGAAGGAGCGTACAAAGCGGGCGCGGAAGAATACGCGGAAGCGAAATTCTTCAGCTTGTTTTTGGCAGGCAAAAAGGTTGATAAAATCAAAGAGGTTAATTTGAATTTTGACAGCTGTTTGGGCGGCTTATGCGATTTTACCGGCGAGCTGACAAGGCGCGCGATTAACATGGCCGCGGCCGGCGACATAAAAGAAGTTGAAAAAATAAAAAAAGTTATCAACGATATTTTAGCCGAGCTGGTTGAGTTTAACATGGCCGGATATTTGCGCACCAAATACGACCAGGCAAAAGGCAATTTAAGAAAAATTGAGCAGATTGATTATGAGATTAAGATAAGGCGTTAGTCAAATAGTTGATTAGGGATTAGTTAATTAGGTGTTCAGGGAAGTGTTTTCTACCGACCCCGCCTTTAGCGGGGGTCGGGTTTTTGAAGCTTTAGCTTCGTTGAAATTAGCGGCTAAAGCCGCTATAACCCGGCCTGAAGGCCGGTAGAAGATAAAATTTTTTATGCAAAAAACCAAAAGACCGAAAAATTATTATCTGGCGGCCGCGGTAATGGTCGGATATATCATAGGGGTTGGCATGTTTGGCCTTCCCTTTCTTGTTTCACGGGCCGGACTTTTGAGCTTTATTATTTTAATCGCTGTTTTAGGCCTGGTTCAATATTTGCTGCATCTTATCTACGCCAACTTAATCGTGGTTACCGAAGGATACCACAGAATGCCCGGATACGCGGAAATTTATTTGGGGCGCCGGGGCAAGATTATTGTTTTCATAGCCAAATTAGTCGGCAATTGCGGGGCTTTGCTCGCTTACATTATTATTACCGGCATTTTTTTAAACCAGCTTTTAGAACCGCGCTTCGGCGGCAATGAATTTATATACGCCAGCATTTTATTTTTTGTAGAAGCCATTATAGTGTTTTTCGGCACCAAGATGATTGCCAAAACAGAGCTTGTTATGTCCGGCTTGCTGATTTTAGTCGTAGCTTTAATCGCCGTGAAAGGATACGGGGCGGCTGAGCCGTCCAATTATTTTTTAATTGATTGGAAATATATTCTGCTGCCTTACGGGGCAATGCTTTTCGCGCTTGATGGAGGCGGGTCGCTTCCCATTGTCGCCAAGCTGCTTGGCAGAAATAAAAAGAGCATAAAAAGCATTGTTAGAATCGGGACTTTTCTGCCCGTAATAATAATATCAATTTTTACTTTAGTGGTTGTTGGAATTTCCGGCAGCCAAACCACGCCGGACGCGCTTACCGGCGCCGGGCTGATCATAAACAATGGCGTAATATTCTTTTCTTTGATATTCGGAGTGCTTACCATGGTAACCTCTTTTCTCCTGGTGGCGCAATCCATTAAAGAAACCCTGCGGTGGGATTTCAAAGTCAATAAATATTCCGCCTGGGCGATAGCTGTTTTTGCTCCGTATATTCTTTATGTTTTAGGCATGAAAAATTTAATTGATGTAATCAGCTTTGCCGGAGCAATAGCCGGCGGGACAAGCGCCATAATTTTAATCTTAATATTCATAAAATTAAGCAAGCAGAAAAACAAGCTTATTTTATTTAAGCGCAAGCCAAAAAAAGCGCTGGCTTATTTTTTAATTCTGATGTTCGCGGGAGGCATATTGTATGAGGTTTTTTATTTTTTGACGCGGTAAATATAATGCGAATCCGCAAATTTATGCAAATACTACAGATTGCAAATAATACGAATAATAATTTCTCGTCCGCCTCGCCGCAGTCTCCTGAAAGGGACTGCGGCGAATAAGCAGGCAAATCGTCGCAGTCCTCTGCGGAGAGACTGCTGCGAGGCGGAAGATTCGCATTATTGAATTGATATGAAAATAGCAATTATTTCCGATATTCATGACAATTTAGTAAATTTGGAAAAATGCTTAAATTGGTGCGGGCGGAATAATATCAAAGAAATTATTTGCTGCGGGGATGTGACGAATAGCGATACTTTAGAATTTTTGTCTGAAAATTTTTCCGGCAGGATTCATTTAGTGCGCGGCAATATTGAACTTTTTCCTGAAAGCGAGCCGGAAACATATAGTAATATAAATTATCACGGACGTATCGCCAGAATTAAATTTAACGAAACACAAGTTGGGATTTGCCATGAGCCGTATTTAATAGACTATGTTTTTAAAAAAGGCGGATGTGATATTATTTTTTATGGCCATACGCATGAGCCGTGGGAAGACCGGAAAAATGGAGCCAGATTAATTAACCCGGGAACTTTGGGAGCAATGTTTTCCAAAGCGACTTTTGCCGTTTGGGACACAAAAAGCGGGAACATTGAATTAAAAATTTTGGAAATCATATAATTCAAATCTACAAATTATTATTCAAATGCTTCAAATGATAATTATCAAAATAATTTGAATAAAAATCATTTGAAGCATTTGAATGAATTTGAGGATTTGAATTATACTCGTATGGATAACAAAATTAAAAAAACAGCTATTGCGGCCGCGAAAAAAGCAGGTAAATTTGCTTTAGGAGAATATAAAAATTTTGATCGCAGGACAATAAAATTAAAAACGCGCCATGATATCGTGACTAAAGCTGATTTGGCTTCAGAAAAGATTATAATCAATACGATAAAGAAAAATTTTCCAGAGCATAGAATTTTATCTGAAGAAGCGGGCCAGACAAAAAACAAGTCTGATTATTTATGGATTATTGATCCGATTGACGGCACAACTAATTTTTCCATGCATAATCCCCTTTGGTCCATATCAATAGCATTGGCTTTTAAGCAAGAGATCGTTTTAGGCGTTATTTACGCGCCTTGCCCAGATGAATTGTTTATAGCAGAAAAGGGCAAGGGAGTAAAATTAAATAATAAAAAAATTAAAGTATCAAAAGTAAAAGCGGGAAAAGTTTTAAATGCTTTTTGCCACAGCAGCAGGAAAAAAGACATTCAAAAGGCGATTAAATATTTTAGCTATCAAAAATTGCACGGTTTGGACTGCAGGCAGATGGGAAGCGCCGCCATTGAACTGGCTTATATTGCTTGTGGACGGATAGAATCAATTGTCATACCCGGAGCTAATTCATGGGATGTGGCAGCTGGCGCGTTAATGGTCCGAGAAGCGGGCGGTATAGTGACGGATTTTTCAGGCAATCCGTGGAAAATAGACAGCGCGGATATTGCTGCCAGCAACGGGCTTGCGCATAAGGATATATTAAATATAATAAAAAGGATTTAGGCATTTATTTTTTTATATGAGCAATGTTTTAAATAAAAAACAACAGCAAAAGCTGTCGCATATCGCGCGGACTTCAGTGGAAAATTATATTCGCAGCGGCGTTAAGCCGGAATTTAATGGTATAGACGAAAGATTGAAATTAAAGCAAGGCGCGTTTGTTACTCTGCGTAAACAGGGAAAATTGCGCGGCTGTATCGGGCAGATTATTCCTTCAGGAAAAGCATTGTGGCAAGTTGTAAGAGATATGGCAGTTGCGGCGGCTGTTGAAGATAATCGTTTTCTCCCGGTAAGAGCCGAAGAATTAGAAGAATTGAAATATGAAATTAGCGTTTTGTCAGCGCCGCGCAAAATAAATAATTGGCAGGGCATAGAGCTTGGCAAGCATGGGGTAATAATAAAGAAAGGCTTGCGAAGCGGAGTATTTCTGCCGCAAGTGGCGGATGAAACCGGCTGGAGTAAAGAAGAATTTTTGTCCCAGTTATGCAGCCAAAAAGCCGGCTTATCCGCAGATTGCTATAAAAATGACGCAGATGTTGAATTGGAAGTTTTTACAGCTCAAGTTTTTGGCGAGTGAGCGTTAACACGAAAACACTTGAACACGAAAACACAAAAACACGAAAACACAAAAACACAAAAACACAAAAACACGAAAACACGAAAACACTGAAAACACTGAAAACACTGAAACACGAAAACACGAAAACACGAAAACACGAAAACACTTGAACACGAATGCGCTTCTGTGTTTTCGTGTTTTGAGGCGAAGCCGAGTGTTTTCGTGTTTTGAGGCGAAGCCGAGTGTTTTCGTGTTTTGAGGCGAAGCCCCGCCCCTTGCGAAGGGCGGGGCGAAGCCGAGTGTTTTCGTGTTCTAGTGTTTTAGCGCCTTTGCCAAATACTGCCCGGTATGGCTTTTTTTATTTTTAGCAATATCTTTGGGCGAGCCGACAGCAATTATTTCGCCGCCCCTGTCTCCGCCTTCCGGGCCAAGGTCAATGATCCAGTCAACTGATTTTATGACATCCAAATTATGCTCAATAATTAGGACGGTATTGCCTTTGTCAACCAATTGGTTCAGCACATGCAATAATTTTTTTATGTCGTCAAAATGAAGTCCGGTTGTGGGTTCGTCCAAAATATACAATGTTTTGCCGGTTGCCCGGCGGGATAATTCCGTTGCCAGCTTTACTCTTTGGGCTTCTCCCCCTGAAAGAGTGGTGGCGGACTGGCCCAGCTTGATATAGCCGAGGCCGACTTCGTTAAGAGTTGACAGTTTTTGGCGGATGGCCGGAATATTTTTAAAAAATCCCATGGCTTCTTCCGCCGTCATGTTCAGCGCATCGGAGATATTTTTACTTTTGTAATAAATTTCCAAAGCTTCTTTGTTGTAGCGCTTGCCATGGCAGATATCGCATTCAACGTAAATATCAGGCAGAAATTGCATTTCTATTTTCACCAGGCCGTCGCCGGAGCAGGCTTCGCATCTGCCGCCGACAACATTGAAAGAAAACCGTCCGGCTTTGTATCCTTTGATTTTTGCTTCCGGCAATGAGGCGAATAATTCACGCATGGGAGTAAAGACGCCGGTGTAAGTGGCGGGATTGGAGCGGGGAGTCCTGCCGATTGGAGACTGGTCAATATTGATTACTTTATCAATATGCTCCAGCCCCTCAATTGATTTGTGCGCTCCGGGCCGGGTTTTGGCGCGATAAAATTTTTGGCTCAAAGCATTGGCCAGAATATCAGTCATCAGCGTTGATTTGCCGGATCCGGAAACGCCGGTAATGGCGATGAATTTGCCCAAAGGAAATTCCACGTCAATATTTTTTAAATTATGCTCGCTCGCGTTGGTTATTTTTAATTTTTTTCCATTGCCTCGGCGGTATTCTTGCGGCTCAGGGATTGATTTTTTTCCGGATAAATACTGCCCGGTTAGTGATTTCGCGCATTTTTTTATCCGCGCCGCGGTTCCCGCAGCCACTATTTCGCCGCCATGCTCTCCGGCTCCGGGCCCTACATCAATAATATAGTCAGCCGCCAGCATGGTGGCTTTGTCGTGCTCCACCACTATTACCGTGTTGCCAAGATCGCGCAGTTTTTTTAAAGTCCTAATTAATTTGTCATTATCTTTTTGGTGCAGGCCGATTGACGGCTCGTCTAGTATGTAAATGACGCCCATTAAGCTTGAGCCGATTTGGGTTGCCAGACGGATTCTTTGCGCTTCGCCGCCGGACAGAGTATTGGCGGCCCGATCCAATGTTAAATAATCAAGCCCCACATTAAGCAGAAAGCTGAGCCGGGCCCGTATTTCTTTGATGATTTGAGCTGATATTTTTTTGTTCCTGGCTGAAAGCTTTTTAGAGCTTTCCAGCTCGGAAAAAAATTTTTCTGCTTGTCGAATGTCTTTAGTCGTAATGTCATTGATTGATAATTCAACGTTATCCGCGGGAAAGCCGGGGATCTTTACCGAGAGAATCTCGGGTTTTAGCCGCTTGCCTTGGCAGGCCGGGCAGACAAGCACCCTCATGTAATTTTCTATTTCTTTTCTGACATAGTCGGATTCAGTCTGCTTATAGCGCCTTTCCAAATTGGGAATTACGCCTTCAAACTCCGTTGTTAGCTCGCCCGAAAAGCGGTCGCTTTTCCAGAAGCTATGTTCGGGACAGGCATAATCAACATTATAGCTTTTGCCGCCTGTTCCGTAGAGCGCTATGTCAAGCTGTTTTTTTGTGAGGTTTTTTATCGGAGTGTTCAGGTCAAAATTATATTTTTGCGCGACAGTGCCAAGTATGCGCATCAGCCATGACTGGCCGGCCGCGGTGTTGTGTACCCACGGCTTTATGGCGCCTTGGGCGATAGTGAGACTGGGATTGATAATCAATTCCGGATCAACTTCCAGCTTGGTGCCCAGCCCGGAGCATTCGGCGCAGGCGCCGTGCGGGGAGTTGAAAGAAAAATTGCGCGGCTCCAGTTCAGGCATGCTTATCCCGCAGTCGGCACAGGCGAATAG